>JBGVAW010000046.1:0-5382 GCA_045224955.1 Candidatus Cryptobacteroides sp.
GGCTATAAAAACCGACACGGTACTATCGGCCCAAAATATAATCGTAAAGGAAACCGAGGCCCTGTTCCGCTTCAGCGGGGGTGACGCCCGCAAACTGCTTAACGCCCTGGAGATTGTGGTTGATGCGTCGCCAAAGGATAAGCCCATAGTGGTAGATAACGAATCGGTGGGTAAATACCTCCAGGAAAACGTATCCAAGTACGATAAGGGCGGAGAGCTTCACTACGACATCATATCCGCCTTCATAAAGAGCGTCAGGGGCTCTGATCCTAACGCAGCCGTGTATTACCTTGCCAGGATGCTGGACGGCGGAGAAGACCCTCTCTTCATCGCCAGAAGGCTCTGTATCCTGGCATCGGAAGACATTGGCCTGGCCAATCCCAACGCCCTTCTTCTGGCCGATGCCTGCTTTAGGATTGTGGACTCGATCGGTATGCCCGAGGCCCGCATTCCCCTGTCGGAAACCACAATCTACCTGGCATCATCGCCCAAGAGCAACTCTGCCTATATGGCGATAGCCAATGCCTTCGAGGCAGTAAAGGCCAACCCTACCGCCAGCGTCCCCCTCTATTTAAGGAACGCCCCCACGGAACTAATGTCCAAGTTGGGGTATGCCGATGGTTACAAGTACGCTCACGATTATCCCGGCCACTTTACAGACCTGGAGTTTATGCCCAAGGACTTGTCCGGCAAGGTGCTTTATCATCCCGCACAGAACAGGCAGGAAGACACTCTGAGCGCCTACCTTAAGGCTTGCTGGCCAAAGTATTACGGTACTTCCCAAAAGGAAAAATAAGCCCTTCTGTTATCTTAGAAAGGATAGCCAACGGCTATATGGACTGCGTTGCCGCCGGAGTGGAACCACTTGCCGGGACCAAGCCATTTGTTGCCGTCCAGAGCGGGATCGTGAATCCTTAGACCCATATCCAGACGCAGCAGGATAACCTTAAGATTGAATCTTAGGCCAAGACCCCAGTCCGCAGCGATGCTGCCGGGGAAATTAGCCGCACAGAACCTGCCCTCGGGAGCCTCTGAAGCACCCTTGTTCACTGTCCAGATATTACCGGCATCGGCAAAGACGGCACCCGAAAGAAGGCCGTAAAGATTGAACCTGAGCTCTACATTGGCCTCCAGCCTAAGATCGCCGGTCTGGCTTGGAATAACGAAGGTCTTGTCCATCTTGGCATAACCGGGACCTACTCCCCTGGCCTGCCAGCCCCTGAGGCTGTTGGCGCCTCCGCTGTAGAAGTGTTTCTCGAAGGGCAGCGCCCCGGAATTACCGTAGGCATAACCCGCTCCGGCAAGGAACCTTGTAGCAAGCGAGCCACCCTCCCACAAAGACCAGGTACGTCCAAGGGACAACTCCCCTCTCACATACTGGGAATAAGGAGTATTCCATATGAGTGCGGACCCGGACTCGTTCTTCTTAAGCATAGAGTCAAAGAGGCTGAGCACGTTTCCGGACAAATCCATCTGCAGACGGGCGTAGTAATAGGAGCCCTGAGGCACTACGGAAGCATCTGTAGTGTAGTATAAGGTCATACTGGAACCAATGTCCAGGTGGTCCTGATAAGCGTTTTTAAGGAAGGGATTTACGGAAATACCCTCGTAGAATTCAGGGTCGATATGGTGAAGCTTTACCAGACTGAAGCCTAAGGGAGAGAACTGGTAATACATCCTGCCTACAGACCAAAGATAGGTATAGGAGGTAGAGAACAGTTCCCTCTTGTACTCCGGACGGTTCTGGTTATTTACGCTGGCCTTGATGACGGTTGTAGGCACCCTGTCCTTGAATATATTGGAAGAAAGCAGGAGGAAGCGAGGGAAATTGATGCTTCCGGACACACCGAACTCGGTAGATTTAATATCTGTTCCCGGCTTGAACTGCCAGTCTCCAAGAAAACTTAGATTAAGGGTCTCGCTGCCGTGGAAGATATTCTTATTGTACCAGGTAAGCTCCGGAGTAATACCAATGAGACCGTTGGAATTGGATGAACCCTCGAATTTAAGCTTTACGCCCATCTGCTTGGAGGGGGTAAGCTCTATGTTGCAATCCACAAGCCCCAGGCTGTCCGGCGAACGGTCCACCGTAACCCTGACCCCGCTGAAGGCATCCAGGGACGAAAGTCTGGTGTAGGCCTTGTTTATTATGGTTTCTGAATAAGGCCGATTGGGCTTTATAGTGTTCAGTTTCTTTATTACCGAACTCCTGAACTTAAGGCTGGAAGGATAGGAAACGGTTACTTTTCCAAACTTATACTGCACCGGCTTGTTCTGCTTCAGGTCCACCTTCATAACAAGCGAAACTGTACCGTTGCTCTTCAGTGTGTCTGCAAGGAAGGAAAAGACATTCTTGTCAATATCGAAATAGCCGTTGTTCCTTAGGTACGCTGCGCTGCGGATGGTCTCTGACTCCAGCGCAGCAAGCGACAGGAACTGCCCCACTTTTATGGTAACGTTGGCCGTATCCCTGAAGAATACCGCCCTGAACGTGGAATCATTGGGCACGTCATAGTCGAGGGCGCTTACGATATAGCGCTTTCCCGGCCTTACGACATACTGCACCGAGGCCGATTTACCCTTTATCTCTACCTGTGGCAGCACGGAACTATGGTAATAGCCAAGGTATTCCATCTGCCTTGTCATATTCTCTGCCGACGTGCTTACAAGGTGGGAATCGAACACTACCGGGGCCGTACCGATTTTCCTGAGCGAACGGCTTAGCCAGGAGGAATCCCTTCCGGACCAATTGTAAACGTAAAGCATTGGGTTCCAGGAGGGTTTTTGCCTGATATAGGGGGCAATTTTGGAAACCTCGAATTCATTATCCCCGACTACTATAATTTCATTTTTTACGAGACGATACTGCCCGTCGGACAGCAGCCTTGTGGTGCTGCAGGATGCAAGGGCAAGCGCAGCGGCGGCATAGAATATATATAGTAGTTTTTTTCTCATTTATGGCAAAAATACTCAATTAAGCCAAATAATCAAAGTTTGATGATTTTACCGTCGTATGCCTTTACCTTTACCGATACTGTCCTGTCTTTGCCGGAACTAAGCGCCTCCCTGGGTATGAATACCTTGGTATCCACATCCTCTGAAGAGAAGTTTGCATATATAAGATGACTCTCCCCTTTGTAAGAGCGGAGGAAGGCAAAATGCCTGTCTTCGCTGCCGTTGCAATAGGCCAGATCGTAGGTTGAACCAAAGCGTATTATATCCTCTTGCGAATATTTAAGTAAACTTATATAACGCTTTAATATAGAGGCTGATTCTTTTGGTAAAGACTTGGCTCCGGAGATATAATTTTCCAGTTGCACAAGACCCTCCGGATGCTGCCAGTCAAATATGCTTGTAGGCCCCTTCTCGCCAACCTCTCCCCCGGCATAAAGCATAAAGGGACAGGTGTTGAAAAGCAGGGAAACATAAAGGGCTGCATAGGACTTGGCGGCGCTTCCAGCAAAGAGGTCTCCGGCAAGGCGGACCTCGTCGTGATTCTCCAGGAAGTTAAGCATAAACGGCTGGATATCGCCCAGTCTCTGCCAGTTGGCAGTTATTCCCTTGGCCGATCCATACCCTTTTACAATGGCAAAGAGGCAGTCATACAGGCCGCTTTTATCGTATAGCGCGTCAAAGCCGGCATCCAGGGCGTAGTACCTGTAACTATCGACATTGTAAACCTCAGCTATGAATACAGTTCCCGGATAATCCCGGCGTACCTCCTCTATCAGGAAGGAGATTGCCTCCCTGGGGATGAGTTCCACCATATCGCACCGGAAACCATCGACCCCCATAGCCGTCCAGTACTTGAGTACCTGGAGCATCTTGTCCCAGGTGGGAGTGCGGAAGTCGCAGTAATTCAATTTGACGGTCTCGTACCAGTCGTTGATGTCGGGTTCCGGGGTAAAGGCGTTGCCCGTGGCCCTGGCGGGGTCCTCTTCCCAGGTGGAAGGGATGGGGAGTTTCAGTTTCTGACCTGGATAGTAGAAGAAGTCGTTCTCCGGCTTCCAGTGCACTGTCTTGTCGTCTTTCCCGCCAAAGAAAGGGCTGCAGTTGCGGGCCAGATGATTGGGCACGAAGTCTATGATAACCTTTAATCCGGCAGCGTGAGTGCGCTTAACGAGGTCCTTGAACTCGTCCAATCTATCTTCCGGTGAATCAGCAAGATATGGATTGACGTCAAAGTAGTCTTCTATGGCGTAGGGAGAGCCCGCATTCCCCTTTGTCCAGTCCAGATCTCCGGAGGCGTGGCGGATTATTCCCGTGTACCATACGTAAGAAATGCCAAGGGCCTCCCTTAAATATGAGAGAACCCCGGCATTTATGGATGAAAGGTGTCCGTTGCCCCAAAGGCGCGGAAGCACCTGATAGATTAAGGCTTTACCTTCTAACAAACCTGCTACCAGTTAAGAATCTTCTTGAAGTCGTAATCCTGAGGATTAGGAACGTAAGCCTTTGCTGCCTCGTAGTCTGCCTCTGTAATGTAGTGGCAGATGTGGTTGTAGTAATTCTGGGCAGTACCGCTCTGGATATTTACGCGGCGAGGCGGAATCTTGCCGTCTGCACCCTGAAGGTCCTTGAGATAGAGGGGATGAGCGTTGCCGTCTGCATCTACGTAAACCATACATCCGGTCTCACCCTTTGAGAACAGCTCGTAAGCGCCCATTGCAAGCTCTGAGCAGTAGGTAAGGTCGTAGGCGATAGGATCCTGGCAGCGAACGTCGTAACCAATCTCTACAGGACGGGTCTTAATCTTGAGGCCAATCTTCTTGAACTCTTTCTCCAGCACGTCGTTAAAGAGAACTGCCTTGGAAATCTTGCCAAGCTCGGGGTGGCCGTGCTCGTCGTAAGTCATATTTACGCCGGTAGCCTTAATCTCTTCCGGATCAAGGTCGTGGAACACACCTTCTGCTACCACTACGGTTCCGTAAGGAATACCCAGGAGTTTGCGCTTGATGATGGTGCTTATGGTAAGCTTGATGATTTTATCGATACCGATGGCTGTTTTGTTGAACATCTCCGGGATAATGGTCATAGGGCAGTGTGTTGCCTCGCCTATTCCAAGGGCAAGGTGGCCTGCCGAACGGCCCATAGCAGAGATAAGCAGCCAGTTTCCGGAAGTGCGGGCATCCTCGTAAACGGTGCGGGCAAGGTGTGCGCCCTCGTCCTTGGCAGAGTTGAAGCCGAAGGTAGGAGCGTTTGCCGGCAGAGGAAGATCGTTGTCGATTGTCTTGGGGATGTGGATGTTCTTGATAGGATACTGCTTAGCCTCAAGATATTTTGCAATACGGTTTGCGGTTGATGCGGTATCGTCTCCGCCTACGGTAACAAGGAGTTTGATGTTGTTCTCCTGGAAGAGAGCCAGGTTGAAGTTATTCTGGA
>JBGVAW010000047.1:0-4659 GCA_045224955.1 Candidatus Cryptobacteroides sp.
TTCCTCTTTTTTTGCGCTTTACGACAAGCAAATCCAAGCACGTGTGTATAAAACGCGGTAATTTAAGAAAAAATCCCCAAATAAAAAATAAAATAATAGCATAAAAACGCACAAAAACAGCCTGAAATGCAACCGTCACCGAACAAAAGAATTCTTAATTACCTCAACGGAATGGCTTGGGAGGTTTGGGCGCTGCGGAGGGCGGCGGTCAGGATTTCCATAACGACAAGATTGTTTTCAAGCGAGGAAAGATCGCCCGGAGAAACGGAAACCTGGCCCCGAACCACGGCAGCAAGATAGCGGAAAGGATTGCTTATAGTCTCCGGCAACGGAGCAACGGTCTGCGGCTCCTTCCCGGCAGCATCGGCCACAGCATCAGGAGTAGCCTGGTACAGAAGTCCGTCCTTACCATAGACATACATATCCTTCCGGTGATAAGGCCAGCACCAGGAAGCATTGATCTGAACCGTAGTCCCGGGATAATTTAGCACAATCGTAGCATCATCGTCCACCTTAGGATAAACATCCGGCTTATTCTGCTGCAAAACCGCATACACGCTGAGAGGCTTAGCCCCACCCAGGAGCCAGGTAGCCAGATTTGCCCCATAGCAACCAAAATCCATAACCGCACCGCCCCCATTGAAGGCAGGATCGGCCAACCAATCGGTAAACTTCTTGCTACACCCGATCTCTATCGGCCCCGGATGCCCATCGTACACCTCAATCCTATATATCGGACCGATGGTTCCCTCTTCCACCTTTTGTTTTACATAGAGGTTCGATGCGTACCACGTCGTTTCATAATTAGTAAGCAGATGGATACCGTGTTCCCTGGCAATGGCGGCCATCCTAAGCGCATCCTCCATAGTGGTTGCAAGCGGTTTTTCCACCATCACGTGAATGCCACGGGGAGCACAGGCCTCCACCACGGCAAGATGTTCCTTAATTGAGCCGTAGGCCACAACCGCCTCCGGCCGAGTCTCGTCCAGCATCCTGGCAATATCGGCATAAAAAATATCCTCCGGCAAACGGCCCGTAAGGGCATTGTCGTGAAGGTATCGGCCTTCCGCCTCCCAGACTCCGACTACCTGGATGGTGCCCTGGCCAAGCTGCGACACCACGCCCCAGATATGGTCGTGAGTGACGCCGGCAACGGCAATCCTAAGAGGCTCGGCGGCGCGCAAAGAGTTAAACAAGGCCGCAGCCATCAAAAATACAGACAGAATAAAAGGACGTAAACTTCTCATAATTAAATAATTTGGCGCAAGGTAAGAAAAAATAATCATAAAAATACCTTGACGGATTGATTGAAAAAATATACATTTGTGTCCCGTTATGAATACAAAGTACATTTTTATTTCAGGCGGAGTTGCCTCATCGTTAGGCAAAGGCATCATAGCCTCATCGCTGGCCAAACTGCTTCAGGCCAGAGGACTTAGAGTCACCATTCAAAAATTCGACCCTTACATAAACATAGACCCGGGCACGCTGAACCCTTACGAGCACGGGGAATGCTACGTGACGGAAGACGGCGCGGAGACAGACCTTGACCTTGGGCATTACGAGCGCTTCCTTGGAATCTACACCTCCAAGGCAAACAACGTAACCACAGGCAAAATCTATCACACCGTAATAACAAAGGAGCGCGAAGGCGCCTACCTTGGGAAAACCGTGCAGATAGTGCCCCATATCACCGACGAGATTAAGCGCCGAATGCTGAAACTCGGCCAGACAGGCGATTACGACGTTATCCTTACCGAGATTGGCGGCACCGTGGGCGATATGGAATCCCAGCCCTTCATAGAGGCTGTGCGCCAGCTGCAGTGGGAGCTTCCGGAAGAGGACTGTATGACAATCCATCTTACGCTCATCCCCTACCTAAGCGCGGCCAAGGAACTCAAGACCAAGCCCACCCAACACTCCGTTCAGATGCTGCAGCAAAGCGGAGTAAAGCCGGACGTAATCATCTGCCGCACAGAGCATCCGCTCTCGGAAGACCTGCGCCGCAAGATAGCCCTTTTCTGCAACGTAAAACCAGGGCACGTAATCCAGAGCATCGATGCGTGGAGCATCTACCAGGTGCCGCTCAATATGCACGAAGAGCATCTTGACGAGCTTGCCGTACGCAAGCTCCAGATAGAGAACTTCGCCCAGCCGGACCTCACCAGATGGAAGGCCTTCCTGGAGCGACTGAAGAACCCCGCAAACGAGGTAAATATCACGCTTGTAGGCAAATACGTAGAGTTGCAGGATGCCTACAAATCCATTCAGGAGGCCTTTGTGCACGCCGGGGCCGCCAACCATTGCAAAGTTAACGTACGCACCCTGCAAAGCGAACATATAAACAAGGATAACGTGGCTGACAAGCTTAAGGGAGCCGATGGTATCCTGGTGGCTCCGGGATTCGGCGAGCGCGGCCTGGAAGGCAAGGTCTGCGCCGTGCAATATGCCCGCGAGAACAAAATCCCCTTCCTTGGAATCTGTCTTGGAATGCAGATGTGCGTAGTGGAATTTGCCCGCAACGTATTAGGTTGGGCCGATGCCGCATCGGCAGAGGTTAATCCGTCAACCCCCCACCCCGTCATTTGTATGATGGAAGAACAAAAGAAGACAACAATCAAGGGCGGGACGATGCGTCTGGGCTCCTACGCCTGCAAGCTTGACCCCGGTTCGCTTGCGGCCAAACTCTATGGCAGGACCGACATTCAGGAAAGGCATCGCCACAGATATGAATTCAACTCGGAATTCCTGGCCGATTTTGAAGCGGCCGGCCTTAAAGCCACTGGGCATAACCCGGACACAGGCCTTGTAGAGGTAGTTGAACTGCCCGGCCATCCCTTCTTCATAGGCACTCAGTTCCACCCGGAATACAAGAGCACCCCGGAGACCCCCCATCCCCTGTTCACCGGCCTTGTAAAAGCCGCACTTGACGCAAAATGATATGGGCGCAGTACTTACAGCATTACTTATACCCTTCCTGGGCACCGCGCTTGGGTCAGGCTTCGTATTCTTTATGAAAAAGGAAATGCCAGACCTGCTCCAGAAGATACTCTTAGGCTTTGCCCTTGGTTTTGCACTGATGATGGTGCTGGATGTGGTAATGGGTTAGCCCTCGCCCGCCGGCTATTTGATTTACAAAGCAAAATAGATAACTTTGCTAAGTTTGAACTTTAAAGCAGCTCACCTTATGAAAAAGACCCTACTGACAGCCCTATTCGCAGCACTTGTATTCACCGCTTACGGACAGACAGAAGAGCCCGATTTCCGCAAGGGAAAGTGGGGAGATTCAATGGCTGCCTGCAAGAGCGAAGAAGGCCTTGAAGACCAATATAATTTAGAGGATATTTATTCCTTTGATACCACTTTTGCCGGGATGGAAGCCATTGCAGAATATCACTTCACATATGACTGCCTAACCGGCGGTAAATACATTTTCAAGGGCCTGTACAGTTCTAACTGCGCAAAGAATTTCGAAGCCATAAAAGCCCAACTGTCAATAGAATACGACAAGCCTGTCACCTCCGAGAAGAACTATACTGCAAGCGATGTAGAGAGAAGGATTTATTCTGACGGCGAGCTGGTTAAAATGGGCAAATTGGAGATGACGGCCACCTGGGGCACCGCCAACACGGAGGTTATTCTATCCCTTCGCAAGGCCGATGCTGCCATATCTTTGACTTTGGAGTATCTTCCTAAAGAGAGTGATCAACACGAGGAGCAGAATGAGCAGGACGACGAGCAAGAGCTGCAGGAAGATTGATTGCCATTGCCATATTCTCCCGGGACTGGACGATGGTGCCTGGTGCCTGGAGGAATCTGTTCAATTGGCGCGCCGGCAGGTAAGCTGGGGCTTCCAGAAAGCCGTCTGCACATCTCACCGGGCCTTTCTCTACCGGAACACCCCGGACACGGTAAACAGAGCCTGCGACAGCCTTAGAGAGGCCCTGGCCGCCCAGAACATCCCGTTGGAACTGACCCCGTCGATGGAATACCGGCTCATCCCCGAGACCTGGCCAGAAACCATTGAAAAACATTGGCTGCTCCCCTGGGAGGGCAATCACATACTTATAGAATTGCCCATTACCGATGGTTCCAAGATAGGCAGCATTGTCCCGGCAGATGAAGTTAAACGCCTTTTGGATATGGGCTATCAGCCTGTACTGGCCCATCCGGAACGATACTTATATCTTACTCTGCCGCAATATGCCGCCTTAAAAGAGGCCGGATGCCTCTTCCAGCGCAATGCCGGCGCTCTCGAAGGCCTCTATGGCCCCGCCGTTAGCGCCCGCTGCCAGGAGATAATGAAAAACGGTCTCTACAACCTTGTAGGGACCGACCTACATAACCCACGCTACGCCAACTTTTTTGACCAGATTGGCTTTAAGGCTTAAGACTGCAAATCATTGACTTCAGAAATGGAACTAAAACTGATGGATACACGAAAAAAATTAGCCGCAGAAAAGAAGCGCTGCAATACCCATAATTGTGCTCAAGCAGTAGTATGTACATATTGTGACCTTGTAGGTCTCCCGGAGCAAACCGCCCTTGATATTTCAGGTGCATACGGCACCGGTATGGGCAATATGGAAGGTACCTGCGGCGCTCTGGTAGGAGCCGGAATGATAGTTGGCCTGGCAGTGAAAGACAGAATCCAGTCCC
>JBGVAW010000048.1:0-27854 GCA_045224955.1 Candidatus Cryptobacteroides sp.
CTCCCAGTTCCATCATATACCTGAGGGGGTCGTAAAGCCCGGCGGGCTTGGAGGAAAATTCAATGTGATCGAATAGTTTAGTGAGAATTTCGTGGATTTGAACTTCGTTTATCATAATGTTGTTTTATACTGGTGTACTTCCTACAAATTTAATCAAAATTTTTATGTATGTTTGTCTTGTAGCAAAACTTTTTTCCATTGGCAAAAAATTGATTTTATATGAGACGATTGATTTTATTTTTCGGGTTGATGGTTTCATTTGGCTGTTCGCACAAGGCAGAGGAGTTCGGGGTGATAGTGCGCGATGCCGGATACGACAATGTTCAGGCTTACAGGATTCCTGGCCTGGTTACATCCAACAAGGGGACGCTTGTCGCCGTATATGACATAAGGCACAACAATTCCCTTGATCTTCAGGAGGATATCGATATCGGTGTAAGCCGTTCCACCGACGGCGGCCATACCTGGGGGCCTATGATTAAGGCCATCGATATGGGCGAATGGGGCGGCCGTCCGCAGGGAGAAAACGGCATCGGAGACCCGGCCATTCTTGTGGATAAGCAGACCGGAAGGCTTTTCATCGTGGCTGTGTGGACTCACGGCCTGCCGCAGAAAAGCATTGCCTGGTTCCAGGTGGGGAATGGAATAGAGCCTCAGGAGACAGCTCAGACTATGCTGGCCTACAGCGACGACGACGGTCTTACCTGGAGCCAGCCCCGGAGCATAACTCCTATGATTAAAAAGCCGGAGTGGTATTTTACATTCCAGGGCCCTGGCCGCGGTATTCAGATGGCCGATGGTACCCTTGTTTTTGCTTCGCAGTTCCAGGACGAGGTTGACAGGACACCTCATTCTTCCATAATGTACAGCCGCGACCACGGTGAGACCTGGACTATGGGAACGGCTGCCTGGCACAATACTACGGAGGCTCAGGTGGCAGAGATAGAGCCGGGAGTGCTTATGCTAAATATGAGAAATGATTTGCAGACAGGACGCGTTGTAAGGATTACCCGCGATATGGGGCAGACCTGGGAGGATTATCCCAGCCAGACTCTCGTAGAGCCTGTGTGTATGGCCTCGCTGCTAATGGTGCCTGCTGCGGAGAATTGCCTTGGGCGGGATATTCTTCTGTTCAGCAATCCGGCTCACGAGCCTAAGCGCCGCATAGATATGACCGTGCGTGCCAGCCTTGATTACGGCCGCACCTGGAGCCCGGAGAACTCACTTGTGATAGACGACCAGGATTGCTGGGGTTACTCCTGTCTTACAATGATAGACAAGGAAACCATCGGCATACTGTACGAATCATCCCGCGCCCACATCTATTTCCAGGCCATCCCCCTCGCCAAGCTCGTACAGGAGAAATAAGGCTTCTTCGTAAACAATACAGAACATAAAAAATGCCGTCCAGGTTATCCAGGGCAGCATTTTTTATAAGTGCTTAAGTGCTTTTTATTTGCGACTTGCGCTTATCTGCTCGCTAAGACGCTCGTAAAGAGAGTCGAGTTTCTCGAACATTTCCTTGCGGAGGTCTGCAAAGTAGAGCCTCTTGTTACCCTCTACCTTTGCTGCAGCCTTATCTTTAAGGTCGTTATACAGATCTACGGCCTCTTCTATGATTTTGGCCAATTCTTCCGAAGCTTTGTCGGGATTGTACTCAAGGAAAAGGGAGCAGTCATCAATAAACTCACCTACGAAAAACTCTACGTCTTTTTTAATGTCTCTTAAGTTCATAACTTTCTGAATTAGTTCGGCTGCAAAGATATATATTTTGAGCGAAATATAGAACTGTGTCGCTCAAAAATGTCGCTCAAGCCTTCTATGTCAGTTGAGTTGTTATACCGTTGTGTCCATACAGCGAAGTTATTGATATCTCCTCCATTGAAGGCGGGTTGTACTTCAACCTCAGAGTATGCGATTTATACATATAACAAATTTGTGTATCTTTGTGCGAATTTTTGATGAAAGCGATTATGAAGAGAATTTTTCTGTTTTTCGTTCTGTCCCTGGTGCTCTGGGGCTGTTCCAAAGATGATGACCACGTTATAATCATTGACCGGCCTTCTGACTGGCTGGAGCGCACGTCCGGCTTTGAGGAGAAGTATGACCTGAAGCAACTGGTGGTTTTGAGCCGCCACAACATCCGCACTCCTCTTGTGGGGAAGGGTTCCGTGCTTGAGCGCCTGACCAATCCGGCATACAAGTGGTTCCACTGGGAAGATCCGGCAAGCCATCTTACTGCCAAGGGCGTACGCCTGGAGGCAAAAATGGGCGACTTCTTCCACGAGTGGCTTCGCGAAGAACATTTGTTGGGCCGATACAAAAAAAACCAGGCTTCATTCCGCTTTTATGCCAATGCCAAGCAACGTTGCCAGCTGACCGCCCGCACCTTTGCAGACGCCGTGCTGCCCGGACTCAATCCGGAGGTGGAGATGAATGTAGAATACGATACGATGGATCCCGTGTTCCATCCTCAGATAACCAAGTTGCCGGAGGGCTTTGAAGAGAAGGCACAGCAGGAAATCTATGCAATGATGGGAGACCTCAATGCCGGAGCTGCTTACCAGTTCGGTCTCATAGAGGGCATTCTGGATATCACCAACTCTCCTGCTTATCCGGACACGACTTCCTTCTCCCAGTTCCCTTCCATCATAGGGTTCAAGATGAATGCAGAGCCCTTTATGACCGGCGGCCTAAAGATGGCCTGCACGGTTTCCGACGCTCTTGTGCTTCAGTATTACGAAGAGCCCGATGCCCGCAAGGCAGCCTTTGGGCACGAACTCAAGGATGTGGATTGGGTTGATGTCGCCCTTGTCAAGGAGCGTTACGGCGATGCCCTTTTCTCTTCTCATTCAGTTGCCGTAAATGTGGCTCACCCTCTGCTCGAAACAATGCTCTCGGAACTTCAGCAGAAAGACCGTTGTTTCTCCTTCCTCTGTGGCCACGACTCCAACATTGCCAGTGTACTGGCTGCCCTGGAGACAGTGCCTTACGAACTGCCGCAGACCATAGAGAAGAAGACGCCTATCGGCGCCAAGGTCATAATAGAGAAGTTCAAGGGTAGAAACGGAAAAGAGTACGCCGATATATGGATGGTTTATGCTTCTACCGGCCAGATTCGCGGCGAGCGGAACCTTTCTTATTCCAATCCTCCCGTGGCTGTACGTCTGTGGCTCAGCGGTTTGGAAGAAAATGCCGACGGACTTTATCTCCTCTCAGACCTGGAGGAGCGCTTCAACAGTTCAATTTCCGAATACGATCAGCTTTAACGCTCAGGCGTAATTACTGTGGAAAATACCAGGGGCTGCGGCGAATGGAGGTGATTCCTTTGCCGCAGTCTTCGTTTCCAAGAATGCGGCGCACCGCCAGAATGCGGGGAACGCCTCCCTTGTAATAGTCAGGGTCCGAGGGGCGCAGAGAGTTTATCCTTACTACGTTGGACGAATGAATTATATGCCCGTCGCCAATATAGATGGCTACGTGAGAGACTTTGCGCGTTTCCGGATTGCCAAAGAAGATAAGGTCCCCGGGCTTGATGGCGGAGAAATCCCCGGCGGCGATACCGGAACAATCTACCTCGTCCCCTGTCCTGACCTGCTGGCCGGTATTCCTCGGAAGCAAAAGCCCATTCATCATAAAGGCACAACGGGTAAGGCCGCTGCAGTCCACGCCCTTAATGGTGTTGCCGCCCCAGAAATAGGGTACGCCTACAAAGAGTTTGGCCGCTTTGATGACATTCTCTGCAGAAGGCACGGCACTGTCGGCCCACATAGAAAAATCGGCCACATCCTTTATTTTTACCCATCCTTCCTTTCCGGAGGGCAGGACGGCCTTGAAAAATCCCTTCCGTGCAACGGGTTTTCCCTTGGGTGTGAATACTTTTCTTAAAAGGTCTCCCATTATAAGGTCGCAAACCCTGTCCGCACCCGGGGAGGGGGCGGAAAAGAGGTGGGAGAATTCTGCCGTCACAAGATATTTGGGCGCGGCAAGGTAGGAGTCAATCTCTTCCTGAGACATCTCTACTATGCCCATATCCACTGCCCAGGCGGTGTAGGGCTCCGGCGACTTTATCTTTAGCCAGTACCCATCTTTGTCAAGAATCTCTACCACCGTGCCCATAAGGGACTGATTGCCGTTCTCCTGGGCAAAACCCGGAGCCTCGCGCATATAGTTAGCAGAGAATTCTACAACCCCCATCCTTTTCTCCTGGGCTGTAACGGCTGCGCCCAGGAGAATGGAAAGGGTAAATATTGATAGGAATCGCTTCACTATTTGCTGTACATATTGACGATGGTTTCGTAGAGCTCCTGTTTGCCGGAGATCTGCTTGGGCTCGCCATTGCCCTTGGCATAGGTAACCAGTTCTTCAAGGGAAAGTTTGCCTTCCTCGAACTTCTTGCCAAGGCCGCTGTCAAATGAAGCGTAACGCTCTTTAACCATTGCAGGGATGGGGCTCTCTTCTACGATGGCAGCTGCGTTAAGAAGTGCGCGGGCCATAGCGTCCATACCGCAGATGTGAGCGATGAAGATATCCTCGGGGTCTGTGGAGTTACGTCTGAGCTTAGCGTCAAAGTTGCTTCCTCCGTTGCCAAGACCGCCGTTGCGGATAATCTGGAGCATAGCCTGGGTAAGATCATAAACATCTACAGGGAACTGGTCTGTATCCCAGCCGTTCTGTGCGTCGCCGCGGTTGGCGTCGATACTTCCAAGCATACCGTTGTCAACGGCCACTGCAAGCTCGTGCTCGAAGGTATGGCCTGCCAGGGTGGCGTGATTAACCTCTATGTTAACCTTAAAGTCCTTGTCCAGACCGTGAGCCTTAAGGAAGCCGATAACGGTCTCTGTGTCAACATCGTACTGATGCTTTGTAGGCTCCATAGGCTTAGGCTCGATGAGGAAGGTGCCCTTGAAACCGTGTGCGCGGCCATAGTCGCGGGCAGCGGTAAGCATATTTGCAAGATGGTCTTTTTCCCTCTGCATCTGAGTGTTTAAAAGGCTGGTATAACCCTCGCGGCCGCCCCAGAATACATAGTTGGTTCCGCCAAGCTTGATGGTGGCGTCGATGGCGTTCTTAATCTGAACGGCAGCGCGTGCCACTACGTCAAAATCAGGATTGGTGGCTGCACCGTTCATATAGCGCTTGTGGCTGAATACGTTGGCTGTGCCCCAAAGCAGCTTGATGCCGGTCTCCTTCATCTTGACTGCAAGATAATCGGTGATTTCCTTCATCCTTGCCTCGTACTCTTCTATAGTAGCGCCTTCCTCTACTATGTCAACATCGTGGAAGCAATAGTACTCGATACCAAGCTTCTGCATAAGCTCGAATCCGGCGTCAACCTTTGCCTTTGCGCGCTCGATAGGGCACTGAGGCTCGTCCCAGCCATAGCTGCGGGTCTGTCCGCCAAACTGGTCTCCGGAAGCCTGGCCAAGCGTATGCCACCAAGCCATTGCGAACTTAAGCCAGTCCTTCATCTTCTTGCCAAGGACTACTTTTTCTGCGTCATAATAGTGGAATGCAAGGGGGTTCTTGCTTTCGGCACCCTCGAAGGGGATTTTGCCGATCTGAGGAAAGTACTCTTTCATAATTATCAGTGTGTTAATATTTTACCAAGTTCTGTTTTCCAGAGAGCATATGCTTCTTCAATCGCAGGATTCTTTTCCGGTTCGATACTGCTGATTTTCTCCAGGGAAGCAAAGGCTTCCTTGTGGTTGGAATAGATTCCGGCTCCGATTCCGGCTCCACGGGCTGCACCTGCCGAACCATCGGTATCGAACAGGTCGATGGTGGCCCCTGTCACATTTGCAAGTATCTGACGGAACAGAGGGCTGAGGAAGAGGTTGGCGTTGCCGGCGTGAATGTGGCTTACGTTCATACCCATCTGCGACATTATGTCCATTCCGTATTTGAAGGCAAAGACGATACCTTCCTGAGCCGCCCTTACCAGATAATTTCTGTCGGTGAGGTTAAAGTTGATTCCGTAAATGCGGCAGCCAACCTCGCGGTTCTCCAGCATACGTTCCGCTCCGTTGCCGAAGGGGAGGATGCCCACTCCGTCGCAGCCCGGAGGCACGGCGGAGGCTATATTGTTCATTCTTGTATAGCTTACGTTTTCCGGGGCGATATTGCGTCTTACCCAGGAATTCAGGATGCCGGTTCCGTTTATGCAAAGCAGGATTCCAAGGCGGGTCTTATCCTGGCTGTGATTGACGTGGGCGAAGGTGTTAACCCTGGATTTAGGGTCGTATGCCACCTCTCCGCTTACTCCGTAAACCACTCCCGAAGTTCCTGCGGTAGCGGCTACTTCTCCCGGTTCGAATACGTTGAGGGAAAGGGCGTTGTTGGGCTGGTCACCTGCGCGGTAAGTAACGGGAATGCCTTCCTTGATGCCCAGTTCGCGGGCTGCGGCGGCAGAAAGAAGGCCCTGCTCTGCAAAGGTGGGTTTGATGTCCGGCAGAATGGACTTGTCGAACCCGAAGAATGAAAGCAGTTCCTCTGATACGGCACCCTTCCTGAAGTCCCAGAACATACCCTCGCTAAGACCGCTCACGGTTGTGCACATTTCTCCGGTCAGCTTGTACGCGATATAATCTCCGGGAAGAAGAATCTTGTGGATGCGCTGGTAAAGTGCAGGTTCGTTTTCCTTAACCCAGGCCAGTTTGCTGGCGGTGAAGTTGCCCGGCGAATTCAGAAGATGCTCAAGGCAGAACTTCTCTCCAAGGGCTTCAAGAGCCTTTTCTCCGTAAGGAACGGCGCGGGAATCACACCAAATGATGGATGGCCTCAGGGGAGAGCCATTCTTATCTACGCAAACAAGGCCGTGCATCTGGTAGGATATACCTATTGCAGCTATGTTCCGTCCTACCTCGGTGCTGTCCGGCATAAGTCCCGAACTGCCAAAAGAAGAGGGGGCGGCCCCGCTTACCTGGGCCAGCACGTCTTTAGTGGCAAATTTGAGGCTTTCCCACCACATATCCGGTTCTTGTTCTGCCCATCCTGCCTTTATAGAAAGGATATGGGCCTCATTTTTAGGATAAAAGGAACTGGCTATGCTTTTGCCTGTCTCTATATCCACAATCGAAGCCTTCACTGAAGAACTTCCCACATCGTAACCAAGCAAATACTTTCCTGACATATCATCCAATAGGTTTAGTCCTACAATTTTAATGATTTCTGATTCAAATTCCAAACAATCGGCCCTGGAATGTATCCCTCTGCTCCAGCCTCTCGTCCAGCATATGCAAGATCTGGAAGTTGCGCACAAGCCCCCAGCGGGCGGTTTTTACAAAACGCGGGGGAACCTCCCCGGCAATGCGCTCTATGTAGAGGGTAGGTTTCAGCCTCTCCAGAATATCAATGGCAAGGTCCAGGTAGTCAGGCAAATCCAGGTCCAGGAATTCCTGCGGATTTTCTTCGTGCCTGGCCTCCATAGCAGTGCCTTTCACATATTGGAGCTGATGGAATTTTACGCTGGTAAGCGGAAGGCCGTTTATGACGGAGCACTGGTCCAGAAGCATCTGCCTGGTTTCTCCGGGAAGGCCCAGGATAAAATGAGCCCCTACGTCCAGCCCTGCTTCGGCAGTCATACGCACGGCCCTGGCGGCGCAGGCAAAATCGTGCCCGCGGTTAATCTGGGCAAGCGTAGCGTCGTAACAGGACTCTATTCCGTACTCTACCGTAACTATCGGCCCAAAAATATCCTTTCCGCCAAGGGTCCTCTTCCAATCGGGCATAACCTCGCCGCCGGAGAGGGAGGCCAGAAAATCCAGTTTTTCCTTGTCTATGCAGTCCGGTCTTGTACCAATGACTATTCCTACGACATCCGGGTGCTCAAGGGCCTTGAGGTATCTTTCCCTTAAAATGTCCAGGGGAGCGTAGGTGTTGGAAAATGATTGGAAGTAGGCCAGATAGTGCCCGGCGTTACGGTATCTTACCTTATGAAAGGTGATGCCTTCCCGGAGCTGGCGGTCAATGGGCATCGAGGGGGTGCTGTAGCCTGGATGGAAGGCTGCGTTGTCGCAATAGGTGCAGCCGCCGCGCCCCACGGTACCGTCTCTGTTCGGGCAGGTAAACCCTGCATCTACAACAAGTTTCTGAAGCCGCTCCCCGTATTTTTGCCTATAATAATTTGCAAAGGAATTGTATCTTTTGCCTTCCGGAAAATCCATCGAATATGCCTTAATTCATTAAAACAAAGCCTAATTTAGATAAAAATTCGCATTTTTAAAACAAAATTGCTACATTTGCCCAAATGTGTAAAAAATGAAGCACTATCTATCTAAACTTGAATACGTCACAAGGCTTCAATGGGACAAACTGGCACTTTGTGACTACAAAGGAGAGCAATTCACTTATGCTCAGGCGGCCAGGTTAATGGAAGAACTGCATATTTTCTTCGGAGATGCCGGCCTAAAGAAAGGGGACAAGGTAGCGATATGCGCCAGAAATTCTGCCAGATGGGCTATATCTTTCCTGGCAGCCAATGTAAGCGAGATGGTTGTGGTACCCATCCTTGCAGACTTTACCCCGGAGGCAATAACCAATCTGCTTAATCACTGCGAGGCAAAAATTCTCTTCACCGACGCAGAGATTTGGGCAAAAATCAACCCCAAGGACCTGTCTTCGCTAAATGTTGCCTTTAACGTAAAGGACTACAATGCCCTTTACACCTCGGGCGAGGATTTGCAGGAAAAGGCAGACAATATGCACAAAACCTTCCTTGACAGGTGGGCCGATGGTTTCAATGCCGCTGACCTTAATTACCCTACAGACAACGCCAACGATCTGGCAATCATCAACTATACTTCCGGTACCACAAGCGACCCTAAGGGCGTTATGCTCACCTACGGCGCTATGACCGATACCATCGAGTTCAGTCAGATAAACGTAAAGAATACTCCGGAAGACAAGGTTGTATCGATGCTGCCGCTTGCGCATATGTACGGTCTCGCCATCGAATTTATATATCCTCATTGCTCCGGTTGCCAGGTTTATTTCCTTGGCAAAACCCCTTCTCCTTCATCGCTCATAGCAGCTATGCAGGAGGTGCGCCCCTATATGGTGGTTACCGTGCCTCTCGTTATGGAGAAGATTTACGACAAGTCTCTTAAACCCGCTCTAAGCAAGGGCGTTGTAAAGATACTCACGGCCATCCCCGGATTAAACAATGTCATTTACCGCAAGGCCGGAAAGAAACTCCAGGAGACCTTCGGAGGCAAGGTTCGCATATTCATTATGGGCGGCGCTGCCTTGAGAGGAGATGTAGAGAAGTGTTTCAAGAAGATGAGAATCCCTTATACCGTAGGTTACGGAATGACGGAGGCTTGTCCTCTCCTTGGTTGGGAGACCTGGCAGAAGTTCGTTCCCCGCTCTTGCGGAAAGCCTGTTCACGATCTTAGGATAGACTCCGAAGATCCAGAGCGCATCGCAGGAGAAATCCAGGTTCGCGGAGCAAACTTAACTATCGGCTATTACAAAAATGAAGAGGCCACCCGTCTTGCCTTTACCGATGACGGCTGGTTCCGTACAGGAGACCTGGCAGTCCTTGATTCCCACAGGAATATCTTCATCAGGGGCAGGGCCAAATCTATGATTCTGTCTTCATCCGGCCAGAACATTTATCCTGAAGAGGTAGAGGCCGTTGTAAACAGCCAGCCCAACGTTGTAGAATCCGTTGTGGTTGACAGAGGCTCCCATCTTGTAGCCCTTGTGCTGATGGATCCCGAGTATATGTCATCTCTCGACCCGGAACTTGTGTCCGATATTCCCGAGAAGATTCGTATAATGGCAAACGAAAAACTGCCGATTTACAGCAAGCTTACAAAGGTTGAATTAAGGACGGAACCTTTCGAGAAAACACCTAAGATGAGCATCCGCAGGTTCTTGTACAAATAGGAACAGAAGAGCTTAATTCGGAAACTTGAAAAATTTGATTTATCTTTATAGGGTGAATCAAATTTTTTTTGATATGAAGATTGCTTTTCGTGGAGGGCTGATAGTTTCGGCCATCGTGCTTTTATGCGCTTGTTCAACTGAAAAAACCCCGGTTTACAAAGATGCCTCGCAGCCTGTTGAGACCCGTGTCAAGGACCTTCTTTCCAGAATGACTCCAAAGGAGAAGATAGGTCAGCTTATCTGCCCCTTCGGATGGCCAATGTACGAGAAGATTTCTGCCGGGCAGGATGGCAACGTCCTGGATTCAGTTGCCATTACCGACAGTTACAGGCAATTCATAGACAGCCTTGGCGGAGGAATGCTCTGGGGCGCCTTCAGGGCCGATCCCTGGACCCGCAAGACTCTTGAGACAGGTCTTAATCCCACGCTTGCCGCCAAGACCTACAACCTGCTCCAGCGCTACAGCATAGAGCACACCCGCCTGGGTATTCCAATCATCCTTGCAGAGGAGGCCCCCCACGGACATATGGCCATAGGAACCACCGTCTTCCCCACCAGCATCGGCCTGTCGGCCACCTGGGATCCGGAGACGATGGAAGAGGTGGGCCGGGTGATAGCGTCCGAGCTCAGGGCACAGGGCGGTCACATTTCTTACGGCCCCGTGGTAGATCTGGCCCGCGAGCCAAGATGGTCCAGGGTAGAAGAGACCTACGGAGAGGATGTTTACCTTACAAGCAGGATGGCCTCCGGAATGATTAACGGTACCGGCCCCAAGAACAATGGCTACGACAAAGGAGTCATCTCCACCCTCAAGCACTTCATAGCCTACGGTATACCCGAGGGCGGCCACAACGGCAACCCCTCCTACATAGGGAAGAGAGATTTGTATGAGAATTTCTTCCCCACCTTCAAGTCTGCCATCGACGCCGGAGCCCTGTCGGTAATGACCTCCTACAACGCCATTGACGGCGAGCCCACCACCGGAAACAAAGACCTGTTGACCGATTTGCTCAGGGGTGAGTGGGGGTTCGATGGTTTCGTGGTATCTGACCTTTACAGCGTGGATGGCCTTGCAAACGACCATCACGTTGCCGCCGACAGGCGCGAGGCCGGAGAGATGGCCCTGAAGGCAGGAGTTGACGTAGATCTTGGCGCCAGCTGTTTCAGCCGTCTGGAGCAGAGCCTGAAGGAAGGTAAAATATCAGAAAAAGACCTTGACGTGGCTGCCGGAAGAGTGCTCAAGATTAAGTTCGACCTGGGCCTGTTCGACAACCCCTACATCCCGGAAGAAGGGCTTCAGGTGCGTACCGCTCAGAACAAGGCAGTGGCACACAAGGCCGCCCTTCAGGGCGTAACCCTTCTGGAAAACAACGGAATCCTCCCTCTTAAAAAGAACCTTAAGGTAGCCGTTGTAGGGCCCAACGCAGACAATATCTACAACCAGCTTGGAGACTACACCGCACCTCAGGAAAGAAGCAACATAGTAACTATGCTGGACGGAATAAAGGCCAAGATAGGCGCCCAGAACGTGATTTACGCCAAGGGCTGCGCCATAAGGGACAAGTCTGCCGCCGGCATTCCCGCAGCAGTTGCGGCGGCAATGAGGGCAGACGTGGTAGTTGCCGTAGTAGGCGGCTCCAGCGCCAGGGACTTCAAGACCAAATACATAGACACAGGAGCAGCAGTTGTCGATGACAAGACTGTAAGCGATATGGAGGCAGGAGAGGGCTTCGACCGTGCAAGCCTTAGCCTGATGGGTATTCAGGAGCAGCTTCTAAAAGCCCTCAAACTCACCGGAAAGCCTCTTGTAGTAGTACACATAGAAGGCCGTCCTCTGGACAAGAACTGGTCTAAGGAAAACGCCGACGCCCTCCTTACCCTCTGGTATCCCGGGCAGGAAGGCGGAAACGCCCTTGCCGATGTTCTCTTCGGAGACTATAACCCCGCAGGCCGTCTTCCGGTAACCGTTCCCCGCAACGTGGGCCAGCTGCCGGTTTATTACAATAAGAAATTCCCCGTAGGGCACGACTATGTAGAAATGCCATCAGCCGGCCTCTACGAGTTCGGTTACGGCTTAAGTTACACCACTTTTGCATATTCGGACCTTGAGATTGTAAAGACAGGCCCCGAGAGCGCTGCTGTAAGCGTAACCGTAACCAACACCGGAGCATACGACGGAGACGAGGTAGTACAGCTCTACATTACAGACAAGGTGGCCTCTACCGTGCGTCCCCGCAAGCAGCTCAAAGGCTTCAGCCGCGTATTCATCGCCAAGGGAGAGAGCAAAAAGGTTACTTTCACCCTGGACAGGGAGACCTTCCTCCTTTACAATAAAGAGATGCAGCCCGTCGTGGAGCCTGGAGATTTTGTCATTGCCGTGGGAGCATCCTCAGAAGATATAAGACAAACAGGACTTTTAACACTATAATAAATGAAACGCATACTCCTTTTACTGGGACTTTTGTCTGTCCAGGCCTTCGCGCAGGACCTCCCTTATCACAGGGATATCAAGACTCTTGGCGTAGGCTGCGAGACTGCCCGCCCCGAAGTATTTTTCTATCCTTCAAAGGAAGACGCCCTCAAAGGCTTGGAGCAAGGCCCGCAGGGGAGCCCTTACTACAAAAACCTTAACGGAGAGTGGGATTTCTGCTATGTACAGGACGGAGAGTCTTTAAAACCGGCAGAACTTAAGTGGGAAAAGATAAATGTCCCGGGAAACTGGGAGGTGCAAGGTTTTGGTTATCCCGTTTATACCAACCTGCCTTACGACTTTGCTCCGTCCAATCCGCAGCCCCCGCAGCTTCCGGACAAGATAGAATCCGGAATTTACCGCAGGACTTTCTCCGTGCCCGGCCTCTGGGAGGGGAAAGACGTTTTCCTGACGCTTGCCGGAGCTTCTGCCGGAGTGTATGTTTACGTCAACGATACCTTCGTCGGTTATAGCGAGGACTCCAAGGCCGCTTCCAGGTACAACATTACATCTTGCCTGCGCCCCGGAGAAAACGAGCTCCGCGTGCAGATTTTCAGGTGGAGCACCGGCTCATATCTGGAATGCCAGGACTTCTGGAGAATAAGCGGTATAGAAAGGGACGTATATCTGACCTGCGAGGCCCCCGCTTTACGCCCGGACGCCCTCACCCGTCTTAACATAGTATCCAAACTCACCCCTGGAGGCGATGGCACCTTCCGTCTTTTCCAGAACATAGGTGACGCCCAGTTCCAGATTCTGGATGCCGATGGTTCAGTGGTTGCAGAGGGCGCTCAGGCAAGGAACCAGGAGCAGGAAGCCATCACAATACCCGGCGTAAAGCCCTGGTCTGCCGAGACTCCTTACCTTTACAGACTAGTGCTGAAGTTCGGAGACTGGTACACTGCTATGGACGTGGGCTTCCGCAGCTTCGAGATGTCAAAAATCAAGGGAGAAGACGGCAGGGAATATCCTGTTTTCCTTGTGAACGGCAAACCCGTAAAATTCAAGGGAGTCAACTATCACGAGCATAATCCCCTTACCGGTCACTATGTAGATAAAGAACTGATACTCAAGGATCTCCTGCTGATGAAGTCTTTGAATATCAACGCTGTCAGGACCTGTCACTATCCCCAGCCCAGGGAGTTCTACGAGCTTTGCGACCGCCTTGGCTTCTACGTTTACGACGAGGCCAACATAGAAAGCCACGGAATGGGCTACAACATAGAAAGAACCCTTGGCAACCAGCCCCAGTGGCTCCACAAGCACCTTGACAGGGTTCGCAATATGTATTACCGCACTGCCAATTATCCCTGTGTAACTATACTCTCTCTTGGCAATGAGGCCGGCAACGGAGTTAATTTCTACGACTGCTACCGCGCCCTCAAGGAAATAGAGAACACGGAGGGAATGGGCCGCCCGGTTGTTTATGAACGTGCCCAGAGAGAGTGGAACACCGATATGCTTGTTCCTATGTATCCCGGGGCCGATTGGTTCCGCCGTATGGGCGAGGAAATCCCTTCAAGGCCTTGCGTGCCCTGCGAATATGCCCACGCTATGGGTAATTCTACCGGCTCTATGGACTGGCAGTGGAACTATATCTACAAATATCCCAACCTGCAGGGCGGCTTCATCTGGGACTGGGTGGACCAGGGCCTCTTCGAGACTGATGAGAACGGCCGCGGCTACTTTACCTATGGCGGCGATTACGGCAAGAACCTTCCCAGCGACGGCAACTTCCTCTGCAACGGAATAGTCAATCCGGACAGGGATCCCCATCCCGGCACCGCAGAAGTCAGCTGGAACTACCAGAATATAAAGGTGGAAGAACTGGATAAGGCAGATGGTAAATTCAGCGTAACCAACCGCTTCTACTTTACTTCTCTGAAGGGTTACACCCTGGAGTGGAAGGTAGAAGAGAACGGCCGCCAGAAGTCAAAGGGACGTATATCCCTAAGCGCCGGGCCGCAGGAAAAGGAAACCATCGGCATAAAGATACCAAAAATCAAGGCCGGCAAAGACGGCCGCATAAAATTTTATACCTATGATCCCAAGGGCTCCCTTGTGGCCTGGGACGAGGTAGAGTTGGCCAAGGCCGACAGTTTCGATTATAATTATAATTTTGCCAAGGCTACCGGGGTTGAGGACGGGACGATACTTACCCTTGTCAGCGGAAAGGCCCGTCTTGTCTTTGACAAGGAAAAGGGTTATGTCACCTCCTATACCGTCGGGGGTAAGGCGCTCATAGATGCCGAATTTGGAATAAGGCCCAATTTCTGGAGGGCTCCCAACGACAACGATTACGGCTGTGGCTGGCCCTACAGATGCCAGCAGTGGAAGGAGGCTTCCAATGTATTTGACGCCGCCGCTTCCTTTACTGACGAGGATGGCTTCTCTGCTCTTAAGGTTGTCTATACTC
This sequence comes from Candidatus Cryptobacteroides sp., assembly GCA_045224955.1. GTDB lineage: Bacteria > Bacteroidota > Bacteroidia > Bacteroidales > UBA932 > Cryptobacteroides. The sequence goes on from JBGVAW010000048.1 coordinate 14,778, forward strand.
TTAAGCCTTCCGGCACCTATACTGTTGTTTACAGGCTGGACGCAAAGGGCGTTCTTAAAGTCGAGGCTGCTCTTGAAGGCTGCAACACCCCCAAGGTAGAACTTCCCAGACTTGGCTTCAGGATGAGGCTCGGCCGTAGCGACGGCAGCTTCGAGTACTTTGGCCGCGGGCCTCAGGAGAACTACTGGGACCGCTTCGAAGGCACATTGAAGGGTATCTACAAGAGTACTGTAGAAGAGGCCTTCTATCCTTACGTAAGGCCTCAGGAGACAGGGCATCACACCCAGGTAAGCTGGCTGCGCTTCCCCGGTATTTTGAGCGTTGCGGGTGACGATTTTGAGTTCAACGCCCTTGGTTGCAGCATAGAGGACCTGGACTCCGAAGAGTCAAGTGCAGACTATATGTGGCATAACTTCACCCCGGACGAGGATCACGACCCTGCTAAGGCACGCAACATCTACAGAAAGCATCAGCATATAAACGATGTTCCTCTCAGAGACTACGTGGAGCTTTGCGTAGATTACAGGATGTCCGGAGTTGCCGGATACGATTCCTGGGGCGCCCGTACAGAGCCTAAGCGCTGCCTGTGGAGCGACAAAGATTACAGTTTTGGCTTTACCATTATTCCTGAATAAATGAAGACGTTATTTAGATACCTGATTTTGACGGCGATGGCTGCCGGTTGCTGCGCTTCGCCTCAGGACCCGGAGCCCTTTGGCCCGGTTCCCACGCCCGAGCAGATTGCCTGGCATAAAAAGGAAATGAATATGTTCGCCCACTTCGGGCCCAACACTTTTTCCGGACTTGAGTGGGGAGAAGGCACGGAGAGCAACGATCTTTTTGCCCCGGACAGCCTTGACTGCACCCAGTGGGCTGCCGTTGCAAAGGAGATAGGTTTCGGAGGTATAATAATCACCGCCAAGCATCACGACGGCTTTTCGCTCTGGGACAATCCTTCCAGCACACATTCCGTAGCCAACAGCAAGTGGCGTGACGGCAAGGGCGATGTCCTGGCAGAACTTTCAGAGGCCTGCAAGGCCGCCGGAATAGGCTTCGGCGTTTACCTCTCCCCCTGGGACAGGAATCACCCCGACTACGGCACTGAGCGCTACAACGATGCCTACGCCAGCTCTCTGGAGAGCGTGGTTTCCTCTTACGGACCTTTGTTCGAGGTTTGGTTCGATGGCGCCTGTGGCGAGGGCCCTTCCGGGCGTAAGCAGGTCTATGACTGGGACCTCTTTATGTCCAAGGTGAGGGAGCATCAGGGAAATGTGGTTGCCTTCAGCAACGTTGGTCCCGGATGCCGCTGGGTTGGTAACGAGGAAGGCAGGGCAGGGGAGACCAACTGGGCTACCTTCACCCCGGAGGCTCACGGAGCCGGCCGCAGCGATTTGCCTCAGGACTACGAGGCTTACCTTGCAAACGGTGACGAGGGCGGCGCATCCTGGATTCCCGCAGAGGTGGATGTCTCCATCCGTCCCGGCTGGTTCTGGAGGGCATCGGAAGATTCCAAGGTAAAGACTCCGGAAGAACTTTATAAACTTTACCTGCAGAGCGTAGGGCGCGGTTCGGTGCTGCTGCTCAATGTACCTCCCACTGCGCACGGCCTTATTCATAAGAACGATATCGCCTCCCTCAGGGGCTTCAGGGCCCTGCTGGACAAGGCCTTTGAAGACAATCTTGTGGCCGAGGCTTCCTCTAACGGAGACTTTTCTTCCAGACACAAGGCCGCCAAGGCTGTGGATGGTTGTTTTGATACTTACTGGGCTGCCCCGGCTACAGGCACAGAGCCGGCCGAACTCACCGTAGAACTGAGGGACGGAGCGCAGAGTTTCGACACCATCGTCCTACAGGAAAACATTGCCCTTGGGCAAAGGGTGGCTGAGTTTTCCGTTGAGGCCGATACTGCCGAGGGTTGGAAAGAAATAGCCCACGGTACAACCGTAGGCTATAAAAGGATTCTTTCCGTTCCAAAGACAGAGGCTGGTAAGATTCGCGTAAAATTCGTAAGAACTCTCGCCGCTCCTGTAATCTCGGAGGCAGGAGTTTATCTTACTGAGCTGTAGCTATTCTGTAGGCAACGACTTTGTTGCGATAGGCAGCGTAGGCGTCGGTCTTCTTGTCAAGGGTTTGCTGATAGAGCAGCTGGGCTTCCAGAAGCTCGCTCATCTTTGAAATACCGGCTTCGTAGTAATCCATATTCAGGCGCAGATTCTCCTGCGCCTGTTCTATGCTGCGGCGTGCAATGAGAAGCTGCTCCCAGGACTCCTCTACGTCGTTCCAGGCGCTCTGCATACCTATGCGAAGCATTGCGGCGTTGTAATCGCGGGTCTCGACGGCCTTCTGATACTCTATTTTCTTGCGCTTAAGGGCGTGAGAGCCTCCCCACCAGTCAGAGATAGGTATGCTCACGGTTGCGAATATCATCCCGAAGCGCTGGTTCTTATCCAGGATGTTGGTATAGTTGTAACCTGCTCCTACACCAACAGTGGGCAGAAGTTTTCCCAGTTCCATTTTGTGCATAAGGCCGGCGGCCTCTACCTGCTTTCCAAGAAGGGCGAATTCCGGAGTACGGAATAGGGCCTGCGTGTGGTCCTGTTTGGGAATTATCGCAGCATCGTCCGTAACAGCGCCGTCAATAGAGAAATTATCGTCCGCAAGACCGCAATACTGGGCCGTGAGCAGTTTAAGAAGGGCCAGGCCGTTTTCTGCCTTAAGTTTCTGGCTGTCAAGCTCGTTCTGCCTAAGCTGAACCTGAAGCAGGTCGTTTCTCATAGCGACACCGGCCTCTACGGCCACTGTAACATTCTTACAGATATCATCGACCAAGGCCTTTGCGGCGGCAATTGTATTAAGCTTCTCCTGGAGAGAAACTATATGCCAGTAATAGGCTGATACGGTTTTCTCTACGTCGTTTTCGCTTATTTCCACCATCAGGCTCTTAACTTCTTCTCCGACTTTTGCAAGCTTGTTGCCGTTTACAATCTGGCCTCCTGCAAAGATGGGCTGCACGGCGGTAATTCCTGCAATTGTGCCGTTCTTGACGGCAGTAATGTTTATGGGGTTGCCAATAGCAGCGAGAACTTCCGCGGGAAGAATTTGGGAAAGGGCGGCTCCAACCTGGGGTGTGATGAATTCTCCGGGATTGATATCAAAATCTACAAGATTCTTGTTGGCGTTGAACCAAAGGCCGGCGGCGCTGACCTGGGGGAAGTATTTTGTAAATGCTTCCTTGTGCTGCTGTGCCGCTGCCTGAAGGTCGTAGCGGGCGCTTTTTACAGATATGTTGTTTACAAGGGCGGAGTCCAGAAGCTGTTCCAGACTGTATGTAGGCTGCTGGGCACTCAGTGCCACGGAAACCATCAGACCGCATATTGTAAGTAGTCTCTTCATAATTACTTGGTGTTAACTTTCCAATATATTACGGGCAGCATAGAAACCAGCAGTATGAGTGCACCTATACCTCCTGCAAAAATGGTGGCGCCTACAGGCATCCAGAAAGAGGAGCCTCCGAGTATCATAGGTACTACGCCCACCGCAGTGGTGGCTGTAGTAAGGAAGATAGGAACCATTCTGCGCTTTCCTGCGTCGTATGCGGCGTTCTTTACCGCTTCGTTGTACTCTTCTATGCTGTAGCCGGGATGTCCGTCCACAAACTTCTTTACCAGATCGTTTGCGTGCTCGAAGATGAGAATCTCGTTTCTCATAATCATACCCATAAGCGTGATTACTCCAAGTACGGCCGTGAGTCCCAGAGTCTTGTTTACAAGGGCAAGACCTATAAAGGTGCCGGGAAGCATCAGCAACAGGGCTGCGATACAGGTAATGGCCATTCCGTACTTCTTGAAGTTGAACAGAAGGAAGAAGAACACAATGCCCATTGCTATGAGGATTCCGGAGAAAATACCGGGGACAAGTTCATTCTCGAACTCTTTCTCTCCTCCGGCTTCGCAGCTCACTCCTTGTGGAAGGTCAATCTGGCTTGTCATTATCTTTTTGAGTTTTGCCTCTACAGGGGCGGCGTACACTCCGTTAGCAAACTGTGCCGTAACGGTGATGCACCTTATTCCGCACCTGTGCATAATACGGCTGTGACTCCATATCGGCTCTACTTTGGCAACCTGCCTTAGAGGTATGGTAGATCTGCCCTCTGTCACTGCCGTCAGCAACTTAAGGGGAGTGGCCATACCAAGATTTTCAATATCGGAAGCTACAATATCTTCGTGGTCTTTAACCACCAGAGGAATTTCATAGTCGTCTTCCCACAGGCTACCCACAGGTAGTTCTCCGGTAAGGGCGGTAAGGTTAAGCGAGGCAAGCGCCTTGTTTATTCCAAGCTGAGCAGAGGCAACAGGGTCCAAGGTAACGTTAATTACAGGCTGAGGCTGAGAGAAGTCTGTGTGCACCCATTCCAGTTCCGGCATTTTGCGCATTTCTGCCATCATTCTTTCTGCTGCCACAGAAAGGGAGTCCAGATTGTCTCCGTAGAAGCGGTACTCCATCTCCGGTACGGGCAAATAGTCCATACGCTTGAATCTTACGTAAGCATCTGGGAAGGCTTCGCTCAGCAACGGCTGATAATGGGCCATAAGCTTCAGGGAGGCCTTTTCCGTAGTAGTGTTTACAATGAACTGCGCGTAATTCTTTCCGGCAATCTGCGGAGCGTAGCAAATCATAAATCTGGGCGAGGAGCAACCGATGAAACTGGTTATGCATTCTACGTCAGGATCGGCCTGTAAAATCTTTCTCAAAGAGTCTGCAACCATACGGGTGTCGTTGAGTCCCTTGACTTCGGGGAGGTAGATTTCTACTGCAAACTGATTTCTGTCCGCGAAGGGAAGCATCCTTATTCTAAGACCAAAGAAAATGGGGCAGGTTGCAAGTATGATAAGAAAGCCACCCACTATGGTCTTCCAAGGATGACGGAAGGTATAATCCAGAACTTTATTGTACCTTTTCTGAACCTTGTCTGTAAGTTTCTCACCTTCCTTCCTGACCATCTTTTCCGGTTTTATGATTTTAACCTCAAGGAAAGGAATAACCGTAACCGCCAGAACAAGTGAAACCACAAGGTTGATGGTCATTGTAGGAGGGAACTGCTGCAGGACGTCGTTGCCTGCTCCGGTAAGAGTTATAAGCAGGGGGTAGAATATGGTGCAGAGGCAGAGAGTCGCCAGCGTCATAGGTATAAAATACTGCCTTGCAGACTCTATGGCAGCCTTTTTGGGCTCGTACCCTTTGTCCAGATATTCCAGATAACCGTCTATAACCACAATGGCATTGTCTACCACCATACCCAAAACCACAATCAGGGCCGCCAGTGTGATAATATTGAGTTCTATTCCGGCAATATACATTACAGCCACGGAGATAAAAGTACTGAGCGGTATTGTAATGGCTGCCACTATCGCAGAGCGAAGAGGGAAAAGCACCATCATCACCAGGATGATTATGGCCATAGAGATAAGCAGGTCTCTGAGGAAGGAGAATACGCTGGTGCTTACTACCTTGGGCTGGTCCGCAATACGGGTTATGGTAATGTCGGAGGGCATTTCGTTCTCCCTGAATTCGTCCAGAACCTTGTCCACCTCTGTTCCATAGGCCACTATATTGTTGCCGGGGTTCATTTCCATAGACAAAAGAATACAAGGATGGCCATTCTGCTCTATGTAGCCCTGTCCCTTGTCGTATTCTTTGACTACGGTAGCTATATCGCGTACCCTGACCACCTTTTCTCCTTTGAGTCCGGTATAAACTATATGGTTGGCAACCTCTTCCTCCGTGGTAAGCGTGGACTCTATGTGAATGGGTATTTGATTTTCCGATGTGTTGATGCTGCCGCTCATCGTGGTTATACCCTGCATCTGAAGCGACGATAAAAGGGATTGACGGCCCAATCCGTAGGCTTCCATCTTGGACCTGTCTACGTACAGGGTTATCTGTTCCTTAAGATTTCCGGATATTTTTACATTCGCCACCGATTTAATGCGTCTTAGTTTGTCCGACAGCGACATTGCAAAATCTTCCAGTTCGCGGTAGCTGCGCAGGGAACTCTCCATCGCTATCAGAAGGGCCGATGTGTTCCCAAAGTCGTCGTTAACCACAAGTCCCAGCACTCCGGACGGCAGCGACATCTTAAGGGATGACAGGCCGTGTTTAATCTTGCTCCAGACTGCATCCCTGTCGGATACGTCCTGGTTAAGTTCCACCATAGCTATACATAAGCCATTCTGGGAAGATGTGGTGGTATATTCGCGGCGAACCTCCTTGAAGGAGAAAAGATATCTCTCAAGCGGGCGGGCAACCTGCTGCTCTACTTCTTCCGATGTGGCTCCGGGATAAACGGCTACCAGTACGCCTTGCCTGATGGTAATCTGCGGAAACTCGTCCTTGGGCATTTTCGCCAGACCAAAGATGCCCAGGGCAAAGATAATTCCAATCAGTACCAGAGTTATAGGGTAATGCTCCAATGGCCATCGGAGCCAGGATAATTTCTCTTTCATCTGCTAGTAAATTACTTTTGTTCCTTCTCCTGTTTTCTGACAGCCTTTTACAATGACTTTGTCGCCTATGGACAGGCCGGAAGTTATTACTGCTCTCTCTCCAACCATTTTTCCGGTGGTTATGTCTTTTCTTGTGGCAAGCTCGGATTCGTTGACTGCCCAGACAAAACGCGTCCCGTCAGACGTGCTCTGAATACATTCCAGAGGAAGAGAGATAATAACCTCGTCCTGTTCTTCGGGGATAAGTTTTACGTCGGCCACCATTCCGGGAAGGATGGTTTTGCCGGGATTGTCAAGAAGGATTCGCAGAGTATAAGTGTGGGTAAGCGGATCGGCGACTATGCCCTTTTCAATCTTGCCTCCGTTAAAAGATTTGCCGATGGCTTTGATTGTTATATCGGACTTGGTGTCGGATTTAACTTCGCCAATCTCTGCTTCTGGTACGGAAACCTTTACTTTTACATTGGTGATGTCCAGTATGGTAGCCACTATCTGGGAGGGCAATGCCGTTTCACCGGCAGAAATGGTTTTTTTGCCGATGATGCCGCTTACGGGAGCAGTGAGTATGCAATCATTAACGGTTTTTTGAGCGATATCTACTGCAGACTGGGCCTGTGCAACTTTGCTTTGGATGCTTACCCAGGTTGCCTCCGGAAGAGAACCTTTGTCGTGGAGGGCTCCATAGCGCACCTGGGCATCTTTTGCCTCGTCAAGCGCTGCCTGTGCGGAGGCCAGTAAATTCTTGGCCTGTGTGTTGTCCATAATGGCTATAGTCTGTCCTTTTGCAACAGCCTGTCCCTCTGTGACCAGGACGTTGGTTACGGTCCCCATTACGTTAAAGCTTACATTAGAGGACTGGCAGGCCTCAATTATTCCTACGTAGGAATTCGTATTGTGCAATACTCCCTCGCCTGCAACTTCAATCTCTACTCTCAGTGGGTGTTTTTCTCCGATACCGGCATTCCAATTACACCCTGTAAATAAACCCAAAACAGTCAATATGGGTAAAAAGAGTTTCTTTCTCATATGGTTTTATTTTTAATAATCTTTTGATTAAGCGGAGTTTTAACTACAAAAATGATACAATACAGCGCTTTTTCTTAAAAAAATTCAAATAAATGATACATTGTAACGTTTTATTACCTATCTTTGCGGCATCAAATGCGGGTGGAACCGGGTGTATTGGAAAACCTGCCAGATGATGGAGAAATACGGACAAGTGGAAATACAGGAGATGCCTTTGGGCGTCCAGCTCTTTCGAAGAAAGACGGAAGACTTCCTCGCAGCTAACGGATTAAGGCTGGAGGAAGTTGATTTGTATCTTACCGTACAGGATTCCGACGGGCAGATTCTTGCCGGCGGCGGTTTGCAAAAAGACGTTATTAAATGTGTTGCAGTGTCACAGAAGGCGCGTTCCGGCGGCTTCTCGGCTCCTCTTGTAAGCGAACTTATCGCAAGGGGTATGCGCAGCGGCTACAGAAATCTCAAGGTCTTTACAAAGCCTGAAAACGAGTCCATCTTCTCCAGCATGGGTTTCAGAACCCTGGCCCGTGCGCCCAAGGCCATTCTTATGGAAAACGGCCAGGGCGGTCTGGAAGACTACCTTCAGTATCTCAGAGACCTGGCATCCAAAGTTCAGGGCGACAAACGCGGCGTCATAATAATGAACGCCAATCCCTTCACCATCGGCCACCGTTACCTTGTAGAACAGGCTTCCCGAAATGTAGAGCATCTCTTTGTTATGGTTGTAGCAGAGGATGTGTCCGATTTCTCTTACGCAGAGCGTCTTGATATGGTGAGAAAGGGTTGCGAAGACCTTGCAAACGTGACGGTCTGCGAAGGCTGCGCATATCAGATTTCACGTGCCACCTTCCCCACATACTTCCTTAAGGAACTCTCCGACGCTTCATCTACCCAGATGCTTCTGGACCTGGACCTTTTTGCGTCCAATATTGCTCCGGCCCTGGGTGCAAAGGTGCGTTTTGCGGGAAGCGAGCCTTCGGATGCCCTGACGGCAGAATATAATTCCCTTATGGCCGCCACCCTGCCTGGTTACGAAATAGAGTTCCAGGAGATTTCCCGCCTTGTAAAGGGCGCCAATGTGGTAAGCGCTTCGGTGGTAAGGCAGGCCCTTGAAAATTGCGATTTCAACGGCGCGTCTTCTCTTGTGCCTCCCGCCACCCGTCCCTATCTTATGGCCGTGATTGCCTGCAAGAGCCTTGAGGCCGAGCTTCAGGCTCCTTTGAAGCCTGGTCTTGTATGCAAGGAGACAGCCGGCGCCCATAAGGATATGGATTACGGGCTGATGGTTAAGAGTATCGCTGCCCTCAGACCTTATTTTGCACAGATTCCTTCATTGGTTCAGGCCCTTCCGGGCGATATTTCAGACGGTCTTCTTTCTGCCGGGAAAGCTGCGGAGGAGGCTATGCTCCGCGCTACCGACGGCGTAAATACCCATCAGGGTGCAATCTTTGCCCTTGGTCTTCTGGAGGCTGCCGTAGCCAGTGTAGGCCCTTTGGGCAGTGCGGTAACGTCTTCGGAAGTGTCCGAGTCTGCCGCATCAATCGCCTGGACTTTGCCGGATACCCCCAGGAGCAAACAGTGGGAGGAGATGGGTCTTACCGGCCCGCTTGGGTTAGCCCGCAGGGGCTACAGGCTCCTTTTCTGGGAGTGGTTGCCGTACTATCGGTCCGTAAAAAAAGAAGAATATGCCCTTCAAAAAACCTTGGTTCGCATAATGTCGTCCCTGGACGACACCTGCGTCGTCCGTCGCAAAGGGTTGGAAGCGGCAAGACAAATAAAACAGGAAGCATCGGCCCTGACAGAAAATTTCTCGGCCGAAGGACTTTCAAAATTGGATATGACCTGCTGCGAGATGGGGGTTTCCCCAGGGGGTGCCGCCGATATGCTGGCCCTTACGATTTTCGCAGATAGCTTGAATATTGTTTAACTAACAAATAACTAAAACAAAAGATTATGGTAGAATTGATTCCTCACGGCGTTTACCTTCTTGACGGTAAAACGATTGCAGAGAAAGCAGACCTCACTCCCGATGAGGCCCGTGAAAACACAATCACCTATGGTATCCTTCGCTCTCACGATGTAGATGGCAGCAAGGGAAAGAAAATGCGCATCCGTTTCGATGCAATGGTATCCCACGATATCACTTACGTGGGCATCATTCAGACGGCAAGAGCCAGCGGTCTCGATACCTTCCCTCTTCCGTATGCAATGACCAACTGCCACAACTCACTTTGTGCAGTAGGCGGAACCATCAACGAGGATGACCACGTATTCGGTCTTTCTGCTGCCAAGAAGTATGGTGGTATCTATGTTCCTGCCAATCAGGCAGTTATTCATCAGTATGCACGCGAAGCCCTCACCAAGTGCGGCAATATGATTCTTGGTTCCGACAGCCATACCCGTTATGGTTCGTTGGGTAATATGGGTGTTGGCGAAGGCGGCGGCGAGCTTGTAAAGCAGCTGCTTAAGAATACCTGGGATATCAACGCTCCCGAGGTTGTCCTTGTATGGCTCGAGGGTAAACCCCGTCACGGAGTTGGCCCGCACGATGTTGCTATCTCCCTGGTTAAGGCTGTGTTCGAGAGCGGTTTCGTAAAGAACAAGGTTCTTGAGTTCGCAGGCCCCGGCGTTGCAGAGCTTCCTATCGATTTCCGTAATGGTATCGATGTTATGACAACTGAGACTACCTGCCTCAGCTCCATCTGGATTACTGATGCAGAGGTAGAAAAATACTTCAAGATGCACGAGCGTCCCGAGGCTTACAAAGAGCTGAAGCCCGGTAAGGTTGCTTACTACGATTCAATGATTCGTATCGACCTTAACACTCAGGAGTGTATGATTGCTCTTCCTTTCCATCCTTCAAACGCTGTTTCTATCCACGAGCTTCAGGCTGATCCTAAGGGTATCCTTTCCGCTATCGAGAAAGACGCCCGCGAGCGCTTCGGTGACAAGATTCAGATAGATCTCGTAAGCAAGATTAAAGATGGTAAGGTTGTAGCTGATCAGGGCCTTATCGCAGGTTGTTCCGGTGGTACCTACGACAACCTTTCAGAGGCTGCTACAATCCTTAAGGGTAAGTCCATTGGTAACGACTACTTTACAATGAGCGCTTATCCTCAGTCCACACCTGTATATCTCGCAACCACACGTAATCACATTGCAGAGGAACTCCTGGAGGCCGGCGTTGTTATCAAGCCTGCTTTCTGCGGTCCTTGCTTCGGTGCAGGCGACGTTCCTGCAAACAACGGTTTCTCCATCCGCCACACAACACGAAACTTCCCCAACAGAGAGGGTTCCAAGCCCGGACAGGGCCAGATTTCACTGGTTTCCCTTATGGACGCCCGCTCAATCGCAGCTACAGCCGCTAACGGCGGTGTAATCACAGCTGCTACAGATATTCAGTACGAGGACAAACACGAGTCTTACAACTTCGATGGTCGCATCTACAAGAGCAGAATCTACAATGGTTATGGCAAGGCCGATCCTTCTGTAGAGCTTCGCTATGGTCCCAACATCAAGGACTGGCCTAAGATGTATCCTATGGAGGACAATATGCTGGTAGAACTTGCAGCCGTTATTCACGACCCTGTTACCACTACCGACGAGCTCATCCCTTCAGGTGAGACCTCCAGCTATCGTTCAAATCCTCTCAAGCTTAGCGAGTTCGCTCTCAGCCGCCGTGTTCCTGAGTACGTTGGTCTTTCCAAGCGTATCCAGAGCCAGGATCTCGAGCGCCGCGAGGGTAAGGTTCCTGCAAATGTTGCAGCCGCTCTTGCAAAGGTTGGCGCCAGCGCATCCAACACTTCATTCGGTTCCTGCGTATTCGCTAACAAGCCCGGCGACGGTTCTGCCCGTGAGCAGGCTGCTTCTTGCCAGAAGGTGCTTGGCGGTGACGCCAACATCTGCTACGAGTATGCAACCAAGCGTTATCGCAGCAACTGTATCAACTGGGGTATTGTTCCTTTCACCATCGTCAAGGAAACAGAGTTCAATTATGCTCCCGGTGACTTCGTATTCGTAGAGGGTATCCGCAAGGCCATCCTTTCCGGTGCAGAAGAGATTGATGCAAAGGTTGTTACCGCAGCCGGTGAGGTTAAGCCAATCCACCTCTTCTTCCAGAACCTTACCTCTGCCGAGCGTGAGATTCTTGCAGATGGATGCCTTATGAATTATTACAAGAACAGAAAGTAATTATAACTTAAACCAAGTAAAAATGGAAAAAATTAAAATGACCACTCCTCTCGTTGAGATGGATGGCGACGAAATGACAAGAATCCTTTGGAAAATGATTAAGGATGAGCTCATCCTTCCCTTCGTTGATCTTAAGGCTGAATATTATGACCTTGGTCTGGAGTACCGTGATAAGACTGCCGATCAGGTTACCATCGACTCTGCAAACGCTACCAAGAAGTATGGTGTTGCTGTAAAGTGCGCTACCATCACTCCTAACGTTCAGAGAATGAGCGAGTACAATCTTCACGAGATGTGGAAGAGCCCTAACGGAACTATCCGTGCCATGCTTGACGGTACCGTATTCCGTTGCCCTATCACCATACCTTCTATCCACCCTGCAGTTAAGTTCTGGAAGAAGCCTATCACCATCGCCCGTCACGCTTATGGCGATGTTTACCGTGATGTAGAAATCCAGACCACCGAGCCCGGTGTTGCAAAGCTCGTGTTCGAAGGTGTAAGCGGCAAGAAAGAGGAGATGATTATCCACAAGTTCGATGGTACCGGCGTTATCGAGGGTATGCACAATACCGACGCTTCTATCCGCAGCTTCGCTCACTCTTGCTTCAAGTATGCTCTTGACGTTAAGCAGACCATCTGGTTCGCTACCAAAGATACTATCTCCAAGAAGTACGATGGCCGTTTCAAGGCTATCTTCGAGGAAGTATTCGAGGAGTACAAAGATGCATTCGAGAAGGCTGGCATAGAGTATTTCTACACCCTTATCGACGACGCTGTTGCACGTGTTATGCGTAGCGAGGGCGGTTTCATCTGGGCTTGCAAGAACTACGACGGCGACGTAATGTCCGATATGGTTTCTACCGCTTTCGGTTCACTTGCTATGATGACTTCCGTACTTGTTTCTCCTGACGGCAAATGTGAGTATGAGGCTGCCCACGGCACCGTTACCCGTCACTATTACAAGTACCTCAAGGGCGAAGAGACTTCTACCAACCCTATGGCAACAATCTTCGCTTGGAGCGGTGCATTCCGCAAGAGAGGCGAGCTTGACAATCTGCCGGAGCTTGTTAACTATGCAAACCAGCTTGAGGCTGCCTGCTTCGATACCCTTAACGAGGGTCTCGTAACCAAGGACCTTGTAAACCTTATCGAAGGTCAGACTCCCAAGGCTCTCAATTCCCTTGACTTCCTCAAGGCTATCCGTGAGCGTCTTGCAGCACGTCTTGCCAATTAAGGAATAATTCATACTAAAAAAGAGGCTGACCAAAAGTGATGATGTGACCCCCAAAAGTTGGACGGTTTAACATTAGTTACGAGGCCTTCGATTGGAACAGAGCTCGGTATTGTACCGGGCTCTTTC
>JBGVAW010000049.1:0-3857 GCA_045224955.1 Candidatus Cryptobacteroides sp.
TTACAATGGAGATGGACGAGCTTCCGCTCTCCGTTAAGCCTGAGGCCGGAAAAATTTCCGTAAGAGACGTTATGGAAATGCTTCGCGGAACCTACGAGGGCACAGAGTACGATATGTGCAAGAACTGGGTTGTAAAGGTTGAGGCAAAGGACACCGTTCCCGAGCATATCAAGATTAGCCCTAATGCAAATCCCTGGCTCTCTACCACCACACGTAACACTCTTAACACCATCGCTCCCGGAACCATCAAGTTCGAGAGGACCCTTGCAGTGGCCTGGTGCTCCTATTCTACTGTGCTCCAGATGAGAAACTGGCTTCCCGACGCTGTGGGCGGTGTTCTTTGGTACGGTGTGGACAACCCCGGCCAGAGCCCCAGAATCCCTATTTTCGCAGGCAATACATCCCTTCCTGAGGCCTTTAATTTCTGCGGACAGAAGAAATACAAGGCAGACTGCATACTTTGGCAGTTCCGTCGCGCAAACCGTCTTGGAACCGTCACCTGGCAGACAAACAAAAGCAAGTTCACAAAGCGCATAGCAAAACTTGAAGACCTTGCCTTTGAAGAGATGGATAATCTTCCTGTAAACGCCACTGCAGAGCAGCTTAACGAAGTTACCGACAAGGTTTACAAGGCAGCGCTCCGTGAGTGGCAGAAGTTGGAAGAAGAACTTTGGATGAAACACGGAAGAGGCTTCTAAAAGAACCATCAACCCGTAAAAAAATAAACCCCGGAAGTTTTTTGTCAAACTTTCGGGGTTTTCTATTTATAGAGTCTGTTATTTCTCTATGGGAACAAGGGCGAAGGTGAGATCTCCCTTGCAGCAAAGCTTTCCATCGACCTCCAATTTGGCTGAGCAGAAGAAAAGCTGGCCGCGGCGTTCTATGAGTTTGCTGGTAACCTGGCAAACATCACCTGGCTTTACTACGTTCTTGAACTTTACGTTGTTAAGTCCTGCATAAAGAGTGATGTGGCCGGGAATCTCGTCCTTTACAAGAACGGCGCAGCTCTGAGCCATAATCTCGCACTGGATAACACCGGGAACTACGGGATTGCCGGGGAAGTGGCCGCGGGTAAAGAACTCGTCCTCTTTGATAGTGTACTCTGAGTGGGCATTGCCCTCATCGTCTATATAAGACTTCTCAATGAGCAACATAGGTTCCCTATGGGGAAGGAAACCCTTTATATCGTCTTTGTTAAGTTCTACCATACCTTGAATTTTTTAGTCTTCGTATTTACGGAATGCAACGCAGGCATTGTGACCGCCGAAGCCGAGAGAATCGGATATGCCAATGGTGATATCGCTCTTGAGGGCTACGTTAGGTGTGTAGTCAAGGTCGCATTCAGGATCGGGGCAGTCCAGGTTGATGGTGGGAGGAATAATCCCGTCCTTAAGAGCAAGGATGGTGGCAATTGCCTCTGCAGCACCTGCGGCACCGAACATATGGCCGGTCATAGACTTGATTGAACTGATGTGTGCCTTGTATGCGAAATCTCCAAGGGCAGCCTTGTAGGCGATGGTTTCTGCAGCATCGTTAAGATGTGTGCCGGTACCGTGAGCATTTATGTAAAGGTTGTCCTTCTTCTCGTCGAATCCGGCCTGCTCCAGGGCAAGTTTGATACACATTGCCTGGGTCTGTCCGTCCGGACGCGGAGCTGTTGCGTGGTATGCGTCGCAAGTATTGCCGTAACCAACCATCTCTCCGTAAATCTTTGCGCCGCGGGCCTTGGCGTGCTCAAGCTCCTCAAGGATGATGATGCCTGCACCGTCGCCCATTACGAAACCCTGACGGTTCTTGTTGAAAGGAAGAGATGCATATTTGGGGTTTTCTGCCCTTGTAAGAGCCTTTGCGTTTGCGAAACCGGCAATTCCAAGAGGAATCGTGGCATTCTCGCAGCCACCGGCAATGATAGCATCGGCATAACCGGCCTTGATAGTCCTGAATGCCTCTCCTATACAATGGGATGATGTTGCGCAGGCGGTAACAATGTCAAGGCAGGGGCCCTGTGCGTGATGTTTTATGGCAATGTGACCTGCAGCGATGTTAGAAATCATCGTAGGGATGAAAAGCGGGGAAATCCACTGGCCCGAAGGGTCCTCTATCATCTTTGCAGTCTCGCGGTACTGAACCTCGAATCCGCCGATTCCGGAGCCTACATAAACGCCAAGACGGAAGGGGTCTATGTTCTGACCCTCACCCTCGCTGCAGAGAGCTGCATCCTGCATTGCCTGGTATGCAGCTGCCATACCATACTGGGTAAAGCGGTCCTGCTTGCGTATGAAAGGCTTGTCCATTCCATACAGCTCGGGGTTGAAATCCTTAATTTTTCCGGCTATTTTAACGGGAAGCTCTTCGGTGGGGAATTCATCGATAACCTCTATTCCGCAAACGCCGTCCTTAAGGTTTTTCCAATATGTCGGAACGTCATTTCCTACAGAGGAAATAACGCCCAATCCGGTAATAACTACTCTTTTATCCATTATAAATATAATATCTTGTTATTCTGCAAATATAGTGATTAACTTTCAACTTCCCAAGGGGATTACCACTCCAAAACGGCTACGCCGGACAAAAGACCGGCACCGAAGGCACTAAAGACCAGCAAATCTCCGCTTTTGAACATTCCTTTGTGGTTGCATTCGTCCAAAAGGATGGGACAGGAGGCCGATGATGAGTTGCCGTGGTCTGCAATATTCGTGGGGAATTTGCTGTCCGGCTGGCCAAGATAATTCTTGATAGCGTCTATAATCCTCATATTTGCCTGGTGAACAATGTAATAAGATACTTCGTCCTTGGAAATGCCAAGTTTATTGAGCATTGATTCTACATCTGCCGTTGAGGCGTTCACAGCGAACTTGAAAACATCGCGCCCTTTCATCTGCAAAGGTATGTTCATCTCTGATTTTGTAATGAAAGGTGTGCTCTCCAAAGGCCTGTACTGCCAAATTTTGTCCGGGGCAGGCTGGCTGTGAAGCTCTATTCCCTTGATATTGTCGCCGGGGCCAAGGACAACCGCGCCGGCACCGTCGCCAAACAGTACGCTGGTACCGCGGTCGTTCCAGTCACACATTCGTGTGGGCTCGTCTGCGCATACGATAAGGATGATTTTTGCCTTGCCGGCCTTGTAGTAACTGTCTGCCACGTCAAGGGAGTATATGAATCCAGGGCAGGCGCAATTGATGTCTATGCAGGGGCAGCTGAGGCCTATCTTGCTGCTGATTATGCAGCTCAGTGAAGGAGTAACGTACTCGTTGACAACATTGGAGCAAATGAAAAACTCTATATCCTGCGGAGTTTTGCCTGCCATAGAGAGCGCCTTAAGAGCAGCGTCGCAAGCCAGGTCCTCCAATAGTTCGTCTGAGATAACGTGTCTGGTGTCGATACCTGTTCTTTGAGATATCCACTCGTCGCTTGTATCTAAAAATTTGGAAAGATCGTCGTTCGAAACCAATTTGCTTGGCAGCGAACTTCCCGTTCCTAATATTTTCATATCTTTTTTGTTTTTGACGGCGCAAAAATAAGTCAATGTTTTTAAAAATAAAAAAGATTGTGGCGAAACCCCTTCAAACGGCCTTATTTCAACGTTTTAGTGGTGAAATTTTTTTATTTGGGGCGAAATTTTGCTATTTGAAAGAACATTCCATATCTTTGCAAAGGCTATGGAAACTAAGGAGAAAAAAATACTTCCGGCTTATTTTCGCGCTAAGTATCAGCTTATTGCGACTGTGACTTTCACAGCCTTTTTCTCCCTGCTCTTCATACTGGTAAGTATCCCTTTCTCCGACAATGCCTGGTTCGAGCTGGGGCCGTCCCAGGCCTTCGCATTCACGGCCGTTTTCTTTGCTATAGCTCTTCTT
>JBGVAW010000050.1:0-20105 GCA_045224955.1 Candidatus Cryptobacteroides sp.
AGAACTTGCAGAATTCGTAGGTAAAGACGAGGCTCTCTGCTTCTCTACCGGTTTCACCGTTAACTCCGGTGTAATTCCCCAGCTTCTTACCAAGGACGATTTTATTATATGTGACGACAGGGACCACGCATCCATCGTAGATGGCCGCAGGCTTTCCTTTGCCAAGGCGCTCCATTACAAGCACAATGATATGGAGAACCTTGACCGCACACTAAGCAAACTTCCGGAGAATGCTGTCAAGTTCATCGTAGTCGACGGCGTATTCTCTATGGAAGGTGACCTTGCCAAGCTTCCCGAAATCGTCGCTTTCAAGAAGAAGTATGCCAACGTAGTGGTTATGGTTGATGAGGCTCACGGTATTGGCGTGTTCGGCCGTCAGGGACGCGGTGTATGCGACCACTTCGGTCTCACAGACCAGGTAGACCTCATAATGGGAACCTTCAGCAAGTCTCTTGCATCCATCGGCGGATTCATTGCAGCCAACAAGGTTATTATCAATTACCTTCGTCATACTGCAAGAACTTATATCTTCTCTGCTTCCTGTACACCTGCCGCTACAGCTGCAGCACGCGAGGCACTGAATATCATCAAGAAAGAGCCTGAGCGCATCGAGGCCCTCTGGAATGTTACCAACTACGCATTGGCCCGTTTCCGCGAGGCCGGCTTCGAGATCGGCGACACAGAAAGCCCTATCATTCCGCTTTATGTAAGGGACGTAGAGAAGACTTTCATCGTTACCGCAGAGGCATTCAAGAATGGTGTGTTCATCAATTCTGTAATTCCTCCGGCATGCGCGCCTCAGGATACATTGGTTCGCTTCGCCCTTATGGCAACCCATACAAACGAGCAGGTTGACAGGGCGGTTGAAATCCTTACCAAAGTATTCAAGGAACAGGGTATCATAAAGTAAATCAATTGTTTAATTATAAGGACCGGGACTTTGACTACATTGTTCCCGGTTTTTGCTTAAAATAGATATGGCACTAAGATCAATGACAGGATATGGCAAGGCTCAGGCAAGCCTTGCGAGCGGGAGCAGCCTGACGGTAGAGATTCGCACTCTGAACGCCAAATCTGCCGATATTTCCATAAAATCGTCCATCCTTCCCAAGGAGAAGGAACTGGAGATAAGGTCCAAATTGGCTTCTTGCCTGCAAAGGGGCACCATCGACGTTTACATAACCCTGGAAAAATCGGCTTCGGACAGCGTATCCTCGCTTGTGAACCCCAATGTTCTGGGGGCCTACCTGTCTCAGGTCAAGGATTTTATGGCCAAGGAGAATCTGCCCCTGGAAGAGAATGCCGGGGCTGTGCTTGCCTCCATTCTTCGTTTCCCGGATGTCCTGGATTCCAAGAAGACGGATGTTATCACAGAAGAAGATTATCCTGCAATTGACAAGGCCTTTGATGAGGCAATATCGGCCGTGGATGCCTTCCGTATCAAGGAAGGAAAGGTGCTGGAGGCTGATATCCGCAGCCGTATCGCCAATATCCTGTCCCTTTACGACGAGGTGGAGACCTTCGAGCCCCGTAGGGTAGAGGCCGTAAGGGCAAGGCTGCAGAAGAACCTTGAGGAGCTTCAGCAGAAGATTGACCCTCAGAGGTTCGAGCAGGAAATGGTTTTCTATCTTGAGAAACTGGATATCAATGAAGAGAAGGTGCGTCTGCGCCAGCACTGCAAGTACTTCCTGGAGACCGTTGAAAGCGAGATGTATCCCGGAAAGAAACTGGGCTTTATCATTCAGGAAATTGGCCGCGAGATTAATACTACCGGTTCCAAGGCCAATGATTCAGATATCCAGAAGTGTGTCGTTAAGATGAAGGACGAGCTGGAAAAGATGCGTGAGCAGTCGATGAATGTTCTTTAGACGGAAAATTCTTATTATATTTGCCCAAATGACAAGTTTTAAGAAAATATCCCGGTCAGCAAAATTGACTATGAGAGGGAAGATAATGTTCAGTTTGATGTCTATCGCCGTCATTCTGCTTCTGTCTACCATCATATCGGTTTTCGAGTATCGAAGGATGAGCAATTACGTATCGGAGCTCATCGCGGACAACATAGAAAGTATCAACGCCGCCAGGCAGCTTTCCAATGTTACCGATGCTTACAACCTTAAGATTCTTGGAGTTATCGGGGACGAGCACAACAATAACATCCCTGATTTTAACAAAGAGGAGTTCCTGAGGCATTGCGACAGTCTTAAGGTGTCGCTCAGTTCCATCAACCTGCAAAGCCTTGCAGACTCTGTTGAGTATAGCTGGAGCGCTTATATGCTTACTTCCCTGGAACTTCCCAAGGTTCTTGTCACGGATTTCATAGATTCCAGAACCTGGTACTTTGAGCGCCTTCAGCCTATTTATAATCGTCTGTACGATGATATAGACGCTCTTAGTACGGCTATTTACAATGAGCTTCAGGAGAATTCCGCAACCTTCGA
The DNA here is from genome assembly GCA_045224955.1 of Candidatus Cryptobacteroides sp. Classification (GTDB taxonomy): domain Bacteria; phylum Bacteroidota; class Bacteroidia; order Bacteroidales; family UBA932; genus Cryptobacteroides. The sequence continues at coordinate 2,442 of JBGVAW010000050.1, forward strand.
GATGGGATTTTACCGCAGCATTATCCCGGGTGCCGTGGCAGTTGCCGTGGGCCTTGTCCTGGTTATTATGCTACTCTTCTACCTTAATACATACTATGTGGGCCCTATTTACAAGATGCTCTCCGGTATAAAGAATTACAGGGTGTACGGCAAGGCTTACAATGTTATTTTCGAGGGTGACGATCAGCTTAAGGAACTCAGCGACAATATCTCCGAGGTTTCTCAGGAGAATGCTCAGCTTAAGCGTAGAATCAAGGCTTTAAGAGACAGCAAGGATGAATCTTAAGGTAATATCAAGGAATGTGGGCATAGCGCTTCTTGTAAGTGCTTTGTTTATGTTCTTGTCTGTGCTGATTTCTTTGCAGAACGGCCCGGACAGTGCCCTTACAGCCCTTCTTATCAGCTTTATCATTACCTTTATAACGGGAGCCTTCCCGTTTATCTTCGTTCGCAAGACAGAGGTTATCACGCTAAAGGACGGATATATGATTATCTTCCTTTCGTGGTTGCTGTCCTTCATATTCGGAATGTTGCCCTACCTGCTTTGGGGCGGCCCGTTCACGGTTATTAACGCCTGGTTCGAGAGCGTATCCGGCTTTACCACAACAGGTTCCAGTATTCTGGAAAATGTGGAAGCCCTGCCTCCAAGCCTTCTTTTCTGGCGTTCTTCCACCCATTTTATTGGTGGTTTGGGAGTTGTGGTATTCCTTCTCCTGATTATTCCTTCCTCCAGTCCTCTAAAACTAAGGCTGGCCAATATGGAGCTTTCCAATCTTTCCAAGGAGGGTTACAGGTCAAGGACTAACAAGACGGTTAAGATTTTTGCTAATGTATATCTGGGACTTGCTATCAGTTCTTTCCTGGCCTATTGGATAGCGGGAATGAGCGCGTTCGATGCCATTAATCACGCATTCAGCGTCTGTGCTACCGGAGGCTTCAGTACAAAGAACCTGTCCCTTGCGGCATTCCAATCCCCGGTTATAAACGTTATTACGATAGTGTTTATGTTCCTGGGTTCGATTCACTTTGGAATCATCTTTATGGTCTTTGCCACAAGAAGCCTCAAGCCTTTGAAAAACAGGGTGCTCCGCTTCTACTTCACAACCCTTGTGGTTGTGGCCCTGGTGGTTTCTCTGTCGCTTAAACTTGAGGGTGCGGTTCCTTCCTGGTCAGAGGCCTTTATGGACGGAACCTTCCAGGTTATGGCCTATGCTTCCACTACCGGTTTCGGTATATGCGACAATAGCACCTGGCCTATTCTGGGCTGCATTATGCTTATGTTCGTGGGTATTATGTGCGGTATGGCTGGCTCTACCACAGGCGGTATCAAGAGCGACAGGCAGCTTCTGCTTATCAAGGCTATCAGGAATCAGGTCAAGCGCAATATCAACCCGTCATCGATAAACCAGATAAAAATAGGGAACAGTTATTTCGGAGATGAGGAACTTTATCCCCACGTTCTCTATATAACCGTGTTCTTCTTTTTCATCGCAATGTCGATGATTCTCTGTCTTATCTTCGGTTCCAGGGATACCAATGCCATATCGGGTACCATATCGTCCATTACCAATGTGGGTCCTGCGCTCGGAGAGATAGGCTCTATGGGAAACTATAACGGGGAACCATCGGCCGTTAAGTTCATCTATACGATGGATATGCTTCTGGGCCGTCTGGAGATTTATCCGGTGATTGCCGCACTGTCTATCATTTTGCACAGGAGCAAGAGATGACGGGGCGTTCGCAATTTCTATACGATGCCTTCAAAGCCAATCTGGGCCTTGAGCCTACACCCTGCCAGGATAAGACATTCCGGCATATAGCGGATTTTTCTACGGGCGAAGACAGCGACATTCTTGTGCTTAGCGGTTTTGCGGGTACAGGAAAGACAACCCTGCTTTCGGCCGTTGTGAATGCCCTGGAGTCGGTGGGTACAAAGTGCATTCTGCTTGCTCCTACCGGTCGTTCTGCCAAGGTTTTGTCTAATTACAGCGGCCGCAAGGCCTACACTATACATAAGCATATTTATAGGCAAAAGTCCGTTGACGACGCCGGAATGGGCCTGTTTTCCCTATCTTACAACAAGTCTTCGCGTGCGCTTTTCGTGGTTGACGAGGCTTCGCTGATAGGGGCGGCCAATCCTCAGGAGAAGTCTGTCTTTGGCACCGGGGACTTGCTGGGAGACCTTATCTCCTATGTGCGCAACGGCGCCGGGTGCAAACTGATTCTGGTAGGTGACAAGGCGCAAATCCCGCCTGTCGGCCTTACGGACAGTCCTGCGCTTACGGAATCTATGCTCCGGTACGGAGGCGTGGAATTTGAGTCAATGACTACCGTTGTGCGCCAGAAGTCGGATTCCCTCATCCTTAAGAATGCAACCCATTTAAGGGAGATTCTTTTCAATGCCGATGGTTCCCTTAATAATTCTTTTTCTCCGGCCGACCTCCGCCTCAAGGTTAAGGAGGGTGCCGATGTTCAAAGGATTAACGGGACCGATCTTTTGGAAATCTTGTCCGATGCCTACAATAATTTTGGCGAGGGCGAGACGATGGTGCTGTGCCGTTCCAACAAGATGGCAAACCGCTACAATGCCGGAATCAGGGCTAAGATTCAGTTCAAGGAAGAAAATCTTCTACGTGGGGACAGGCTTCTGGTTGTCAAGAACTGTTATCAGATTGCGGAAGAACTGGAGGATGTGGATTTTATTGCCAACGGCGATGTTGCTGATCTGATAAAAATAGGGAAGTACGAAGAGAGGTACGGACTGCATTTTGCCCAGGCCAGGCTTTCCTTCCCTGATTACGGGGAGCAGGAGGTTCTTACAAAGGTTTGTATGGACACTCTTACGGCGGAGTCGCCGGCCTTGGACCCCGATATGCAGAATGCCCTGTATCAGGGTGTAAGCGAGGATTACGCCCATATCAAGTCCAAGAAGCAGAGGTATAAGGCTATGAGGGAAGATCCTTATTTTAATGCGCTCCAGATAAAATATGCCTATGCTCTTACCTGCCACAAGGCTCAGGGCGGGCAGTGGAGATGTGTTTTCATAGATAATCCGCTCTGGGGCGACGAGTACACCTCCGACCAGCTTCGTTGGCTCTATACTGCCATTACCAGGGCTACGGAAAAAGTATATTTAGTGAATTTCAGCGATAAATGTTTTGTATGAGAAAGTTTTTGATCATTGCCTGCCTGGCTCTAATTACAGCCGGAGCCAATAAAGCATCGGCCCAAAAATTCAATTCTGTCCCGGCCTCCTATAAATGGGTGTCGGACAAAGAGGTTGCCTTCTCTTTCAAAGGGGATTATATCGGGAAAAATGATTTTTCCATCAATGTTGCCACCGGTAAAAAGACAATCGGCATCAGCTATCCGGCAAAGTACGAGAGTTTTCCGCTTTCTCCCAAGGATGCGGTTAATCTTACTTATTCTCCGGATTCTACGATGCTGGCCTTTACCAGGGACAATAATATCTGGATTGCCGATATTGCCACGGGTTCTGAGAAGCAGCTTACCTTCGATGGCAGCGAGCTTATTCTGAACGGCTATGCTTCCTGGGTTTACTATGAGGAAATCCTGGGCCGCCCGTCACGTTACAGGGCTTTCTGGTGGAGCCCCGACAGCCGGAAGATTGGTTTTTATCGCTTCGATAATACAAATGTTCCGATGTTCCCCATCTATTCTCCCTTCGGCCAGGACGGCAAGCTTAGCCGTACCCGTTATCCCAAGGCGGGGGAGGAGAACCCTAAGGTAAGCATCGGCATAATAGATCTTGACAGGGAGGCTTCCACTGTGTGGGCGGACTTTAATCCGGAGGATGACCAGTATTTTGGTATTCCTTTCTGGGGTGCGGACAGCAAGGAGTTCTTTATCTCCCGTGAGCCTCGCATCCAGAATACCCTGGATTTGTACAGTGTTTCGCCTGTGGATGGCTCCAAGAAGCATATTTATCACGAGTCTTATAAGACCTGGCTGGACTGGATAGAGGGTATGATTTTTACCGAGAAGGGGCTTTATATGGTTCGTTCCTTCGAGACCGGCTGGCAGCAGATTTATTTCCTTTCCTACGACGGCGCTACTCTCAGGAGGCTTACCGACGGGCCTAATTGGAGGATTGACCTTATCCGGGTCGATGGTGGCGATGTTTACTTTACCGCGCGCAGGGAATCTACCGTGAGGACTGGATTCTACAAGGTGGATAAGAAGGGCAAGATTTACAATCTTACCGATACTGCCTACGATGTTGCGGGCGTAAGTATGTCTCCGGACGGAAAGCATTTCGTTTGCAAGCTGAGCAATTTCACTACTCCTACCCAGACCTGGGTGTTCAATACCGCGAAGGCTCAGAAGACAGCCGGCAAGGGCGCTATCCTTGTTGCCGACCTTAAGGGGCCTCAGTACGATGCTTCCGAGTATGCTCTTCCGGAGCTTATTACTCTTACTACTCACGATGGTTTTGTGCTCCCGGCTTACATTGTTTATCCCAAGAATTTTAATCCTGAGAAGAAATATCCTGTTCACGTTGATATTTACGGTGGCCCGGATTCTCCCAGGGTACGTGGCAACTGGCATCATCCTACCGAGTCCAGCCAGTGGTGGGCAGAGAATGGCATAATCGAGGTTACAGCTGATTGCCGCGCTGCGGGTCATAACGGCCGTGCGGGCCTGGATTGCATTTATCGCCGCCTTAGCGAGGTGGAGGTCCGGGATTTTGTGGAATGGGCTCAGTATTTAAAGACTTTGCCTTATGTCGATGGTGACAAAATCGGTGTGGAGGGCTTTTCCTTCGGCGGTACTATGACTTCTTTGCTTGTGATGAATCATTCCGATGCGTTCCATTATGGTATTGCGGGCGGCGGAGTTTACGACTGGAGTCTTTACGATACGCATTATACGGAGCGTTTTATGGAGAGTCCTGCGACTAATCCCGATGGTTATGCCGATACGAGGGTTATTTCCAAGGTTAAGGATTATCCGGCTGTTTATGCCAAGACTGCGGAAGATGCTGTTGCCGTAGAGCCTGTTATGCTTATGCTTACCCACGGTACCGGCGACGATAATGTGCATTTCCAGAATACTTTGCAGCTTATCGACGCTCTGCAGAAGGCTGGCAAGAAGTTCGAGTTTATGATTTATCCTGACGGTATGCACGGTTATCGTGGCTATCAGGGCCGTCACGACACTGCTGCCCACAGGGCTTTCTGGCTTAAGTATCTTAAGAATTAAGTACTTCTGTTATGAAAAGATAATTCCCCGATGCGGCCTGCGCGAAATCTGCGTGGGCCGCAAATATATGTGCTCTGCCGTTTGATTTGGCTCCGAGTCTTTTGCGGAGTTCTTCTGATTTTATGGGTACGTTGTGGCAGGATACGTCGGCCTGGGGTTTCTGCTTTGAAAGGGCCTTTATTACTGAACTGCTCAGCGGTAGTATTTCCTTGATCCTGAAGTATTTGCCGGGCAGTTGCCCTTTTTCTTTACCTATGTAGAGGTGGGTGTGCCTGCCTATTTTGCAGCTGTCGGGGCAGGGGAGGTTGAACAGGCCTGCTTTGGTAAGGGATTTTCCGGGCTCGAAGAGGATGTTTCCAATGCTGGTTTCAAGTTCTTGCGGGGTGGGAATCAGGACTGTGTCGCCATAATCAAAACTTAAGGGTTTGTTGGGGGCTTCGCTAAATGTGCGGCTGAATCCGTCTTCGCATATTGTAAGCGAGGGGCGGCCATCCCAGCCTCTTTGCATCCAGACCAGGAGTTCCTTACATTCACCATCGGCACAGACGACCATTATTTCCCGGCAGGTGGGGCCTAGTCTTTCCAATAGCATTGTGATGTCGGCCATTGGGGAGAGTTTGACCAGGATGTTGGGGCTTGCGGCCAGGAGTTTGTCCCTTAGGGTTAGGATGTCGGGTGTGCAATCTTCAAGCAGGAAGACTTTTCTGCCGTCTTCTGCCCTTCGGGCAGGGTCAAGGTATATTATTTTTGGGCCGATGGTGCCGAGTATGGAGTTCAGGGTTTCCGGGGTTGTGGTCTGGTTGGAGATTATTATGTTGTTTCTTCCCAGGGTTTTGAAGTTGTTGGCTGCGGCTTCTGCGAGTTTGGGTTGGGCTTCGTTGTAGAGGACGGTTTTGAATTTTTGGGAGAAGGCCCAGGAATCTACGCCTAACCCGCCTGTGAGGTCTGCTATGGCTGCGTTTTGGCTGTCTTGTGCAATTCGTGCTGCGACTTCTGCTTTATGCAGGGCGGCATCCTGGCCGGAGCTTTGCTCCAGGCTTAGTGTGCTGGGGATTATGATTCCCTGCGTTTTGGCCCACAGGGGTAGTTTTTTCTGCATTTTGCGCTCTGTCTGAGCCGCTATTATTTCTTCTAACTTCATACTTTGCAAAAATACGCTTTTTTTGAGATTTCTCACTATTGTCGGAAGAGCCAATGCCCTTCGATCCGGTACGCCCCTCCGGGGCTATCCCACCCCCAACCTGGCGGTTGGCGGTCCCCCCCACTCACGATGCCGGGTACAATACTTACAAAAAATTTATTGCGTAATTGAAAGAAAATCCTTATCTTGCATAGACTATAAATTTATAGAAAACACATAATAACAAAACATCAATATGGCTGAAAATACATACCTTAACGTAGTCAATAGTTGGCTCGAAGGTGATTTTGACCCCGCGACAAAAACCCAAATCATCAAACTCAAAAATGAAGACCCCGCAGGCCTCGAGGACGCATTCTATAAAAACCTCGAATTCGGAACCGGAGGACTTAGAGGAATTATGGGCGTAGGCACCAATAGAATGAACAAATACACTGTTGGAATGGCAACCCAAGGCCTTGCCAACTATATGAAACAAAAACTACAGGGTGACCTTAGTGTTTGTATCTCGTACGACAGCCGTAACAACAGTAAAGAATTCGCCAGGATAACCGCAGACGTTCTAAGCGCCAACGGCATCCACGTATGGCTATGGGACAACATCCGTCCTATCCCGCTGCTAAGCTACTCCGTACGCAGCAAAAAGGCCAACGCCGGAATTATGATTACAGCCTCCCATAACCCCAAGGAGTATAATGGCTACAAGGTATTCTGGAGCGACGGAGCACAGGTGACATCGCCGGTAGATAAAGAAATTGTTGCCGAGGTTGCAAAGATTACGGATCCTTCGATGGTTAAGTTTGTGCCCGGTCCCGATGCTGCCCCCATTGACGTTCTGGACAAGGATATGGACGACAAGTACTTCAACGATGTGCTTTCGCTCTCTCTCAGCCCCGATTCTATCGCAAGACACAGCGACATTAAGATAGTTTATACTCCTATTCACGGCAGTGGTGTACGCATCGTGCCCGAGGCTCTCAGCCGTCTGGGCTTCAAGAATATTATTCACGTTCCGGAGCAGGATATCAGCGACGGTAATTTCCCTACCGTAATGTCTCCTAACCCCGAGGAGGCTTCCGCCCTTAAGATGGCAATCGAGAAGGCCGACAAAGAGGGTGCGGACATCGTTCTTGCAACTGACCCGGATGCAGACAGAATGGGTATCGCTGTCCGTGACGACGAGGGCAAGATGGTGCTTATGAACGGTAACCAGACCGGTTCTATCCTTACCTGGTACATACTTCACAGAATGAAGGAGCTTGGACGTCTTGGCGGCGACCAGTTCACTGTTAAAACCATCGTTACAACCCCTCTTATCGCAGAAATCAGCGCTTCCTTCGGCGTAAAGTGCTACGACGTTCTTACCGGCTTCAAATACATTGCAGAAGTTATCAAACGTAATGAGGGTAAGGCTAAATTTATCTGCGGCGGTGAGGAGAGCTACGGCTTTAATGTCGGCGATTATGTACGCGATAAAGATGCTCCTATTTCCTGCTGCTTCATAGCAGAATGTGCTGCCTGGGCTGCAGACCAGGGCCTGTCTCTCTATCAGCTCCTTCATAAGATTTACAAGGAATATGGTTACCGCAAGGAGGGTCTTGTGTCTCTTGTTCGCAAGGGTATCTCCGGAGCTGCGGAGATTCAGCAGATTATGGCCGATATGAGGGCTAATCCTCCCAAGGATCTGGATGGCTCTAAGGTTACCAAGGTTATCGACTATCTTGATACGGAAAAGACCGGCCTTCCCAAGTCCAACGTGCTTCAGTTCTTTGATGAGGCCGGCGACGTCGTAACTGTTCGTCCTTCCGGAACGGAGCCTAAGATTAAGTTTTACTTTGGCGCCAAGGGCGACGATGCAGACGAGAAGATTGCACGCCTTAAGGCTCAGCTGGTAAATTAATCGGTAAGACAATGAAGAAAATTATATTTTTCCTTTTGGCCGGAGCTCTTGCCGCTGCTTGCTGCGGCGGCAACGCTCCCAAGCCTACGCCCCGTTCGTACACGGCGTTCCGCACGTCCGAGATTAGTTTGGACGGTAAGTTGGACGATGCTTGCTGGCAGGCTGCCAAACCCAGCGAACCCTTCGTGGATATTTCCACCGATGTGGTTCCGCTTAAGGAAACCACGGTCAAGATGCTTTGGGACGATGATTATCTGTATATCGGTGCTACCATCATAGAAGACAAGATCGTGGCCAATCTTAAGCAAAGGGACACCATCATCTGGAAAGAGAATGACTTTGAGGTCTTTATCGATCCCGATGGTGACAGGGAGTCCTACTTCGAGATAGAAATCAATGCCATCGGTACCATAATGGATTTGATGATGAACAAACCTTATAGCGAGGGCGGAAATTTCTATATGCCTTGGGATTGCCCCGGGCTGATAGTTACAACTTCCTGTGACGATACTGCCTGGTATGCAGAGATGGCCATTCCGCGCAAAAGCGTGATGGTGGGCTTTACTGAGCCTGATAAACTGAAATCTTGGAGAATCAACTTCTCACGCGTGGAGTGGTTGAATCCCGATAAAGAAGAAAATTGGGTGTGGAACCCTACCGGCAAGATTGATATGCATATGCCGGAGTTGTGGGGCTATGTTTACTTTGACGGAGCAGACGTGCTTTCTTCAAAGTAACGGCACCAGGAAGAAATTCCGCAGTTCTCGCATTTAGGAGAGCGTGCGGTACAGATATATCTCCCGTGAAGGATGAGCCAGTGATGAGCTGTAGCCCTGTCTTTCGCGGGGATATTCTTTTCCAGTTCTGCGCTAACTTTGTCCGGAGTGCGGGCATCCGAAAGCCCGGTGCGGTGGGCTACCCTGAATACGTGGGTATCTACGGCAATTACGGGATTGTCAAATACTATTGAGGTTACTACGTTGGCTGTCTTAAGCCCAACCCCCGGAAGGGTTCGCAGAGCCTCGCGGTCGCTTGGAACAACCCCGTCAAAATCCTCTGCGAGTTTCTTGGCCATACCGCTCAGGTGGGCTGCCTTGCTGTTGGGGTAGGATATGCTCTTGATATAGCCCAGGATGTCTTCTACGGAAGCATCGGCCATTGCCTTGGCGTCCGGGTAGGCCTGGAATAGGGCGGGGGTTACCATATTTACCCTCTTGTCAGTGCACTGGGCAGATAAAATAACGGCCACAAGCAGCTGGAAGGGGTTCTGGAAGTGGAGCTCGCTCTTGGGCGCGGGGACGTTGGCTGCGAACCAGCCTATTATGCCCTGGTATCTTTGTTTTAGGGAAAGTTTTTTCACGATGGCTTAGGCTGAGATTTCTATTACGCGGCCTTTGTATTTTTCCAGCAATCCACGGTTGTGGGTTACCATAACGATGGCAGTTCCTTCCTTGTTAATCTCTGTAAGGAGGCGCATAATGCCGTCTGCGGTCTCGTTGTCAAGGTTGCCGGTGGGCTCGTCGGCCAGAATGACCTTGGGTTTGTTTAGCAGGGCCCTGGCTATGGCTACCCTCTGCTGCTCGCCTCCGGAGAGCTGGTGAGGCATCTTGTGGGCTTTCTTGTCCATACCAACGGAGGTAAGCACCTCGTCGATGCGTTTGGATATCGCTTTTTCGTCCTTCCAACCTGTGGCGTGAAGCACAAAGGAGAGGTTGTCTTCTATGCTTCTGTCCATAAGCAGCTGGAAGTCCTGGAACACTACTCCCATAGAGCGCCTGAGCATTGGAATCTGTTTTTCCGTAATGGTTGCAAGGTTGTACCCACAAGCCGTGGCTATGCCCTTCCCAAGCTTGTTTTCCGCTATTATTGTACGGATTATAGAGGTTTTTCCCGTGCCTACTTTGCCTACGATATAGACAAAATCTCCGGGGTTGACATCCATATCGAAACCGTAGATTACGGTTGTCTCTCCGTTAATGATATCGGCTTTGCTGAAGGAAATTACAGGTTGGCTCTCTTTTTGTTCCATTTCTTGAAATTATTGGTAGCTTGACTACAAATATACGTGTTTTTTGATTAAATTTGTACGGATAAAATCTATCTTCCACAATGCGAGTGAAAAAAAGTATCATAGCCGTCGCTGTACTGTTTGCCTTCCTTCATCCACTTGCCGCCCAGAATATGGCGGATGATATCAAAAAAGGCATTTCGCTTTATGAGAACGGGATGTATTCGCAGGCATCGGCTATTTTCTCCAATTATAAAGACAATGAAGAGGCTGCCGGTTATAACGTGCTCTGTCTTACCTGCCTCAGGGCCTATGGCTACCGGGAGGCAATAAATATCTTCGAGGATGCCCATCCGTCTTCCGGCCTTCTGCCAAAGATATACCATCAGCTTGGCCTCAATCTCTTTGATGACGGAGATTATCCGGGAACTCTGGAGGCTTTCTCAAGGGCCAGGACCTCCCTTATGGGAGAAAAACAGAAAGCGGAATTTTTATTCAAGAAGGCATATTCGCTATATTTTACCGGTAGGGCCGATGATGCCCTTGCCCTTCTGGAAGAACTCCACCTCTACAAAGACAGGGATTATAACTCCGCCGGGGCTTATCTGGCCGGATATATCCAGTACGAGAAAGGTCATTTCCCTAAGGCGGAGGAGTATTTTGCCGTAAGTATAAAGGATCAGCGGTTCAGGGACATATCGTCCTACTATATAGCGGACTGCCACTTCCGACGCAAGGATTACAAGTACCTCACTTCAAATGCGGATGCTCTTTACAACGGCACTGCGCCCGAGAGACGTCCGTCCCTGGCAAGGATGCTTTCCGAATCCTTCCTTGTGCTTGGCAATACCGCAAAGGCTCAGGAGTATTACAGTCTTTCCCAGAATACGGAGGCCCTTAAATCCCGCAGCGACTGGTTCTATGCCGGCTCGCTTATGTTTGCCTCCGGAGACTACAAAGGTGCCATAGACAACTTTACCAAGATGGAGGAAAGGACCGATTCCCTGGGACAGATAGCAGAGTATCAGCTTGGTTACAGCTACATAAAGGTGGGAGACAAAGTCAGCGCTCTGGCAAGTTTCAAGGCAGCATCGGCCCTGAATTTCGACCCTTCCATCAAGGAGGATGCCCACTTCAACGGGGCAAAACTCGCATTTGACCTGAATCACGATGCGTCGGTCTTCAATTCCTATATGGCCGCCTATCCGGCAAAGGAGAAAAATGAGAGTATCTTTGAATATATGGCCTTGGCTGCCCTGTACGATAAGGATTATGCCCGTGCCATAGAAGAGTATGACAAGATAGAGGAGCTGAACCCGGACCAGCGCCGCAATTATATGAAGGCCAACTATCTAAGGGCCAATCAGCTTATTACAGGGGGAGCCTGGAGGGATGCGGTTCCTTGTCTGCAGGCTGTTTCTTATTATTCCGACAAGCGCAGCGCCATAAATCAGCTGGCCCGCTACTGGATGGCGGAGGCTGCTTTCCGCGACGGGGATATGGCTAAGGCAAGAAGTTTATACACGGAGCTTTACAATGCTTCTGCCCTGGATACAAGGCCGGAGGGCAAGGCTCTGTCTTACAACATTGCCTATACCTACCTTAGGGAGGACAATACGGAAAAGGCACGCCGCTGGCTTAACGAGTACATTTCTTCCAAGGATAAACAACTGCGTCAGGATGCGATTGTCAGGGTGGGGGATTGCTACTACGTTGATAAACAATACAGGCAGGCGGCCGATACTTACAGGCAGGCCGTTACTGAATTCGGCATTAAACAGGATGCCTACGCCCTTTACCGTCAGGGGCTTTCTCTTGGCCTGGCGGGGGACAACAAGGCTAAGGCGGAGGTGCTTTCCGCCGCTCTTGGCATTCCTCAGAATGTGCCTTCCCGCAACGATGCCGTATATGAACTTGGCCGCTCCTATATGGCCGTGGGCAATAATACAAAGGCGGAGGATTGCTTCAAGAACCTTGTTGCGGTTTCTGCCGATACTTCTATGATTGCCCGCTCGCTTGTGGGGCTTGGTATGATTGCGGCTTCTCAGAAGCAGTATGATAAGGCTGCGGAATACTACAAGAAGGTGGTTTCTGACTTGCCGGAGGCCCAATATACGGCTGATGCGCTCCTGGCTCTGGAATCTGTTTATCTTGCTATGGGCAGGGGACAGGAATACGTGAATTATGTGGAGAGCCTTGGCCAGAGAGGTTCCAGAAGCGAAGAAGACAAGGAGAGGATTTTCTTCAGCGGAGCCGAGCAGAGTTTCCTTGCGGGTAACTGGGAGGCCGCTCTTTCTGAATTTGAGGCCTTTAAGCAAAAATATCCCCAAAGCGAAAGCTTTCCTGCGGCTGATTTTTACATAGCCGGCTGTCACAGCGCCCTTGGAAACAAGGACCACGCCGTGGATTATTATAACGCGGTTCTTGCCCTTGAGAAGGTTACTCCTTATCACGAGTCCGCAGCCCTTGAACTCGGACGCCTTCTCTATGGTATGGAGAGGTTTGCCGATGCTTACACTGCCTTCTCTACGCTTTATCGCCTGGCTTCCTTCCCCTCCAACAGGCACCTTGCCAACCTTGGAAAGATGGAGTCTTCTTACAAGGCCAGAAACTTCGATTCCTGCATACAGGCCTGCAACGTAGTGCTTGTGGACGAGGCTTCGGCAAAGGATGAACTCTTCGAGGCCAAGTACTTAAAGGCCAAGTCGTTGCAGCAGACAAGCAAGAGAGAGGAGGCCTTCGTGCTTTACAAGGAACTTAGTTCCAGGCCCGATACCGATTACGGCGCTGAGTCCTTCTACCTCCTGATACTGGACGCCTACGACAGGGGAGACTTCGCCTCCGTAGAGAATTTGGTATTCTCCTTTGGCCAGACAGGCAGTTCCAAGGCTTATTATATTGCTAAATCATTTATTATCCTGGGCGATAGTTACGCAGATCAGGACCAGTATAAGAAGGCTAAGGCTACCTTCCAGAGCATTAAGGACGGCTATCAGAGCTCTTCTGCAGATGATGATATCCTGGAAGAGGTTGCAATGAGGCTTTCCAAGCTGGAAGAGATTATGGCCGAGCAGTCCTAAACAAGAAAATTTGTTTTATTATGAAAAAGATATTTATCCCGGCAGTATTGTTATTGTGCATAGGCACGGCTGTGAAGGCGCAGAACCTTAACCCTACGGTAGAGGTTCACAGGACTTACGAGAGTTCGCTTAAATTCACTCCCAAGCCGGTTCCTGCTATGGCTTTGCCGGATTCCCTGCTTACGTTCGACCTTGACTTTGACTATTCTGTCTTTGACAAGCCCTACGCCGGTACAGGAGAATTCAATCCCTACCTGCTTGACTTAAGTATCAAACCGAATACACCTAAATCCAGGTCGATGTATCTTAAAGTCGGTGCCGGTTTTTCCCTGCATCCGGAATTGGAATTTGTATATTCTCCTGCCTCCCGGGGAAATACCCAGATAAACCTGTTTGCCAGCCATAAATCCTACATTGGCAAATACAAATATCGCTACGATGATTTCAAGGCCGTTGCCGCTCCTTCTCCGGGCTCTACTCCCATTTATGTGTGCGACAATAGCTGGACGGGCTACGATGCCGCCACAAGCGCTGGACTCAATGGACGCACAGGCCTTGGAAAGGGGGCTACGCTTCTTTTTGATGCCGGTTATTACGGCCTTATGACAAATGATAACAGCGCCCTTCATCCTACGGAGAATGAGAAAGTGAAAACCTCATTCAACTCCTTCGAGGCCTCTCTGGGCCTCAGGACAAGGGAAAATGCCAAGGTCTTCTTTAAGCTGGATGCTTCCGCCTCAGTGGCCTCCGACGACGTTGAAACCTTATCCGACAAAGTGGATATCTTTTCTATCGGGGTCGATGGTTCCGTGAGCAGCCGCCGTAAAGACCATTCTATGGTAATAGATTTCCATTACGAAAGGGATGCCTACAGCGGACTTTTCAATGATTACAATGCCCAGATGGCCTATGTTACTCCCCGATACGTTGCTGTAAAGAACGGCTTCAGGATTAACCTTGGCGTCAGGTTCTCTTATATTTCCGCTTCTGACCTTCCCGGTGCGTCTAAACCTCACGACAGCCAGTTCATTTATCCCGATGCCCATATCAGTTACGAACTTGTAAAGGACCACGCAGATTTCTTTGCCGATGTTACCGGAGGGGACAGACTGGCCTCTTACAGAAAGTTCAAGCGAGAGAATCATTTCTTTAACCCTATGTTGTTCAGCGACTATGCTCCTCTTTCCGGTAATTCGGTAGAGCATATCAATGTGGCTGCCGGCCTTCGCGGAAATATAGGCGCCGCATTCAGATATGAGGTGCTGGGAGGCTACAGGGTTGTGTCTGATGCCTTGTTCTACGGCTTCTATGCCTACACGATGAAAACTCTCGTGTATGACGATATGAAGGAGCCTTATGCTATGGCTTCTTTCTCCTATGACAGGAAGCCTCTCCTCGTGGAAGGAAATCTTAGCTACAGGGCAACTTCTCCGGACAGTTTTGCTTCTTCCGAAGATGGCTCCACCTTTGGTAAAATGCTTGTGAAGCCCCGCTCTTTCAGGTTCGACGGCCGTGCTTTATATTACTGGAAGTCAAGAGTTTGTGCCGGAATCACCGCAAACTATGCTTCAAAGGCCGAGAGTCTTACCTTCATAGAGGCCTACAAGCCTTATCTGGGCAGTTATCTGGATCTTGGTCTTTACGGAGAGTATTATCTGGACAGAAAGACAGGAGTTTATGCCAAGGTCGGCAATCTTCTGAACTCCAAGATTTACGACGATTACCTTATGCCCCGAAGCGGTATGTACCTGACCGTCGGACTGATAGTTAAAATGTAGTTTTGCCGATAGTTCCGGGGGCTTTTCCCTTACAGGGAAAAAGTTTGGTTTAAACGAAATAAATCACTAAATTTGTACGTTTTATGGGTATACCTGTAAAACGTACTTTTTTGATTATAAATAAAGACAATAATATGGCTGAGAACGAAGAAATCAGAGCTGCTCAATCAGAGTATTCGGCAAGTAGCATCCAGGTCCTCGAAGGCCTGGAGGCAGTAAGGAAAAGACCTTCAATGTACATTGGCGACATTGGCGAAAGAGGTCTCCATCATCTTGTCTATGAGGTGGTAGATAACAGTATTGACGAGGCTATGGCCGGGTTCTGTACGGATATTACCGTAGATATCAATCCGGACAATTCCATAACGGTGAAGGATAACGGCCGTGGTATTCCTACCGGAATGCACCCCAAGGAGCACAGGTCTGCCCTGGAGGTGGTTCTTACGGTGCTTCACGCCGGCGGTAAGTTCAACAAGAACAGCTACAAGGTTTCCGGTGGTCTTCACGGTGTGGGCGTATCCTGCGTAAATGCGCTTTCTGACATTCTGATTGCAGAAATTCACCGCGAGGGCAAGATTCACGTTCAGAAGTACTCCAAGGGTAAGCCCATCACTCCCGTAGAGATTGTAGGCGATTGCACCGACTCCGGTTCATACATCACCTTCCATCCGGATCCTGAAATCTTTGTTCAGTCCACAGTTTACAAGTACGACACTCTTGCCGCAAGGCTTCGTGAGCTTGCCTACCTTAACAAGGGCATCCGCATCACCCTTACCGACAAGCGTCAGGAGGTGGATGAGTTCGAGGTTGACAACTACGGAGATTCCAAGGCTACAGGCCGCAAGGTTTTCAAGCGCGATGTATTCTACTCTGAAGAGGGACTCAAGGAGTTCATCAAATACCTGGATGCAGGCGCAGAGGAGCTTATTCCCGAGCCTGTATGTGTTGCATCGGACAAAATCATACCTATCGACATCGCCCTTCAGTATAATACCGGATATAGCGAGAAAATCTATTCCTACGTCAACAATATCAATACTATAGAGGGTGGTACACACCTTCAGGGCTTTAAGATGGGTCTTTCCAGGTCCCTGCGCAACTATGCAGAGAAGAATAACCTTCTTGCAAAAGCCAAGGTTGAACTTGCTCCGGAAGACTTCCGCGAAGGCCTTACAGCGGTTATTTCCGTCAAGGTTGCAGAGCCTCAGTTCGAGGGCCAGACCAAGACCAAGCTGGGTAACCCCGAGGTTACTTCCGTAGTTTCCCAGGCAACATCGGCCGCTGTGGATACTTATCTTGAAGAGAATCCCAAGCTTGCAAAGACTATCATAGAAAAAGTAGTGCTTGCCGCTACGGCCAGGAATGCTGCCCGCAAGGCCCGTGAAATGGTTCAGCGCAAGACTGTTATGACCGGTGCCGGTATGCCCGGTAAACTGGCAGACTGCTCCGAGAGGGATCCTGCACTTTGCGAGCTCTTCCTTGTAGAGGGAGATTCTGCAGGCGGTACCGCAAAGCAGGGCCGCGACCGCAGATTCCAGGCCATCCTTCCTTTGAGAGGTAAAATCCTCAATGTAGAAAAGGCAGCCGGAGACCGCGCTTTTGACAGCGAGGCTATCCGTAACATATACACTGCACTTGGCGTTTCCGTTGCCAAGGAAGACGAGACCGGAGAAAAGAAGATGGATCTCAGCCGCCTCCGTTATCACAAGGTTATCATTATGACCGATGCCGACGTTGACGGTAGCCATATCGCTACGCTCATCCTTACCTTCTTCTTCAGGTATATGTTCGACCTTATCAAGAATGGCTACGTTTATCTTGCCACTCCTCCTCTATATCTTGTAAAGAAGGGTAAGGAAGAGGTTTACTGCTGGACCGACGCCCAGAGGGCAGAGGCTACCCAGAGACTTGGCAAGGGCTCTGACAGGGGTGTGACCGTACAGCGCTACAAAGGTCTTGGAGAGATGAGCGACGAGCAGCTTTGGAGCACCACTATGGATCCTTCTACCCGTCTGCTCCGCCAGATTACAATTGAGAATGCCGTAGAGGCAGAGAGAACCTTCTCTATGCTTATGGGAGACGATGTACCGCCTCGCCGTCAGTTCATTGAAGAGAACGCTCATTACGCCAATATTGACGCTTAACCGCAGATTTTATGACTAAAAGCCGGCTTCCGGGCGACTTCCGGGTATATCTTCTCTTTATCCTGCTCTTCCTTGTTTTGCTGTCACTGGTACCGAGGAAGGCCAGGTTCAATTACGAGTATGCCAAAGGAGCCCCCTGGCAGTATGAAACCCTTACCGCAGCCTTTGATTTTCCTATTCTGAAGACGGAATCTCAGATGCGCGAGGACAGGGAAGCCATTTCTTCCGAGATCAAGCCCTGCTTCAGGTTCAACTACGAAGTTGTAAGGAAGTCCCTGGTAGATGCAGAAAGCATTCAGCTTAACTCTACGCTTAACAATAGCATCGTAGAGGCTCTTCCGGAGATTTACAACCGCGGAGTCGTGGACGTATCGGACCTCCCGGAGAATG
>JBGVAW010000051.1:0-48742 GCA_045224955.1 Candidatus Cryptobacteroides sp.
CCCCTTCTCCATCTGGGCCTGTATGCCATAAGTAGAATAGAGTACGGCCCTGTCGTAGACGCTGGCCTGGCGCTTTACCTGAAGTTCGACAAGGAAACGGGAACCATCGGCATCGGTACACTCAATATCCACACGGTTGTCCATTTTCCCAGGATAAGTGTTGATGTGTTCGTTCTGGACAAACGAGAGGTTTTTAATTTTTCTTTCTGGAATCAGTTCTTCCAGAAAGAGGGTTGTAAGCCGTTTGTTCTTTTCGCTGCCGAAGGCCGTCTTAAAGAAACCGTCCAGCAGGATGCGGGCGTAGCGCCCAATAGAATTGGTTTGATTCATAAAATAGACGCTCGTTGGTTTATTCGAGCGTCTACTAAAATATACGATAAAAAGTGACTTATCTTACTTTTTGCGTTTCTTAGGTTAACTTTTGTTAAATCTTTAGAAAAACGACTAAAGTCACTTTTGTATGATGTACCACAATCCTTTGGCGACGTTTACCCCTTATGGTTATTTGCGGGCGTAGCGGACGAAGCGGAAGTCCAGGTTGTTTTCTGTGTCGTGCTGCAGGGGGGATTCCCAGACGGGCTGCCAGACGGCGGGAGAGATTTCCGGGAAGAAGACATCGGCGTCGGGAGCATCGGCATAGATGTGAGTAATGTAGAGAGTGTCGGATGTCTCCATAGCCTCTGCATAGGTGTAGGCCCCGCCAATTACAAAGCAGCGCTCTGCACCTGTAGCCTCGGCAGCCTTGTAAGCCTCTTCCAAGGACTCCACTATGACTATACCTTTGGGCGCATCCGGCCACGGGAAAATTGAAATCACTATGTTGGTGCGTCCGGGAAGCGGACGACCGATGGACTGGAAGGTCATAAAGCCCATTATCACGGGAGAGCCCGACGTTACTTCCTTAAAGTACTTAAGGTCTTCTGAAATATGCCAGAGAAGCTGGTTCTTACGCCCGATGGCATTCCCTTCGGCCACGGCTACTATCAGTGATTTTTCCATATTCTAAATCCCGAGTTCTTTCTTCATATCCCTAAGCAGGTCGAAGGCCTGCAAAGGAGTCATATTATTAAGGTCTGCCTTGCGCAGCGTGTCGCGAAGCGAAGACAGCGTAGGGTCGTCCAGCTGGAAAAGCGACAGCTGAATGGCACCATCGGCCCCCCTGGCCCCTCCGCCGCGGCTGGCAGACTGGGCTGCATCCTTGGCCTCGAGGGCAGACAGAGTCTGCTCTGCCATATTAAGAACCTCGCGCGGCATACCGGCCATACGGGCCACGTGGATACCAAAACTGTGGGCGGTTCCACCTGGCTCAAGTTTCCTTAGGAAAATTATCTTCTTGCCCTCTTCCTTAACGCTCACGTGGAAATTCCGCACTCTGGCGTAAAGGTCTTCAAGGTCGTTAAGTTCGTGATAGTGAGTAGCAAACAGAGTCTTGGCCCTGTGCCCGTACTCGTGAATATACTCAACGATAGCCCTGGCTATGGACATACCGTCATAGGTAGCCGTACCACGTCCTATCTCGTCCAGAATAACCAGCGAACGGGGGCTGAGGTTATGCAGAATCATAGAGGTCTCCAGCATCTCTACCATAAAGGTAGATTCCCCCTTGGATATATTGTCCGACGCCCCTACACGGGTGAAGATTTTATCGAAATATCCTATGTGGGCCGATTGTGCCGGAACAAAGCTGCCCACCTGAGCCATTAGGGCGATAAGCGCAGTCTGGCGAAGCAGGGCAGACTTTCCGGACATATTGGGACCCGTAAGAATTACTATCTGCTGCGAAGTCCTGTCCAGGAAGATGTCATTGGGAACATACTCCTCTCCCGGCTTCATTGTGGTCTCTATGACAGGATGACGCCCGGCCACAATCTCCAGCACGTCCCCATCGTCCACGACAGGGCGGCAATACTTATTCTCCGTAGCAAGAGTGGCAAAGCCCGCCAGAACGTCCAGCTTGGCAATCTTGCCGGCATTTGCCTGAATAACAGGGATATAAGACTGAACCTTGCGCACAAGTTCCCCGTAAAGCCTGGACTCCAAGGCATATATCTTTTCTTCGGCCCCAAGAATAGCCTCCTCGTACTCCTTAAGTTCTGGGGTAATGTAACGCTCGGCAGAAACAAGGGTCTGCTTGCGAATCCACTCCGGCGGAACCTTATCCTTGTAGGTATTCCTTACCTCCAGATAATAGCCAAAGACGTTATTATAGCTAATCCTGAGAGATGCAATCCCCGTACGCTCGCTCTCCTTCCGCTGCATCTCCATAAGATAATCCTTTCCGCCACGGGATATATTCCTTAAGTTATCCAATTCAGGATCGACCCCCTCCCTTATAACATCCCCCTTGCCGATTAGGGCGGCAGGATCGTCACACAAGGTTTGGCCGATGGTTTCCCTTAACGCAGAGCAGTCCTGCAGACAGGACACCAGCGGCTCCAGCGCGGGATTCTCAAGACAAAGTTCCTTTATGGGAACTATGTTGGAAAGGCCGCGGCCAAGCTGAACCACCTCCCTGGGGGCGATTTTTCCGGTTGCGGCACGTGATATAATCCTTTCAAGGTCTCCGATGCGGCCCAGATGCTCCTGAACACCTGACAGGAGTTCGTCGTCGGAGCAGAATGCCTCAACGGCATCGAACCTTCGGGAAAGCTCCTCCGTATCCATAATGGGCATAGACAGGTAAAGCCGGAGCATTCTTGCGCCCATTGGCGATACTGTCTTGTCCATAACGTTAAGAAGGCTGTCCCCCTCGGAAGAGAAAATCTCCAGATTGCGGACGGTGAACTTATCCATCCACACAAACTTGCCCTCGTCTATCCTGGACACAGAGCAAATATTGGAAATACCGCTGTGGAAGGTCTGCTCCAGGTAAACCAGCAAGGCCCCCGCAGCGCAGACGCTAAGCTGACAGTCATCTATGCCGTAGCCCTTAAGGCTGTCTACGCCAAGCTGCTTGCAAAGACGGTCACGGGAAGAATCGTAAACAAAGGCCCATTCGTCCAGGGTGGTAACGTACCCTATCTCCCCGAAACACTCGGCCGCGTGGGCAGAATCCTGTCTTGTGGCGATGGTTTCCTTGGGGCGAAGCAGGGAGAACAGAGTGCCTATGAACTCTTCCGAGCCCTGAGCCAGGCGGAAGGTTCCGGTAGAAACATCCAGAAAGGCCGCTCCGCAGCCATCTTTACGGAAAACTACACCGGCCAGGTAATTATTCTCCTTCTGTTCCAGCATAGTGTCACCGAAGGCAACACCGGGAGTAACGATTTCCGTGACTCCCCTCTTGACCAGCTTGCGGCCGGCCAGGGCCGGATCTTCCAGCTGATCGCAGACGGCAACCTTGAGCCCGGCACGCACAAGCTTGGGAAGATACACGTCAAGAGCGTGATGAGGGAACCCTGCCATTGGCATATATCCCTTCTCTCCGTTGCTCTTCCGGGTAAGCACAAGTCCAAGAACCTTGCTTGCCAGAAGGGCGTCATCCGAATAAGTCTCGTAAAAATCGCCCACCCTGTACAAAAGCACGGCCTCGGGGTTCTGAGCCTTAACCTCGAAGAATTGTTTTAAAAGCGGCGTATCCTCTGCCTGTTTCTTTCCTGCCATAATGCTTACAAAAGCCTGTCTTGCAAATATAATCATTTTTGCCAAGTTTTTTGTACTTTTGCGATTGATGAAACGCGTTCTGATAATATCGTATTACTGGCCACCTGCAGGAGGCAGCGGGGTTCAGCGCTGGGTTAAGTTCTGCAAATACCTGCCTGCCCAAGGCTGGCAACCTGTGATATACACGCCTCTGAACCCGGAAATGCAATCCGTAGATTATTCCCTGGAAGAAGATATCCCTCCGGAGGCAGAAATTGTAAAGCGCCCCATAACGGAGATTTACAGCATCTACAGAAAACTCACGGGAAAGGCCGCCAGTCAGGCCCAGGTAAATATGGTAAACGCCCAGAAGCGCAGCTGGAAGCAAAGGCTTATGATGGCCGTGCGCGGGACTTTCTTTGTGCCGGACCCAAGAGTCAGCTGGGTAAGGCCCTCTGTAAAATTCCTCAAAAAATACCTTAAGGAACATCCGGTAGATGCAATAGTAAGCACGGGGCCGCCCCATTCAATGCACCTGATTGCCCGCAAGGTGGCAGCCTGGGCAGGTATTCCCTGGGTAGCCGACTTCAGGGACCCTTGGACAAGAATCTTCTACTTTAAGCATCTTGGCCTTGGAAAACGCACAACCCGCAGGCACCTGCGCCTGGAACAGGACGTTCTTGACAACGCAACTGTTGTGGTTGCAGTATCTCCCCTTGTACAGGAGGAGTTCCGCACAATGACAAAAACCCGCGTAGAACTTATTACCAACGGCTTTGACCCTGACGACTTTTCCTTTGAGCAGGCCAGGCTGGAGGACGGGTTCTTTAACCTGACGCATACCGGACAGTTCGCCGCTGACGGCAACCCGGACAAGTTGTGGCTTGTGCTTGGCAAAAAATGCAGGGAAGACGCACAGTTTTCCTCCAGACTAAGGATTCGCCTGTCCGGAAAGACAGACTCCCAGATTATAGAGTCCATAAAGGCGGCAGGCCTGGAGAGCAATCTTGTAGATAACGGCTACGTAGCCCACGAGACAGCCGTAAGGGAACAGTCCGGGGCCAGCGTACTGCTGCTCCCCCTAAGGAAAGAGCCCGAGTACAGGGCCACCCTTCCAGGAAAACTCTTTGAGTATCTTGGCGCCCGCAGACCCATCCTTGGGATAGGGCAGACAGACGGGGCGATGGCAAGGGTTGTAGAAGACGCCGGTGCGGGCTTCACCTCCGGATGGGAAGACACGGCTGCCATTGACAGCTTTATTGAAAGGGCCTGGGAGGCCTTCCTCCGCGGAGAGTGTTCTCTTGGAAGCGGCGGGCTTTTCCCCGGCGGAAACATAGAAAAATATTCACGTCCCCAGACGGCAAAAAGTATGGCCGCCCTGCTGGACAGCATAATTTAATTCCTATATGAAAGACCTTAAGAAGAAAGTACTTCTTTACGCCGGAATAGTTGCGGCTTTTCTTGTAGTATCATACGGATTTGTACCGGAAGTCCTCGGCGGAAAGATAGTCAACCAGAGCGATATTACCGGTTATGTTGGAATGGCCCACGAGGCCAACACCTGGGACGCAGAGCATCCGGACGACAAAACAGCCTGGACAAACTCTATGTTCGGAGGTATGCCTACAACTATGCTGACCGGCAATAACGGTGGCGATGCCACCCAGGGCCTCTTCGATGCCTTCCTTACCGGAAAGCGCCCTGCCAGCTATTTCTTCATTTCCCTTCTTGGAGCCTTTCTGCTGATGCTGGCCCTCGGGGTAAGCCCTCTTCTGGCTGCAGCGGGAGCGGTTGCAGTAACCTTCTGCTCCTACAACCTGCAAATCATTCAGGTAGGCCACAACGCCAAGATGCTGGCCCTTGCCTGGGCTCCCTGGGTGCTTGCCGGAGTTTTTTACACATACCGCAAGACCCTTGAAACCGGGAAAATATCACTTGTCGGCCCAGTGCTCACAGCCTTTGCGCTAAGCTTCCAGATCAAGGCCAACCACGTTCAGATATCCTACTACATAGCCCTTATCATAGCCTCCTACTTCATAGTGAATCTCATCACCATCGGCATAAAAGAAAGGGAAAAACTAAAACCCTTCCTGATTACCACCGGGCTTCTCATTGTGTTTGCCGCTGTCGGAATAGGCACAAATGCCAACAGGCTGGTGCCCACCTGGGAATACACCCAGGAGACAATGCGCGGAGGGTCGGAACTTACCCGGGACGATGGCGCCCAAAAGAGCAAGGGGCTTAAATTCGAATACGCCACCCAATGGTCTTACGGCCTTGAGGAGCTGCCCAACATAATGATAGCCAACTACAACGGAGGCTCGTCATCCGGAGCGGTAGATCCCAAGAACTCAGAGATGGCCAAACTTTTGCTCAAGGCCGGCTACAAGCAGAAAGAGGTAGAAAACATAACCAAGGCTCTGCCGATGTACTGGGGCCCTCAGCCCTTTACCGCGGGACCGATGTACATAGGCGCCATTACGGTCTTCCTCTTCCTTCTTGGTCTCTGCCTTCCCAAATGCAAAGAAAAGTGGTGGATTATAATACCCTCCGTCCTGGGAGTACTCCTGGCAATGGGCGGGGCCTATGGCGGCACAACTCTTATAGCCAAACTGGTACGTGCGTTTAACGTATTCTGGTTCGAGTCCACACCTTTCTACAGCAAGTTCAGGACGGTATCAATGGCACTTGTCATTTTGCAGTTCACTATGCCGATCCTGGCCTTCACCGCCCTCAGCAAGGTACTGTCAGGCCAATTTGAAAGAAAGCGGCTGATCACGGCCCTTACGATATCCACCGGCATTGCAGGCGCCTTCTGCCTGCTGATTTGGATATTCCCCGGCCTGGTTGGATCATTCACCGGCCCCGAGGACGCCCAGTACGATGATATTCTCAGGGATACATTTATAGCAGACAGGATTTCCCTTATGAAGGCCGATGCTTTCACGGCCCTTGTCCTTGTTCTGGCCACCGGAGGCCTTTTATTCTGGTCGATGGTGCCGGGAACCAAGCCCTCAAAACTTAGCGCGGACAAGCGCAGAATCGTGGCCGCCGCGGGAATCTGCCTTCTTGTATGCATCAACCTCTTCTCTGTCGGAAAGCGTTATCTTAACAGCAGTCATTTCGTAACAAAGAGCAAGTTTGACTCTCATTTTACCCTGCGTCCCGCAGATAAGAGCATACTTGCAGACAAAACTCTTTCTTACAGGGTTCTGGACCTTACAAAAAATGTATTCAACGAAGCTACTCCAAGCTACTGGCACAAGAACATCGGCGGTTACTCCCCCGTGAAACTGCAAAGATATCAAGACCTTATAGACAACTATCTCACAGGTGAAATCAAGGATATTTACGGTTCGCTTTCGGGAGTAAAGACAATTACCGAGGCTCAGGCAAACCTGCCCGCCCTGCCGGTTCTTTCTGCCCTCAACTGCAAATACATAATTATTGACGGAAACGTTGCTCCGGCTGTGAACAGCAAGGCCCTTGGGCCTGTATGGTTTGTGGACGATACCGTTGGGACCGCCTCTGCAAACGAAGAGATAGCCCTTCTGGGCGCAATCCCTCTTGACAAGGTTGCGGTCGTACGGGAGGCGCAGTCCGTTACCTCTTTTGAAGCTGCCACCGCAGAAGACAGCATTGCCCTCACAGAGTATGCGCCCAACCAGCTTAAATATAGCTATAAGACCTCCGGACAAAGGCTTGCCGTTTTCAGCGAAATCTGGTGCTCCTATGGCTGGAAGGCCTGGACAGAAGATGCCGCCGGCAACAAGACCGGAGACCTTGACCTTCTTAGGACAGACTGGACCCTGCGCGGAGCCGTTATTCCCCAGGGAGAGGGCTTCGTTGTGATGCGCTTCCAGCCGGAAAGCTACGCCAAAGGCCGCACACTTTCTGCAGTGTGCAGCTGGGTTTTGATACTTATGCTTATCGGAACCGCTGTTCTGCCTAAGTCTAAACAGCTACGGGAGCTTTTATCACAGGCCAAGGGTCGTAACCTGCAAGGGTGAAGTCCTCGTACTTAAAGTCGAATATGCTCTTTACTTCAGGGTTCAGCTGCATCTGCGGCAGAGCCCTGGGTTGTCTTGAGAGCTGTTCTTTTACCTGCTCCATATGATTGAGGTACAGGTGGGTATCGCCTGTGGTGTGAATGAAGTCTCCGGGTTTAAGCCCGCATACCTGTGCAATCATCATAGTGAGCAGGGCGTAGGAGGCAATGTTGAAGGGAACACCCAGGAAGGTATCGGCGCTGCGCTGATACAGCTGGCAGGAGAGTTTGCCCTCTGCCACATAGAACTGGAACAGGCAGTGGCAGGGAGGCAAGGCCATATTGTCCACCTCGGAAGGGTTCCAGGCCGTTACCAGCATCCTGCGGGAATCCGGATTCTTCTTTATTGTCTCTATTACCTGTGACAACTGATCTACGGCTTTGCCGCTTGCAGAATTCCAACTGCGCCACTGGTGGCCGTAAACAGGGCCAAGATTACCGTCAGCATCGGCCCACTCGTCCCAAATTGTAACTCCGTGCTCCTGGAGCCAGCGTACATTGGTGTCGCCGGCAATAAACCACAACAGTTCGTAGATAATAGACTTGAGGTGTACCTTCTTTGTTGTAAGCAGGGGGAAGCCCTGGGAAAGGTCGAACCTCATCTGGTGGCCGAATATGCTTTTTGTGCCGACGCCGGTGCGGTCTTTTTTAACCACGCCCTCGTCCATTATTTTTTGCAGCAGGTCTAGATACTGTTTCATCTTACAGAGAATTCAAATACAATTGCTTCTTCGTAGGTCTGGCCGGGACGGAGTTCCGCGGTGGGATAGTCCGGCTTGTTGGGAGTGTCCGGAAAGTGCTGGCACTCGATGGCTACGGCGTCGTAGTCGTGATAGGTGAGGCCGTGCTTGCCGGCGGGGCAGCCGTTAAGCCAGTTGCCCGTATAAATCTGAACTCCGGGCTGGGTGGTGTAAACATCCAGGGCGCGTCCGGTTGCAGGGCAGTAAAGACTTGCGGCCTTTTCCAACTGGCCGGGAGTATAATCGTCAATCACAAAGCAATTGTCGTAACCCTTGCCGTATTTAAGGGCGGGGAAGTCTGCTTCTATGTCGCGGCCTATAGGCTTGGGAGTCACAAAGTCCATAGGAGTGCCGGCAACGGGCTCTGAGTCTCCAAGGGGGATCAGGGTAGGGTCCGTAGGCAGGTATTCCGATGCTGCGAGGCAGAGCTCGTGACCCAGCACGTTCTCCTTGAAGGCGGAGAGATTAAAATAGGCGTGGTTGGTAAGGTTGAGTACAGTTGCACCGTCTGTAACTGCGGTGAAGGTGAGCTTAAGGGCGTGATCGTCCCCCCACTCGTAGCGGGCTACAACCTTAAGGTTGGCGGGATAGCCGGCCTCGCCGTCGGCAGAGAAATAGAGGAACTCTACTGCCTGTCCGTCTATGCGGCTGTCCCAAACCTTATTCTGGAAGCCCTGAGGGCCGCCGTGAAGGTGGTTTGGACCATTGTTGACAGGGAGGGTGTACTCTTTTCCGTCAAGGGTAAAGTGACCCTTGGCAATCCTGTTGGCAAAACGGCCGGGGCATTTTCCGGCGCAGGGACCGTCGGCAAGATAGTCTTCTGCCTTGTCGTAACCAAGGACAACATCGCCCAGAACCCCGTCTTTATCCGGTACGCACACAGACACTATGGCAGCGCCAAGGGACGATAGTTCTACGTAAGCGCCGTCTCCGGCGGTAAGCTTGTATTTGTAAATATCTTTTCCGTCAGGGCCTTTGCCCCAGATTTTTCCTTCTGTTGCCATAATGTTTATTTTTTAAAAGAATATTGCGTATAACTGTTCCATAACCTCCTGCACAGAAGCATCCTTAAGCATTACTGTCTTGTCGGAGTCCAGCAGATACAGGGAGGGAATGGCTCTTATGTTGTAAAGGTCGTTGAGAACCGTATCTTCGTCCGGGTAAGCATTAACCACGCAGATTTCTCCGGCGGCGATTTTAGCGGCTACGGCCTTGTCTTCTTCAAAGGCTTCCTTGTACTGGGTGCAGGCCGTGCAGCCGGGGTTTCCAAAGAATATAAGCGTTACCGTAGCCTTTATTCCGTGAAGGGTGCGGCGTTTGCCGGCGCCGTCCTTAAAGGCAAAGTCCGCGGCCTTCTCCCCTATTCTGTTTAGCGAGCATTTCTCTTTTGCCAACTGGTAGGAGGGCCTTGAAGACTCGTCCGGCAAGCTTCCTTCCAGAATGGTTTCCAGAAGGAACAGGTAGGCTTCCTCGTTACGCGTCGGGGAGGAAGGGTCGTAAAGGAATTTGTCTGCCAGGGCCAGGAGGGCAGGATAAGCCACGCTATCTGCGGCGGCCTTCCGGCCAAAGGTTATTACGGCTTTTTGCATAGAACCGTAGGATGCGCCCTTAACAAAGGAGGCCCACATTGCAAACTTGGATTCCAGGTCCTTTGCCGGCACACCCCTGACGGCAAGGGAATCGGCGGAATCGGCTCCAAAGGCGCCGGAAAGAAATGTGTCCCAGAAATGTTCTGCCATATAGTCTATTCTGGCAGGAGGTTCTGTTATTACAGCCGGGGCTTCCACCATCGGAAAACCGGGAGCGGCAGCCTTAGGAGCCTCTTTTTGCCCGCAGGAATAAAGGGCGGCAAGGCAGAGCGCCGCCGCTGCGATAGCAAAAAAACACCTCTTTCCTTTTATCATAAGACCTCAGGCTTTTCTAAATACAAATATATTAAAATTAAGTTAGTATTTGTATTTTTGTGTTCAAATGATTTTAACGGATGAGACGCGTTTTATTATCCATATTTCTTGCCGTCGCAGCCCTTACTCCTTTAAGGGCCCAGTTCTATCTGGCAGGCAACGACCCGGGTTCTCTTAAGTGGAAATACATTCAGACCCCCAACTATAAGTTAATCTATCCCCGCGGCATAGATTCCCTGGCAAGGCGTTATGCCATAGAGTTGGAGACCGCCCGCCCCCTTGTGGGCCTCAGCGCAGGCTATCTTCCCGGCCAGACCTACTGCGGAAAGACACAGGTAGTGCTTCATCCGTTCACAGGCACGTCAAACGGTTCCGTTGCCTGGGCTCCTATGAGAATGGACCTCTACACACTTCCGGAGGCATATTCCCCAGAGCCGATGCCCTGGATTAAAGAACTGGCCGTTCACGAAAACCGCCACGTTGCCCAGTTGCAGTTTGGCAACGACGGCCTGCTTAGAATTCCCTCCATCATTACCGGCGAGGCGGCAACCGGTCTTTTTGCCGGCCTCTTCCCAAGCACCTGGATGCTGGAAGGCGACGCAGTAGTGGCAGAGACGGCCCTTTCCCGCTTTGGCCGCGGCAGACACGCAGACTTCCTGGCCTACTATATGATGGCCTTCGACAAGGGGGATATGCGCTCCTGGGAGCAGTGGAGATGGGGCTCATACAAAAGATACGCTCCCAATCACTATGCCCTTGGCTACCTTACGATTGCAGGCGCAAGATATCTTTACAACGACGCCCTTTTTACCCAGGACTACCTTAAGCTGGCGGCTCATCATCCGTTCAAGTGCTCAAAAGTAAGAAAGTGGTTCAAGGACCATAGCGGCAAGGGATTTGACGCTTCCTTTAACGACGTTATGCTGGCCTTCAAGTCCGTCTGGGACAGGGAGCAGGAGGCCCGCGGCCCCTTTGACAGCCAGAACCTTACAGTGGAAAATCCGGCCTGGTACACTTCCTATTCCGGTATTACACCGGACGGCAAGGGCGGGGTTTACGCGGTTAAAACCTCATTCACAGGAGCGGCGGAACTTGTAAGTATCGGCCACGGAGGCCGTGAAAAAACAATCAGGCCCTTCGCTTCCAATACCAGCGCCCTGGCTACGGAGGCCGATGGTTCCATCCTTTGGACCGAGTCTATCCCCGACAGGCGATGGAGCCTGGCAGCCGATTCCCGCCTGCAAAGGCTGGAGGGTGGGAAAATCACCGACCTTTCAGGGGACAAAAGGTATTTTAACCCGGCGATAGGGCCGTCTGGGGTTATTTCGGTCACTGAATATCCTACTGAGGGCGGCAGCGCCATTGTCAGCCTTGGCAAAAACGGCGAGTTGCTTGGCCGCATCGCCTCCCCGGACGGAATCCAATTCGTAGAGACAGCCTGGGTGGAGGAGCGGCTGGCAGTAAGCTATATCGGCCCCGGGGGCTTCGGCCTGTCATTTTTAAGGGCCGATGGTGCCGTGGACGACGTCCTGCTGCCGCAGCAACCCGTAAGCATCAACCACCTTAAAAACACTGGGGACTGCCTGTATTTCATAAGCGACAGGGATGGGGTCTCCCAGGTTTATAGTTTTGGGGCCGATGGTGCCCTGACCCGGGTTACAAATGTCCGCTACGGAGTTACGGATTTTGCCATAAGCGGTGGGGTTCTTTACTACGCAGCCCGCTATCCCAACGGAAACCTTATCTGTTCTGAGACCCTGGAAAACCTGCCCGGAAAGGCCTCGGCCGTTGATTCCTATCATAGTTATGCCATTGCCGACACCCTGTCTTCCCAGGAGAGAAAGCTGGCTGAAGCCAAGGGGCTCGCGGCTTTGGACGATGCCGCCTGGGACGGGGAGATTTCCCAGCCGCGGGGCTATAGCAAACTACTCAATGCAATCAGGATTCACTCCTGGGTGCCGATAAGCGTGGATTATGAGGCTGTGTCCGATCTTTCCAGCGACGAGTCCCTGGATAACCTGCGGCTCGGTGCCACCGTATTGTTTCAGAATACCCTTGGCACCCTGTCAGGAATGGCGTCTTACGCTTACGATACTGACCGTAAAGGGTTCGAGGGCAAAAAGCGCCATCATTCCTTCCACGTTGATTTTACCTATACCGGGCTTTATCCTGTCTTTGAACTTTCCGCAGATTTGGGCGAAAGGGACTCCTATCAGTACTATAGGGCCATTGTCAAAGCCCCGCAAATCAATATGGAGAGGGTACTGGCCACTTACATAGACCAGCCTCACATCAACGTGGAGTTAAGATCCTATATTCCATTTAATTTCTCGCGTAACGGATGGAACAGAGGCCTTATCCCTCAGGTTAAGTTCACCGCCACCAACGACCGCTATCTTAAGGGAGCTGCCATAATTGACGCAGGCAGCGGTAAGAGCACGGATGTGCTCGATATCAGTTACGAGGAGGGCAGCAATGTGCTTGTACAGTCTTTGAACGCCTCTGTCCGCGGATATATTATGAGGCCCGTGGCCCATTCGCAGGTATATCCTTCCGTAGGAATTGGCGCCGAGGTTGGCTATCATACAAGACTTTCCCTGGCTGACCTATACTCCCCTTCTGCCTACGGTTATGTTTACGGGTATCTGCCCGGCCTCAGGAAAGAACAGGGGCTGAAACTCACTGCTCTGGCACAGGTTCAGTTCGATGCCCTGCACGCAGAAAACGGTGTAAAATCCCGCCCCCGCGGCCTTAATTCAGACGATATCAACTCTTTCCTGTCCCTCTACGCCAAGAGGCAGCTGCGTCTTACGGCGGACTATGCCATTCCTTTCTGGCTCGGGGACATAAAAACCTTCAGCCCCCTGGCTTATATAAAGAATTTCGTATTTACCCCGCACGCAGACTATACAGCCTTCCGTTACGGGAACGGACTTTCCGGGAACGGTGCGCTTTACAGCGTGGGAGCGGACCTCACGGCCTGCCTTGCCAATCTGCTGTGGTTCCCCTACGATTGTCAGGTTGGCCTGTCCTTTAACTACAACGGCGGCAAATCCTGGGACATTATGAAAGAAGGAGGCCTTTCTCCTGAAAGAACCTCCCTGTCTCTTGTATTTAAAACCAGTCTTTAAAGCCTGGGCGGGTCACACGTTAAAGAGGAAGTGCATTATGTCACCGTCCTGAACGGTGTAGTCCTTGCCCTCGGTAGACAGTTTTCCTGCCGCGCGGCAGGCGGCCTCTGACTTAAGCTCTACAAAGTCCTGATATTTGATAACCTCTGCACGGATAAAGCCACGCTCGAAATCTGTGTGGATGGTTCCTGCTGCCCTGGGAGCCTTGTCTCCCTTGCGGATTGTCCAGGCCCTGCACTCGTCGGCTCCGGCGGTAAAGAAGGTCTGGAGACCCAGAAGCCTGTAAGCACCCTGGATAAGACGGGTTACACCGGACTCCTCAAGGCCAAGGTCGTCAAGGAAAAGCTTGCGCTCTTCGTAATCCTCTATCTCTGCGATATCGGACTCTGTCTTTGCCGCAATGACCAGAATCTCTGCATTCTCGTCCTTGGTTGCCTGGCGAACAGCCTCTACATAGGCATTGCCCTTGGCTGCGGAGGCCTCATCTACATTGCAGACATACATAACCCTCTTGTTGGTCAGAAGATAAAGGTCTTTGGCCATAGCAGCTTCGTCGTCGTTAAGAAGCTCAACGCTGCGGCAGTTCTTACCCTGCATAAGGGCCTCTTTGTAGCGCTCCAGCAGCTCCATAAGCTTGCGGGCCTCTTTATCAGCGCCAATCTTGGCCTGCTTCTGCACCTTGGCCAGGCGTGCCTCAACGGTCTCGAGGTCCTTAAGCTGAAGCTCAACGTCCACAACCTCCTTGTCGCGTACCGGATCTACTGAACCATCTACGTGTACGATGTTATTGTCGTCGAAGCAACGCAGCACGTGAAGGATGGCATCGGTCTCACGGATATTGGCCAGGAACTGGTTGCCAAGACCCTCGCCCTTGCTTGCACCCTTTACAAGACCGGCTATATCCACGATATCCACGGTTGCCGGGATGGTCCTTTGCGGCTTGCATATATCGGAAAGAACCTCCAGCCTCTTGTCCGGCACGTTCGTGGAGCCAAGGTTAGGCTCTATCGTACAGAAGGGAAAATTTGCGCTCTGGGCCTTACCCGAGCTTATACAGTTGAAAAGTGTGGATTTGCCTACATTGGGAAGCCCCACTATTCCGCATTTCAAAGACATAAAAAATAAAGATTTATAAATTTTAAGCTCATTTCTGAGCAATTGCTCTGCAAAAATAAAAATTATACAAATCTTATCCTATTTGTTAAGGCAAATATCCATATTGCAACCCTATGATACGGTATAAAATTTTTGTTTTAGGGTTGATGGTGACGCTTTTCTTCCCCTTTGCCGCCAAGGCCCAGTGCGACACTCTGCGGGTAATGTTCTGGAACGTAGAGAACTTCCTTAATCCCTTTACCTCCGGCGCAGACAGGCACTGGACCTACACGCGGTTCAAGAAAAAATGCGAGGACATTGCCAAGACCATATTCTGGTGCGCCGAAGCCCAGGGCGGCCTTTCGGATGCCATTGGCCTGGCAGAGGTAGAAGACGGTTTTGTGCTGGGCTGCCTTTTAAAATACACC
Source organism: Candidatus Cryptobacteroides sp. (assembly GCA_045224955.1). Taxonomy (GTDB): domain Bacteria; phylum Bacteroidota; class Bacteroidia; order Bacteroidales; family UBA932; genus Cryptobacteroides. Next base: position 14,926 of record JBGVAW010000051.1, read on the forward strand.
GCCCTTGAAAAGGCCGGCTACGGCATCATCCACTTTGATTCCAGGGACCATAGGGGAATAGACGTGGCCCTGCTTTACAGAAAATCATCCCTGAGGCTTGAGCAGGCCCGTCCGGTCCCGATATTGTCAGAAGGAGGAGACACCATCGACACAAGGGATATTCTGGTTGCCGAATTTTCCCTTGCCGGAGGGGCGATGGTTACCCTTTGCGTCAATCATCATCCCTCCAAATACAGGGGCGCAAAGGAGAGCGCGCCCCTTAGGCGCGCGGCAATGAAGACGCTGGAGGCTGTGGCCTTGGAGCCCCGGAACCCTGAGGCGGTTTTCATTGCTATGGGGGATTTTAACGACACTCCCGGGGATACTCTGTTCACGGCCTTCCGGAAAAACACTGGCCTTATAAACCTTGCCTCACCCCTTGCCGGTGAAGGGAAAGGAACCATACGCTACCAGGGACGATGGGAAATGATAGATATGTTCTTTGTTCCACCCGACGCCCAAATGCAGGAAGCGGCCCGGATGCAGATTCAGAAGCCGCCGTTTCTTATGGAAAGGGATAACGTGCACTCCGGGGAAAAGCCTTTCAGAACCTACGCAGGGCCACGCTATGCGGGAGGAGTTTCCGACCATCTGCCGATTTTTCTTGTTTGCTACTTAAAAAGTTACTAAATTTACGAACTGCACAAGGCAAAAGAAAACTAAAAATACCAAAGATATGAAACAGAAAATCCAGGAAAAATTCAAGTCTCTTTTTGGAGAAGGCGGTAATTTGTTTGCATCTGCCGGCCGAATCAACATCATCGGCGAGCATACAGACTATAACGGTGGATATGTATTCCCCGGAGCTATAGACTGCGGCATTATGGCCCAGATTAAACTCAACGGCACAGACAAAGTAAGGGCGTTCTCTCTTGATTACAACGAGCTTGCAGAGTTCGGCCTCAAAGAAGAAGATGTTCCCGCACAGGCCTGGGCAAGATATATCTTTGGCGTTTGCCGCGAGACCATCAAACGCGGCGGCAAAGTTGAGGGATTCGACACCGTATTTGCAGGCGATGTTCCGCTTGGAGCAGGACTCAGCTCTTCGGCTGCTCTTGAGAGCACCTTTGCAAATGCCATAAACGAGCTTATGCACAACGGCATTGACAAGTTCGAGCTTGCAAGGATTGGCCAGAGCACAGAGCACAACTACTGCGGAGTAAAATGCGGCATTATGGACCAGTTCGCCTCTATTTTTGGAAAGAAAGGCAGCCTTATCCGCCTCAACTGCAAGACAATGGAGTACAAGTACTATCCCTTCAACCCTCAGGGTTACAAGCTGGTTCTTCTGGACTCCTGCGTAAAACACGAACTTGCATCATCGGCCTACAACAAACGCCGCGAGTCCTGCGAGAACGCTGCCGCAGCTATACGTAAGTATCACCCGGAGGTAGAAACCCTAAGCGATGCCAAGAGGCAGTGGCTGGAGGAAGTCCGCACAGAAATCCCCGAAGAGGACTTTATGAGGGCAGAATACGTAATTGGAGAGGTTCAGCGCGTGCTTGATGTCTGCGACGCCCTTGAGCGCGGAGACTACGAGACCGTTGGAGAAATGATGTATCAGACCCACTTTGGCCTTAGCCGTCTGTACGAGGTTAGCTGCGAGGAGCTTGATTTCCTTAACAAACTGGCCCGCAAGATGGACGTTACAGGCTCCAGGGTTATGGGCGGCGGCTTTGGCGGCTGCACAATAAACCTGGTTAAGAACGAGCTTTACGACCAGTTCATCGCCACGGCAAAAGAGCAGTTCAAAGCCAAGTTCGGCCACGAGCCCAAGGTTTACGACGTGGTTATTAGTGACGGAGCACGCTGCGTAGAATAAAATGGCAGAAACAAGAACACAGAAAGCGGTTTGCCGTGAATGCGGCAAACCGTTTGACGTAGAACTCTTTCCCCTTCTGATAAACGTGGGAAGAGAGCCTTCGTACAAAGAAGATATCAAGAACGGCTCGCTCTTTACCCGTGTCTGCCCCCATTGCGGAGCTGTCAATATGGTGCTGGCCCCGCTTCTATATCACGATCCCGACGCCAAAATCATCATCTGGCTCAATCCTCAGGGCCCTGCACAAGGCCAGGATTTCACGGACAGTATGAAGGCCGATGACCTCAAGGGGTACACCCTTAGAAAGGTAGAGGACGCCGGATCTCTCATAGAAAAGGTAAGGATTTTTGAGGCAGGCCTGGACGATGCCGCAATTGAGATGTGCAAGTTTGTTTCCGGTAAGGAACTTAATGCCAAAGGTCTAAGGTTCCGCGGCTTCGCCGGCGCAGACAACGAGATGGAATTCATCTTCCCGCGTAACGGCCAGATGAACAGCGTCAAGGTAGGCTTTAACGTGTACGAGGACAGCCAGGCTATCTTGGCCCGCAACCCCTCCATAATCCCCGGAGAACTCTTCCCTAAAATAGACTCCAACTGGACCGATCAAGTCTTCGGATAGCCTGAAGGCAGGGGTACCATACCCTTCGAGAGGCGTGCCACCCTCGGCATCGTTAGAGAGGGAACCGCCAAAGAACAAAGACAATAAAGGCGACCGTTATGGCCGCCTTTTCTAGAAGTATTTGGATAAATCCTAGAAATATCTCTCTCTGTTATCCTTAACGTCTGCCTGCTGAACCATTACGGGAAGGATGCCCTGGCTTGCGTATGCAGCCTCCTGAGCGGCAGCATTCTTAGCGTCGTCCTCTGTGTAGAAGGCGCCTGTGTCGCGGGAAGTTACCTTGAATACATAAGTACCGATGGCACCTGCAACAGGACCGGAAATCTTGCCAACCTCAGCAGCGCAGATAGCGCCGATGAAAGCATTGTCAAGGCCCTGGCCGCTACCTGTAGCGAAGGTAACGCCGCTGCGGGAGCTGATAGAAGTATTGAGTGCCTCTGCAATCTCCTCAAGAGTAGAAAGACCTGCAATCTTCTCTGCAACCTCTGCTCTCTTCTTCTCGCTGAGCTTCTTGAAGTAAAGCTGCTGACGAATAGTCTCTGCAACCTCTGCAAGTGTGGCTGTACCCTCTTTGTGGATACCATTTACAAGAGCAACGATATGGAACTTATTGTCGATGGTAATAACGCTGGAAACCTTGCCAACCTTGTTGTCAAATGCCCAACGGGTAACCTCTTTTGCGTTCTCTACTGAACCAAGACGGCTTACACCCTCTGTAAGTTTGTTGTAAGGATGTGAGTAAACACCAAGGGTATCAACAGCCTTGTGGTAAGCAGCAGCACCGTCGGCAGCGGCAACAGCAAAGTTGCTGGCCTTTGCATAGGACTCTGAACGGGTCTCCCTGCCAGGCTGAGCGGTCTTTGCAAAAATTGCAACCTGCTTCTTGGTAAGGGCCTTGGTTGTGCGTACAACCTCTACGATATGGGTGCCATACTGAGTCTTAACAATGTAAGGCTTGCCCTTTGCAACGGAGAAGATAGTCTTCTCGAAACCGGGGATAATGTAGCTCTGGGTTAACCAGCCAATGTTTCCTATTATACCGTCGGCTACAGACTCCTCATCTGCAGAATACTCCTGGGCAACATCCTCGAACTTAGCTTTCTTGGAAGCAACTACGGCAAGAAGGCTGTCTGCCTTAGCAGCGTTTGCTCCCTTGAGAAGGATGTGCTTTACATATACAGAGTCAGGAATCTGCTTGGAATCCATAATCCTGGCAGCATAGAAAGTGTTGCCGGAAGTAACTACGTCGGAGGTCTTGCCTACGGCAGCAGTCTTTACGAACTCGTCTATCTTGGTGTTTACGCTCCTGAGCTCGCCCTCTTTGTACCAGTGACCGTCATAGGAAACCTCGGAAGTAACCTTTGAGAGGAAACCCTTAACGTTGTCGGTAGAAGCAAACTCGTCATAAGAAGCGTTTACATAGTCGCTGGTAGCCTTGATGTCAGAGTTGGAAGGCTTAACCTCAAATACTACGTACTCTATGTCGCGGCTGGACTGCTGCTGGAAAAGCTTCTTGTGACTGCTGTAGTATGCCTTGATTTCGTCGTCAGATACAACAACTGCAGTGTCACGGGTGTATCCGAAGGGAACCATTACAAAGTCTACGTCGTTGGTAACGTTATTCTCCTCTATGCTCTTTGCAACCCTGAAAGGAGTTGCAACGGAAGCATTGTTGAACAGAGCTACGTACTTGCCGACATACTGCTGGTTGTAAATCATATTCTGGATATTGTCCCAGAAAAGACGAACCTGTGAGTTTGTCTTGGAAGCCTGTCCGATCTCAAGAACGTTGGCTACGGAGAAATTGCCGTTCTCATCCTGGAATGCAGGGCTCTGGGCAATTATAGGAGAAATCATGTTGCCTGTCGTGAGGGCAACTTTCTCATCTACGCCAAGGTTGATACCTGCCTTCTTTGCATTTTTGATAAACAGGTCTTTGAGGAGGAACTCCTGCCAGGCTGCCTCTCTGAGCTGGATGCTCTGCTGCTCGGTAGGGCTTGCACCGCCAAGGTTCACTGCTGCGAGCCTGTCAACCTCATTCATAAACTCATCATAAGAAATAGTTTTTCCATCTATCTCGCCAACATTGTTTTTAGGCTGGAAGAAGGTATCGATATCGCTAGGGTCTACGATAAACAGCAAAAGACCCAGAGCAATGATAATAGAAGCTCCGATACCGAATTTTACGCGAATTTTTTCAAGAACCGCCATTGTTTATATAATTTTTTTAGTTTTAACACATTTGGGGTGCGAAGATAGCAATTTTCCTTCAATTTCTATACAACAGAGCTATTTTTTAATCAAAGGGCCTATGAAATTGGCCGAATCTACAGCCACTTTCGTTGTATCCTGAACAACAATGAAATAGTTATTGAAAGGATGCAGGATTACGGCGTTGGCCGCCCTGTCGTCTGAACGCAGGCCATAACCCTGGATGAAACCGTCCGGGGAGTACAACCTTACGTAACAGTCATTGTATATTTCTCCAAGCTTCCTGTCCCAGTAAAGGGTATCTGTTTCGATGGTTTCTTTCTTAATCACATTACGCACTTTCACCCTGCCGAAAGCCATCCACTTCTCGCCGTCTCCCTTCTTGGCTTTCTCGTGGCGGGCCTTGTCTGCAAAAAGTTCAGACTCCAGAAGGCCCTCCGCCGTATAGGCAAACACTTCTATGCCCTTTGGGAAAAGCTCCAGCTCCATCGTATCCCTGTCGTACCTCTCCATTACCCCGGCCTTGATTCTCATCTGCAGAAGGCCATCTTTGGTCTGCAGCACGTACATATTGTCCACTACCTGATAAGGCACTTCCTTTATAGAAAGATTGTCGGCAGTGGACAGGGATGAGCTACAAGAAATAACAACGATTGCAACCGCGAAAACGGTTGCAATCATAACTGCTATATTTTTTTCTCTTCGCAAGTGACTTTACTTTTGAGTCCTTACAGTGGTAACTGCGCGCATTCCGCCGCAAGCTACAGTGTAAGACATACCGTCGGTAAGGTCATACATAAAGGCCTCTGCAGTCTGGGGATAGAATACCCTGTACTGAGCAATAAGCCTGTTGCAATCGTCTGCAAGAGAAGGATCGGCCTCACGGGCTTTCTGCAAGAAATCAACAGCCACCCAATAAGGAGAGCGGCGGGCGATATCGTCACCATCGCAAGTGGTTGATCCCCAAATAGTACCGATGATGTAGTAAGCCTTTCCTGCAAACTCCGGATTAAGTTCTGCAGCCTTCTGTGCATAGGAGAAAGCCTTAGACTTCTGACCGTTCTTAAGGCAGTAGGTTGCATACTGAAGAGTGTAATCAGCTGCATCTGCGTCGCCGGCCTCTGTTGCAAGACGAACAGCCTCCTCAAGGAAACTTCCTGATGCAGCGTCGTTACCCTGTCTTGCGTTAAGAAGATGGAGGGCGTATGCGCTCTGTGCTGAAGGCTCGTTCTTATGCATTGCGGTTGTAGCGCGAAGGAACAGGTCGTTGTTGATACAATCCTCTGTCTTGGTCATCATCTTTACGATGTTGGTAGCAAGCTCGATATTGTCGGGATCTGCATCGTAACGGGGAGTGAACAGGGCTATGAGATTCTCGCAACTTGCCACCTTGCTGGTGATGAAGATGCTCTCCATATCACCCTTTGCCTTGTCCAGAACATCCTGGCTTGCATCCTTTCCGGGCTCTATGGAAGCCACGATTGCGATATTCCTCTCGTATGTTGCAATTACCTTTTCTGCGTCAAGCTTACCATCCTGATAAAGAGTGATGGCGGTGTTAAGGTCGTTGAAAAGAAGACTGGGTTTTGTCTTTTCCTTGTTAACCTCGATTACGCCCTCAAGACCCTCGAATACCTGAGCGGGGTCCTTAACATAGTTGATGATATCGCTTCCTTTGTTGTTAAGAGCCTGAACGGTGTATGCGGGGAAGTTGGCTACCCTGATATCGTAAAGATTAAGGAGGGTGTCAACGAGAGCCTTTACATAACCTGCGTTATTCTTATTTGCGGCTATTACACGGCGAACGATAACTGCACCGTCGGAATACACTCTCTGATTGTAGTTGTGAGCGCAATACTTGTAAGCCTTTCTCCAGTTAGGGGTTGCGTCTGTGTAGTTCTTCTGCTTGTAGTACTCTACATAGAAAGAAACATACTTACGGCAAGAGTCTACCGCTACTTCTTGTGCATCTGCTTTGCTGCCGAATGAGAAAGCCATCGCAGCTGCAAGGAATGCAAATAGGATTTTTTTCATAGTCTGTATATTTAATTATTTTTTATTCGTATCTGGGCTTCTGGAACCATACGTCGTGGATGTTGAATCCGATGGTGAAAGAAACAAATCTTTCCTTTATGAGTCCGTTTGCCGTTTTACCTCTCTGGCCTGCGTTAACCGCAACCGTAAGGCCGTTATACCATCTGAAGATAGGAAGCGTCATTCCAAGGGTTACGCCCATTGTATTGACAGCGTTTCCATTTACCTTGTAATAAGCCTTGTCATAGTAGAAACCGGCCCTGTAGGTACATCTCCTGAAATAATAACGGATATCGTTCTTGTTGGGAGTATATTCGAAACCGGCCCTGAAAGACATCGCCTTTGTAGTTGTGAATACGGCGGCATCGTTTCCGTTGGCAAAGCCCTTGATTGCGTCCAGGTTGCTCCCGGACCAATCGGAATAAACAAAATCAACCTCTGCATTCCACCTGCTTCCGTTCCTTACAGAGAAACCGATTCCGGTTTCGCCGGCAAGATGAAGACCTGATTTTCCTTTGCCAAGGGTATCTATCGCATACCTTAGGGTATCGGCTACGCTTGAAAGGGATGCGTACTTATAATCCTTTACCGTTCCCTTGAGGGAGGTACGAAGCCTGTGGGTTACTCCGGCAGATACCGTGAGGCCGTTGGGAAGGCGTTTTTCGTACTGGACGCCCAGTTTTCCCGTGATGGCGTGAAGGTTGAGGTCATATCCGGTATACAGGCTGTTGGTCGATGATGACTCAAACGTGTACGTATAGTCCTTATCCAACTTTCCAAAATAGTACAGCAACTGCGCGCCTACGGAGAAGTTTTTATTGATATCCATTCCCGCTCCGGCGAACAACTGGTAAATGCCGCCCTGGCCGGACGCTGTCCTTGTAATATATCCTGTCTGGGCGAGGAGTTCCTTGTTTACCAGGCTGGAAAAATCAAAGGCTACATCGCTGAAAGGAGTGATACCTGCAATGAAGGCAGACCTTTCGTAGATAGGAACGGTGAACGATACGCCACTGATATTGAAGGTGTTGTTTGCCGATTTCTTCCAGCCCTGGCTGAACATTTTATTTTGGGAAGACAGGTTGATATCTGCCATAAATGCCAGTGTGTCGCGGGCTGTAACGGCGGCAGGGTTAAGATAATTGATAAACTGCCTGTTGCGCATTGCTATTCCAACTCCACCCATTCCGTTGTTGAGAGCTGTTCCCTGAGAATAAATATCGCCTATTCCGAACAGTGAGTACGGAGAGTATGAGTTGTTGGCACTCTCTGACTGCGCGCTTGCGGCAACGCAAATCAGGGCGCCGAAAATAGTCACAAATAATCTTCTACAAACTTTTGACATAATCGTCAGCAATTAATGCAAGGCCCATTAAGACCAAATTACAAACTACAAATATCGAGTTTTTCATCCGTTTTGCAAAATAAATCGCATCACCGCCTGTAAATACGATGATATTATCCGGACGAAGACCGATGTAGCCGTCTATTTCAAACATTATGCCCGATATAACTCCGGACGTCAAACTTCCCTGCGTACTATGTCCCAGAACCTCTGATTTTTCCGGGGTGTCCAGAAGAGGAAGAGCCCTTGAATACCTGTTCAGAGCCTTGAATCTGGTCCTGCATCCAAGAGAGATGTTGCCACCCTCGTAAACTCCGTCCTTGCTGATCAAATCTATGGACAGCGTGGTTCCGAAGTCCACTACGGTACAGCCCCTTTCCGGGAAAAGATACTTGGCTGCAAGCAGCGCGGCTGCCCTGTCGTAAGTGATGTATTCCGGAAGGCCCTTGTTTGTAAGTATCTGGGTATGAGCCTTGTCAAGTATCAGCAGATGCTTACACTTGCGGCTGAGTATTTTCTCGTCGTGGGAAGAGATTCCATAAACAGAAGATACCACCAGGACCTCCGGTGTTTCCTTTTCAAGGAGAGAGAGAATAAAGTCAAGAACCTTTTCTCCCTGGTATCTGAAGGTCTTGCCAAGGGTCATTCCGTCCGAGCGGGATGCCTTGACAGCGGTGTTACCAATGTCTATGATTAAATTGAACATAAAATTTCAGTAGCCTGCAAATATAGAAATTTTATGTTAATTCGCATAGAATACGGTAGGCTGTAGCAAGAGAATTTACGTTTCTGGAGATGAGCCGCAGCTTTTGGTCCGTGTTTTTAAGCTCGAAGAGCCGCGCCTTGCGGCTTATCATCGCCAATATGTTGCTGAATGTGTTTTCCCTGTAGTAAGGAGACATCGGGTTGGAAATAAAGAAGGAAATCATAATGCCATTCTTTATTATTATCTTCTCGAAGCCCAGCTTTTCTCCCAGGTGACGGATTTTAACAACGTAGATAAGGCTCTCGACCTCGTCCGGAAGGGTTCCGAACCTATCCTTGAGCCTTGTTGCAAGAGCGTCAAGCTGCGAGTCGCTTACAGTAGAATCCAGTTCCTTGTATATCCTTATCTTTTCTGCAGTTACATCTATGTACTCGTCAGGGATAAGGGCTGGCTGATCCGTCTCTACCATACAGTCCTGAACATAGCCTGCGTTCACGGAACGGGTAAGCATTCCGGTTTCGAGACCCAGCTCTTCCATTGCCTCCGCGAGAATCTTCTGATAAGTCTCATATCCCATATCGGAAATAAAACCGCTCTGCTCTGCACCCAGCAGGTTTCCGGCGCCACGGATATCCAGGTCCTGCATAGCGATGTTGAAACCGCTTCCAAGATCGGAGAAGGCCTCGATGGCCTTTAAGCGGCGTCTGGCATCATCGGTAAGAGTGGTAAGAGGCGGCACAATCAGGTAGCAGAACGCCTTTCTGTTGGAACGGCCCACACGTCCGCGGAGCTGGTGAAGGTCGCTTAGTCCAAAGTTCTGAGCCTGATTGATAATTATGGTATTTGCGTTGGGGATATCCAGTCCGTTCTCAATAATGGTTGTACACAGCAAGAGATCGTAATCTCCCTGCATAAAGTCCAGCATCTTGTTTTCCAGCTGCTTGGGCTCCATCTGGCCGTGGGCCACGCAAATCTTCATATCGGGAACCAGCCTCTGCAATATATCGGCAATGGCGGGAAGTTCTTCAACCTTATTGTGAAGGAAGAAGATTTGGCCGCCGCGGCGGAGTTCATAGTTTAGGATATTCTGTATCTCTTCTTTATCAAAGAGAATGATTTCCGTCTGGGTAGGAATTCTGTTCGGCGGAGGAGTGCTTATTATGGAGAGGTCACGGGCGCCAAGCAAAGAGAATTGCAGGGTTCTGGGAATAGGGGTAGCCGTAAGCGTAAGAGTATCTACAGAGTGCTTCATCTGGCGCAACTTTTCCTTTGCGCTAACCCCGAACTTCTGCTCCTCGTCTATTATAAGAAGCCCTAAGTCCTTGAAGTCAAACTCGCTGGACAGTATCTTATGTGTACCCACAAGAATATCTATCTTTCCTTCCTTTATTCTTTTCTTGATATCGGAAATATCCTTTGCCGTGCGCAGGCGGCTTACATAGTCTATCCTGCACGGGAAATCCTTAAGCCTGGACTCGAAGGTCTTGAAGTGCTGCAGGGCCAGGATGGTAGTAGGCACAAGCAGAGCCACCTGTTTATTGTCGGCCACGGCCTTGAAGGCAGCCCTTATGGCAATTTCCGTCTTACCAAAGCCAACATCGCCGCAGATAAGCCTGTCCATAGGGCTTACATCCTCCATATCCTCCTTTACCGCCTTGGTGGCTGTCTGCTGATCCGGGGTATCCTCGTACATAAAAGAAGATTCCAACTCCTCCTGTAGGTAAGTATCGGCAGAGAAGGCAAAACCCTTGGATGCCTTTCGCTTTGCATAGAGTTGAATAAGTTCCTTGGCTATATCCTTTACCTTGGACTTGGCCGATATCTTAAGGTTCTGCCAGGTTTTGGAACCAAGTTTATGTATCCTGGGAGGCTCGGCATCCTTTGATTTATACCGGCTTATCTTATGCAGGGAGTGTACCGATACAAAGACAACATCGCCGTCGCGGTACATTAATTTTACCACCTCGTGCATCCGGCCCTTATCGTCCTTCATCCTTACCAGGCCGCCGAATATTCCCACTCCGTGGTCGATATGTACGATGTAATCTCCTATATTGAAGGAACTCAAATCGTTAAGGGTAAGCTGCTCGCTTTTGTCCACCGACCTTCTTAGTATGACTCTATGGAAGCGGTCAAATATCTCGTGGTCTGTATAGATACAGATTTTGTCGTCGGCATCGATAAAGCCATTATGTATATTTATCCCGTTTACAAACTCCGGGAGTATACCTCCCGCCGTGTTGATGATGCTTTTTAACCTGTCCGTCTGGTTCTCCTTCTCCCCTACTATGTAAACCTTGTAGCCTTCCTCTGTCTTTGTACGGATATCGGAGGTTAGCAACTCAAAGTTTTTATTGAATACAGGTTGCGGTTTGATGGAGAATTTTACCGGTTCAGTATCTATTCCGGCAATAGGCACCTCCAGGAACACCCTTTTATATTTTTGGGTTAAGGGAAAAAACTCCTCACCCTTGTACATATCGGAGGAATCCAGCCAAAGAATAGTATCCTGCGGCAGCAGGGAAAGGATATTTACGGTTTCAACATCTTCTGCGGATGCCGTAAGGTCCGGGTAAATCTGGGCCTCCTCTACCTTTTCTATGGATAACTGGGTATTACAGTTAAATACGTTTATTTTCTCTACCTCTTTTCCAAAAAGGGAAATTCTGAAGGGATTATTATAGGAATAGGAGAAAATATCAATTACCGACCCCCTGAGGGCGAACTGTCCCGGGGCGGATACAAAGTCTGTTTTTTCAAAACCCAGGGCTACCAGGGAATTTTTCAGACTGTCATATTCTATTTCCTCCCCCTCCCTGATATTGATGACCGATTTTTTTATATTCCCGGTCGATGGTATCTCCTCCTTTATGGCATCGGGGTAGGATATGAATATTATAAAATCATCTTTTTTAAGGGTCGATAGTTTCCCTATTGCAGCTGTGCGCTGAACCGACAGGGATGATTTGTAATTGCTTTTTTCTATGTTTTTACCGGTATCCGGAAGAAAGAAAACACGGTCACCATCGGTCAGAGCATATAAATCTACAGCGCAGTACTCGGCCGCCTCGCGGGTGGGCAGAATAACGAAGTGAACTCCCCTGGAAGCGGCAACCTGATTTAAAATAAACCATCGGGACGATAAAAACAATCCGCTGCAATATACCTCTTCGCTACTGGAAATTTTATTTTTTAAAGCCTCTGCTGCTGCGCTGCAAATTATCATTTTTACTGTTCTGGTTGTTGATAAGTCTGTTGATAACCCTGTGAAAAAATATTAATAACTTAATTTTTAATTTATTCTGATTTTTTGAAGGCAGAATTGTTTTGAAATTTCCAAATTTACTGGACGATGTTTATTAAAATTTTTTCATAAAGATATCAACAATTTTTTAACGTGTTAATTTATTGATTTATTGTATGATAGATAAAGTTTTCAACAAATTGACAACTATAATATCATCATCAATAAATTAAAAATAATATCTTTGTATTTATAATTTTAAAAATTCGCGATGGAAGAAGAACTGAACCCTTACGCATCGGCCGCCGACAAAGATAAGTATTTGGAAGGAATTATCCGTCCGCAAGAGTTGGAAGATTTTACAGGTCAGCCCAAAATTGTGGCTAATCTTAAAATTTTTATAAAGGCTGCTCTTCTTCGCGGGGAATCTTTGGACCACGTGCTTCTTCACGGCCCTCCCGGTCTTGGTAAAACTACTCTGGCTCATATTATTGCAAACGAACTAGGGGTAAATATGAAAGTTACCTCAGGTCCTGTTCTGGATAAGCCAGGCGATCTTGCCGGCCTTCTTACTTCGCTTGAGACAGGAGATGTTCTTTTTATAGACGAAATTCACCGTCTCTCTCCTGAGGTTGAGGAATACCTTTATTCAGCAATGGAGGATTACGTGATTGATATTATGATAGATAAAGGCCCCGGAGCCAGATCTGTCAGAATATCTCTCAACCCTTTCACTCTTGTGGGAGCCACTACAAGAAGTGGCCTTCTTACAGCTCCGTTAAGGGCAAGGTTCGGAATAACCTGTTCTCTTGAATATTATGGTTCAAAAGAACTTATAAGGATAATAAAGAGAAGCGCATCCATCCTGAAGGTGGATATAGACGACGATGCTGCAACCGAGATTGCACTCAGAAGCCGCGGTACTCCCAGAATTGCAAACGCCTTGCTCAGAAGGGTAAGGGATTTTGCCCAGGTAGAAGGAAACGGACGTATCGACGTAGAAATATCAAAAATTGCCCTGGATGCCCTCAATAGGGATAAGATGGGTCTTGACCTTATAGATAATAAGATTCTGCATACTATAATAACTAAGTTCAAGGGCGGTCCTGTGGGTGTAAATACTATCGCTACTGCTGTAGGTGAAGATCCGGGAACTATAGAAGAGGTTTACGAGCCCTTCCTTATAATGCAGGGATTCATACAGAGAACTTCCCGCGGACGTATCGCCACAGACCTGGCCTACAGGCATCTGGGGTTAGAAAGTTACAGGACATCATCGGGCCCTGAAATAATAGAAAATTCATTGTTTTAAAATATGAAAAAGTACTTACTATCTATTCTTGTTTTATTGTTTGCCATTCCAGCATTCGCTTGTACATCGGTTATTATATCAGGTAAGAAATCTGCATCCGGCAGGCCTGTAATGTATAAACATCGTGATACAAAGAAACTAGACAATTTCATCGGGCGTTATACCGGAGAAAAATATACTTTCATCGGCCTTGTAAATTCAGTTACCGACGGTGACGAGGTATGGATGGGAACCAATAATGTTGGATTTAGTATAATGAATACCGCTACCTATGATCTGAAGGACGATGATGTTCCCAAGGAGCTTATGGACCGCGAGGGTAAACTTATGTATCTGGCTCTTGGAAAGTGCGAGACTATAAAGGATTTCGAGACCCTCCTGGATACTCTTTCCCGTCCTATGGGGGTAGAGGCTAATTTCGGAGTCATAGATGCTCACGGCGGTGCTGCATATTACGAAGTTAATAATCACAAGTGGGTAAAGTTCGACGTTAACGACGAGAGCGTTGCACCCCTTGGATATCTTGTAGTTGCAAATTTCACCCAGACCGGACGTCCCCAGGACAGGAAGGGTGTCGATAGGTACGAGAAAGGTTGCGAACTTATGAAGACCGTGGTTCCCGGAAAAGATTTTTTCTGCGACCATAATTTCCTTTTAAATAATTTTTCACGTAAAGGAAGACCTATTCTCAGGACTATCACTTCTTCTACAGTTGCAATTGAGGGTGTCGCTCCCGGCACTGATCCTACCAAATCTGTAATGTGGACCACCTGTGGTTATCCTACTGCGGCTCCTTGTATTCCTCTTATGGTACTGGATGTAGATTTTATTCCTTATTACCTAAGGGCCGGAGACGACAATCACAGCGTAATTTGCGATATTGCTATGGATTTCAAGGCTAAGGATAAGGATTTATCTAAGATTTGCCGTGATATAGAGAAGTTTATAGACAAGAGTTTTACCAAGATTTACAACGATTGGGTTAGTAAAAAAATAACCGACAGCCAGTTTAAAGTTGCATATAGTGTACTTCTTTCTAAATTATTTGAGAAATACGAAGAAAAATTGGCTAAAATTTATTAAAATTGCAGACCTATTGAAATAACTCATAACAATTATACAATGGCCGATAAATTAATTTCCAAAATTCCTGAAGGACCTTTGTCTCAAAAGTGGACAAAACGTAAGTCAGAAATCAGACTTGTAAGCCCTAACAACAAAAGGAAACTCGAAATTATTGTAGTTGGTACCGGTCTCGGAGGAGCTTCCGCAGCTGCTTCCCTTGGTGAACTTGGCTACAATGTTAAGATTTTCTGTATCAGTGATTCTCCGCGACGCGCACATTCAATTGCAGCACAGGGAGGTATCAACGCCGCCAAGAATTATCAGAACGACAATGACTCTGTTTATCGTCTGTTCTACGATACAATCAAAGGTGGAGACTACCGTGCCCGTGAAGCCAATGTATATCGTCTCGCAGAAGTTAGTGCTTCAATTATAGACCAGTGCGTAGCGCAGGGTATTCCTTTTGCCCGTGAATACGGCGGATATCTTGCAAACCGTTCTTTCGGTGGCGTACAGGTAAGCCGTACATTCTATGCCCGCGGTCAAACCGGACAGCAGCTCCTTCTTGGTGCTTATGCTTCCCTCAATAAGGAAATCGCAGCAGGAACCGTAAAGAGTTATCCCAGACACGAGATGCTTGACCTCGTTATTGTAAATGGCGAGGCTAAGGGTATCATCGCCCGCAATCTTGTTACCGGTAAACTTGAAAGATTCGGTGCCCACGCTGTTGTAATTGCTACCGGCGGTTACGGAAATACTTATTTCCTTTCTACCAATGCAATGAATTCCAATGGTTCTGCAGCTTGGCAGTGCTATAAGAAGGGTGCTTATTTTGCAAATCCTTGCTTTGCACAGATTCACCCTACCTGTATTCCTGTACACGGTGACCAGCAGTGCAAACTTACACTTATGTCAGAGTCGCTCCGTAACGACGGACGTATCTGGGTTCCTAAGAAGAAGGAAGATGTAGAGAAACTTCGCAAGCGCGAGATTAAGCCTTCCCAGATTCCTGAGGAAGACAGAGATTACTATCTCGAGCGTCGTTATCCTGCATTCGGAAACCTTGTTCCCCGTGACGTTGCTTCACGTGCAGCCAAGGAGAGATGCGATGCCGGCTTTGGTGTAAACGAAACAGGTCTTGCAGTATTCCTTGATTTTGCAGACGCAATTAAACGTCTTGGACATCAGAGAGTTGCAGAGCGTTATGGCAACCTCTTCGATATGTACCAGAAGATCACAGCTTCTTCTCCTTGGGAAGAGCCTATGATGATTTATCCCGCTATCCATTATACAATGGGTGGTATCTGGGTAGATTACGATCTCCAGACCACTATCCCCGGACTCTATGCTATCGGCGAGGCTAACTTCTCCGATCACGGCGGC
Organism: Candidatus Cryptobacteroides sp.; assembly: GCA_045224955.1. Lineage (GTDB taxonomy): Bacteria > Bacteroidota > Bacteroidia > Bacteroidales > UBA932 > Cryptobacteroides. The sequence continues at coordinate 30,706 of JBGVAW010000051.1, forward strand.
AACCGCCTTGGCGCTTCCGCCCTTATGCAGGGTTTGGCCGATGGTTACTTTGTAATTCCTGTAACCATAGGTGACTACCTCTCTCATAAGTTTGCAGAGCCTAAGACCGATACTTCCATTGCCGAGTTTGACGAGGCAGAGAAAGCTATCCAGGAGCGCATAGACAAGCTCTTTGCTATTAAGGGTACCAAGACAGTTGATTCCCTGCACAAGAAACTTGGTCACATTATGTGGGAGTATGTCGGTATGGCCCGTGAAGAGGAAGGTCTTAAGAAAGCCATTAAGGAAATCCAGGAACTTAAGAAAGAATTCTGGAGCGACGTACGTGTACCCGGTACTCAGTACGAGTTCAACCAGGAGCTTGAAAAAGCACTTCGTCTTGCAGACTTCATTGAGATTGGCGAACTTATGGCCCGCGACGCTCTTAACAGAAACGAATCTTGCGGTGGACACTTCCGCGTAGAGAGCCAGACAGAAGAGGGCGAGGCTAAGCGTGACGATGCTAACTTTATGTACGTTGCAGCTTGGGAGTACAAGGGCGAAGACAAAGAGCCTGAACTCCACAAAGAGCCACTCAAGTATGAATTTATCGAGGTTAAAACCAGAAACTACAAAGACTAAGAAGCTATGGATTTCAATTTAAAGATATGGCGTCAGAAAAACGCTAAGGAAAAAGGACATTTCGAGACATACCATATTTCCGGGATTGAAGAAGATGCTTCTTTCCTTGAGATGCTGGATATTCTGAACGAGCAGCTTATCCGTGAGGGTTGCGACCCTGTAGCCTTCGATCACGATTGCCGTGAGGGTATCTGCGGTGCTTGTTCACTTTATATCGACGGCCGCGCACACGGTCCGGACGACCACGTAACCACTTGCCAGCTCTTTATGCGTCATTTTAAGGATGGTGCAACCATTACTGTAGAGCCTTGGAGAAGCGCAGGTTTCCCTGTAATCAAAGACCTTGTCGTAGATAGATCTGCATTTGACAAGATTCTTCAGGCAGGCGGCTTTATTTCTGTACGTACCGGTTCAGCACAGGATGCCAACAATATTCTTATTCCTCACGACAAGGCAGAGAAGAGTATGGACGCTGCTGCCTGCGTAGGTTGCGGTGCTTGCGTAGCAACCTGTAAAAACGGCTCTGCAATGCTCTTTGTAGGTGCAAGGGTAAGTTCATTGGCTTTGCTTCCTCAGGGCCGTCCTGAGGCCCAGAAACGCGCCCGCGCTATGGTTGCCAAGATGGATGAACTTGGATTTGGTAACTGCACCAATACCCGTGCCTGCGAGATGGAGTGCCCTAAGGGTATCTCTGTAGAGCATATCGCCAGACTCAACTATGAGTTCCTGTCTGCAAAGTTCAAACAGTAATCAGTTGATTATAAATAGAAAAAAGGACCTGAATTTTTTTCGGGTCCTTTTTTTGTTTACCAAAGAAAATTATTAAACGGATAGCGGCCGGAATGAATCTCTGCCACCATCTTGTAAATATCGTTCCGTAATTTGGGAATACCAATCTTTTCCTTTGCCGATATAAATATACAAGGTGTCTTCTCCCCTGCTATCCAGCTGTTCTTTAATTCTTCCAGGGAAAGATTGTACTTTTCCTTGGGTTCCAGGCTGAACTCGTCGTATTCCTGATATTGGTAAGCATCAATCTTGTTGAATATCACGTATATAGGTTTATTGTCGGCCTTGATATCCCTTAGAGTCTTTTCTACCGTAGTCATCTGTTCCTCGAAGTCCGGGGCCGATATATCCACGACGTGTACTAAAACGTCTGCCTCGCGAACCTCGTCAAGAGTGCTTTTAAAGGCCTCTATAAGCTGCGTAGGAAGCTTTCTTATAAAACCTACGGTATCGCTGAGCAAGAAGGGTACATTGTCTATTACAACCTTTCTTACGGTGGTGTCAAGGGTAGCGAACAGCTTATTTTCTGCAAAGACATTGGACTTTGAAAGCAGGTTCATTATGGTGCTTTTACCCACGTTTGTATAGCCAACCAGCGCAAGCCTTACAAGGCTGCCTCTGTTGCCTCTCTGGGTGGCCATCTGGCGGTCTACTTTCTTTAAATCTTCTTTAAGTTTGCTTATCCTGTCCTTTACTATACGGCGGTCTATCTCTATCTGGGTCTCACCCATACCTCCTCTGGTTCCTACGCCTCCTCTCTGCCTTTCAAGGTGGGTCCACATACCTGCCAGACGCGGAAGCATATAGTTGTACCTGGCCAGTTCTACCTGCATCTTGGCATAGGAGGTCTTTGCTCTCTGCGCAAAAATTTCCAGAATAAGGCTTGTACGGTCTATAACAGCGGTTCCTTTTACTACCTTTTCTATATTTCTTTGCTGGATACCGCTAAGTTCATCGTCGAAAATAACATAGTTTATAGCCTTTTCCTGGCAATAGTCGGCCACTTCCTGCAGTTTTCCGCTTCTTATATAAGTGGAACTCTCAGGCTTTGACAGTTTCTGTACAAACTGCTTGTCACCTTCTATGCCGGCTGTTTCTGCAAGAAACTGAAGCTCGTCAAGATACTCTTTTACCTTGCGCTCGGTTTCTCCTTCGCGGATTATACCCACGAATACGGCTTTTCCCGTTACCTGTATTTCTTCTTCTGCCATTCTTTCTTAAAAATGGGCGATGACCGATTTCGGCCACCGCCCTCTTTTTTGATCAAAAAATCTTCTTTACCTAAGCTGGAAGATAACCGGGAAGGTATAATTTACCTTTACGGCGCGGTCTCTCTGCTTGCCAGGTTTCCACTTAGGAGATTTGGAAACAACTCTTACAGCCTCTTTGTCGAGTGAAGGGTCAACTCCACGAAGAACAGTAACGTTGGAAACAGAACCATCGGCATTTACGGTAAAGCGCAGTGTTACACGACCCTGCACACCGTTCTCCTTTGCAATCTCAGGATACTCCAGGTGCTTGTTCACCCATTTACTGAACTCGTTTGCATCTCCGCCATTGAAAGAAGGTTTCTCCTCTACCATATAAAAATCGATAGGGGCATCATCAATAACCTCTTCCTGTGCCTCTTCAACATAATCCATGATTTCTACACCCATTGATGCATCATCCTCAAGGCTCTGGAACATATCAGAGTCAACCTTGATGTCGTCATCAACGATGTTGATTTCGTCGGAGAGTACGGGAATCTTGGGAGCAAGCTCGGGCGGCGGAGGAGTGGATTCCGTGATAGGAATGATCTCCTCTTCCTCTGCTATCCTCTCTTCTGCCTCAAGGGTAGAAACGATAGCCTCGCGAGAGGTGTGCTCGAAGACTCTCCATACAATGAAGAGAGCGGCAACGAGACCAATCTCAAGAAAAAGCAGTCTTTTTGCGTTCAGACTAGCTCTTTTGGACTTTTTGATTTCCATAATTAAACTTAATTAATCTTGGTTTGCGTCGCTAAATTAGGCACATTTATCCGTAATTCCAATTATTTATACTTTTTATTGTATTTTTGCATACTGAAAAACCACCTTAGGTATGATTAGTTACTTTTTTGAGGATACAAAGTTTGTTTTCAAGAACAGGAGAATATGCAATTCCTGGCTGAAGGCCGTAGCCGAATCAGAGATTAAAAGACTTGGCGCCATCAACATTATCTTTTGTTCTGACAATTACATACTTGACGTCAATCAAAGGTATCTGCAGCACGATTATTTTACGGACATCATAACCTTTGATTATTGCGAGGGCAATACTTTGTCCGGGGATTTATTTATCAGTGTTGATTCCGTTCGGGAGAATGCCATTTTTTATAAAACGGAATTTAAGGAGGAACTTGACAGGGTGATAGTTCACGGCCTTCTTCATCTGATTGGATACGACGACCACACCCCCTCCCAGCAGGAACAGATGCGCAGTAAAGAGAATTACTACCTTGAGGTAAAGAGGCAGATGTTTCCATAGTCGATACTTATGGTTCAGGATTACGATATAATTGTTATCGGCGGAGGTCACGCCGGCTGCGAGGCCGCGATGGCCGCCGCGAATATGGGCTCTTCCGTTCTTCTGATTTCTATGGATCTTGACGGATTTGCCAGGATGTCCTGTAACCCTTCGATAGGCGGAATTGCCAAAGGACAGATTGTCCGGGAGATTGATGCGCTTGGCGGATGGACAGGTATAGTAACAGACCAGGCCACCCTCCAATTCAGGATGCTCAACCGTTCAAAGGGTCCTGCTATGTGGAGTCCGCGCGCTCAGTGCGATAAAAGGGCCTTTTCTCTTTACTGGCGTAGAATACTCGAAACTAATTGTAAATTAAGTACTTACGGAGATTTAGCGACAGAATTCCTCTTTGAGAATCAAAAAATTTGCGGTGTCCGTACTCTTACCGGGGCAATATTTAACTGTAAAGCAGTAATATTTACTGCCGGAACCTTTCTTGGAGGAAAACTCTTCATCGGACTCAATAATTTTCCCGGAGGCCGCATAGGAGAAAAATCTTCTTACGGACTAACCGAACAACTGGTCCAAAGAGGCATTCCCTCTTACCGGATGAAAACCGGAACACCTCCGAGAATAGACATCAGAAGCATCGACCTTTCCAAGTCGATAATTCAGAAAGGTGATGATAAGCCGGAGAAGTTTTCTTACCTTCCCTACCTCTCCCCTATCCAGAATGGCAAGCCTCAGATGGATTGCTATATCTTCCATACCAACGAGAAAGTTCATTCCACTCTTAAGGAAGGATTCAAGGACTCTCCTCTTTTTACCGGAATGATTCACGGAAGAGGCCCGCGTTATTGCCCTAGCATAGAAGACAAACTTCATACTTTTTCCGATAAGGATTCTCATCAGTTATTCCTTGAGCCGGAGGGCAGGAATACTTACGAGTACTACCTTCAGGGATTTTCTTCATCCCTTCCTTTGTCTGTACAGTTCGATGCTCTTAAACAGATGGACGGCTTCCAAAATGTCAAGTTGCTCAAGCCGGCCTATGCTGTGGAGTACGACTATTTCGACCCTCTATATCTCAAGGCTTCCCTGGAGTCTAAGGTGGTGGAGAATCTTTTTATTGCTGGGCAGCTTAATGGTACAACCGGATATGAAGAGGCCGCTGCTCAGGGTCTGATGGCCGGAATAAACGCTCATCTTAAACTGGCAGAAAAGGAGCCCTTGATTCTTTCCAGAGACCAGGCTTATATTGGAGTTTTGATAGATGATCTTATAACAAAGGGCGTGGACGAACCGTATAGAATGTTCACCTCCAGGGCTGAATACAGGATTCTTCTAAGGCAGGATAATGCGGACTTCAGACTTACGGAGTTGTCTCATAATATTGGTTTGAGTTCAGATTACAGATATGAATATACCTGTAAAAAGTATCAAGACGTTGCATCCGTAACAGAGCTTCTGCCTCAGGTAAAAGTCCGCCCTACTGCTATTAATGAGTATCTTTCTTCAGTTGCTTCTCCTGAAATATCCTCTACCAAGACCCTGGAAGATATCACATCCAGACCTAATACTAATCTTTGCGATATTTTGAATTTTGTTCCACGTGGAACAAAAGTAGATAAAGTAAAAGAGGTTCCTCAGTTGCCGTTTGAAATTAAGCCTCACGTCGAGACTTTCCCCTGTATTCAGGAGGTTGTTTCAGGACCAGCCGAGTCCGACAGTTTTACCAAGGTTGAGGAAATGTATAGGACTCAGGTTTTGGACAGCGTCGAGGTCAGTCTAAAATATAAGGGATATATCGATAGGGAAAAAGTACTCGCCGATAAGCTTCGCAGGTTAGAGTACATTGTTATTCCGGAGGGTTACGATTTTAGCAGAATTACCGGTTTATCTATTGAGTGCCGTCAGAAATTAGAAAAATATCGCCCGGCCACAATTGGCCAGGCGTCCAGAATTTCCGGGGTCTCCCCTTCTGATATTTCTGTTCTTTTGATTTATTTCAACAGATAATTTCAGAGTCTCTTAAGGGCTTCTTTAATCAGCATCTCCACTTTAATACCGGGATTATTCCGAATAATATCCGGCAGTACTTTGTAAATATTTGCCTTTGCAAAGCCAAGCATAACAAGAGCGGTTGCGGCTTCTTCTGCAATAAGAGAGTCTTGTCCGGGAGTAACAAGGGCAGAAGCTGTGTCTGCTCCCCCACCCTTCACTATCTTATCCTTCAGCTCCAGAACCACACGCTGGGCGCTCTTTAGACCTATGCCCTTTACGCTCTTTATCCTGTGGATATCTTCTGCAATTATGGCGTTGCGAATCTCCTCTGCTGTAAGAGAAGAAAGCATCATCCTGGCAGAACTTACGCCAATTCCGGATACGCTTATAAGGAGTTTGAAGAGTTCCCTCTCGTCTTTATCCGCAAAGCCGTAAAAAGTATTCTCATCTTCTCTAATATATTGATATACAAAGATTTGAGCCTTTTCTTTACCTTGCAAAAACTCGTAAGTCTGGAGGGAGATCAGCATCTCGTAACCCACTCCCCCGCACTCTATTACAGTGCGTGTGGGCTGCAGTTCCACGATGTCTCCTTTGATATAATCGTACATAATACTTTCCTATATAAAGAATAAAACAAGTCTGTCTGCAAAAGTAATGAAAATTTAATAAATTTGCAGGCTATGGATATTCAAGAAATAAGAAGCCACTTCCCTATTCTGTCCCGCACCGTAGCGGGCGGTCGTCAGCTTGTGTATCTGGACAACGCAGCCACAAGCCAGCGGCCAAAGGAGGTAATAGATAAATACTCTTCCCTGTCGTCAGAGAAAAACGCCAACATTCACAGGGCTGTTCATACCCTGGCTGCGGAGGCTACTGACGAGTACGAAGGCACGCGCGCGGTGGTTGCAGAATTTATCAATGCAGCATCGGCTAAAGAAATAATATTTACCTCGGGGGCTACGGCCTCTATAAATACCGTGGCTTATTCCTTTGGGGAGGCTTTTATCGGGCAGGGCGACAATATCATAGTTACGCAGGCCGAGCACCACTCCAACATTGTTCCCTGGCAGATGCTTGCCGCAAGAAAGGGAGCAGAGGTAAAATATATTCCGGTAGATGAGGATGGTCATCTTGAGATTGAAAAGCTGGAAACACTGATAGACAGCCACACCAAAATAGTAGCTATCTCTCATATATCCAATGTGTTAGGCCTTGTAAATCCGGTAAAGGACATTGTAAGGATAGCACACGGCAGGGGAGTGCCTGTTTTGGTCGATGGCGCCCAGGGCATTGTTCACGAGAAGGTTGACGTACAGGACCTCGACTGCGATTTTTACGCCTTTTCCGGCCATAAAATGTATGCAGCGCCTTTTACCGGCGTGCTCTACGGAAAGAAGGCCCTGCTGGACAAGATGCCGCCGTTCCTTGGCGGGGGAGAGATGATTGCAACGGTAAGCCTTACCAAAGGAACAACTTACGCTCCTGTGCCCGGAAAGTTCGAGGCCGGAACACAGAATCTATCCGGCGTTCCTACCTTGGTAGAGGCTATCAAGTTTGCTAAGTTGCTAAGAACCAAGGAAGTAGATGATTATCAGGCGCAGCTTCAGGCCTACGTTATGGAGGAACTGCAGCGCGACCAAAGAATTAAATTATACGGTGTTCCACGCGGAACAATCACCAAGATACCGCTTTTCTCCATCAGCGTAGAAGGTGCGCATCACGAGGATCTGGCTCTTATTCTGGACAAAATGGGTATAGCAGTGAGGTCCGGCCAGATGTGCGCAGAGCCGCTTATGGACCGCTTTGGAGTAACCGGAATGCTGCGTGCCTCATTTGCGCCATACAACACAATGCAGGAGGCAGAGGCCTTTATAAAAGGTCTGGAAAGAGCTATTAAAATGTTGATATAGAATGAATAGTCAGGAGACTACAGCTGCAATAATAGAGACCTTCTCTATGTACGACGAGTGGCTGGACAAGTATGAATACCTTATAGAACTTGGCAAGGCCCTGGAGCCTTACCCGGAAGAGGAAAAGACAGAGGAGAACCTTATAAAGGGTTGTCAGTCAAGAGTTTGGCTTGATTCCCAATTTGACGGCGAGCGCCTATGGTTCAGGGCCGACAGCGACGCAATAATTACAAAGGGAATAATTTCTTTGCTGATTAGCGTTTACAGCGGCCGCACCCCCGCAGAGATACTCGCCGACGACTTTTCTTTCGTAGAGAAAATTGGCCTCAAGGAGAATTTGTCTCCCACAAGGGCAAACGGCCTGGTGTCTATGATAGAAACAATCCGCCTCAGGGCAGGGGAGAGGGCTTAAAGAAAAGAGAAAAGAAGATGAGCGATAATAAAGAAGTACTTACAGCAGAAGACCTAAAGGAGTTGGCGCCGCTTTATTCCGACGTTGTGCTTGCTCTTAAGCAGGTTTACGATCCGGAAATCCCGGTTAACATCTACGACCTTGGTCTTATCTACGAGCTGCAAATAAATAAAAAGCGCGAGGTCCACATAGAAATGACCTTCACCGCTCCCAACTGTCCTATGGCCGACGATGTGCTTAACGAAGTAAAAACCAGCGTAGAGGACGTTCCTGGCGTAACATCGTGCCAGATAGACCTCACGTTTGAGCCGCCGTGGGACCAGAGTATGCTCTCCGAGGAAGCGCGCGTAGATCTTGGACTATGAAAACACTTTATCTGTCACTTGGATCGAATCTTGGCGACAGGCAGGCCAACATTCAGGAGGCAAAACTTACTCTTGAGTCCCTGCTTATTACGCCCGGCCAGATGTCAGATATAATAGAAACCCCCTCCTGGGGCTTTGCCGGCGGGGATTTTCTAAACAGCGTGGTTAGATTCGACCTACCGGAAAGCGGAGTCTCCCCGGACCTCTACCTCACCGCCCTGCTAAGGGAAATAAAGGCTATAGAAGCTAGGATGGGAAGAAAAATCGAAACCATCGGCAATCCGCCCACCGGGGCAAAAAGAGAATATAAGGACAGACCCATCGACATAGATATATTATTTTTCGATAGTTATCGGGTCGATAGTGCCCTTGTCACCGTTCCTCATCCACATATCGCAGAGCGCGATTTCGTGATGATACCGCTGCACCAGGTGGCAGGGGACAGGCTAAAGGCTGATTTTCCGGATTATTTCGTGTAAATGCGCGGAAATGATTACTTTTGCAGGATAAAACAGAATAAACAACAAAACAGATATGACACAGGAAGAACTCTTTAAAATTCTGGTAGCACATTGCAAGGAATACGGATTTATTTTCCCTTCCAGCGAGATTTACGACGGACTCGCCGCCGTTTACGATTACGGCCAGATGGGCGTAGAACTCAAGAATAATATCAAGAGATACTGGTGGGAGGCAATGACCCGCCTTAACGAGAACGTAGTAGGCATTGACTCCTGCGTGTTTATGCACCCTAAAACCTGGGTTGCATCCGGCCACGTAGCAGCCTTCAACGACCCTCTCATCGACAATAAAGACTCTAAGAAGCGCTATCGCGCAGATAACCTCATAGAGGATTACCTTGGCAAGATAGAAGAAAAAATCGCCAAAGAAGTGGCTAAGGGCCGCAAGAAATTCGGTGACGCTTTCAATGAAGAGCAGTTCCTTGCCACAAACCCCAATGTGCTTCGCGAAAAAGCTAAGTACGACGAGGTACATACCCGCTACAAGGCAGCCGAGGACGCTAACGACCTTAAGGCTTACCGCGATATCATAATCGACTGCGGCATTGTATGTCCTATTTCCGGCACAGCCAACTGGACAGAAGTAAGGCAGTTCAACCTTATGTTCAGCACCCAGGGTTCCACCACAGGTAATGCCGACGATGTTCTTTACCTGCGTCCGGAGACCGCTCAGGGTATTTTTGTAGAGTACCTGAATGTTCAGAAGACCGGCAGAATGAAGATACCTTTTGGTATAGCCCAGATAGGCAAGGCCTTTAGAAATGAGATAGTTGCACGTCAGTTCATCTTCAGAATGAAGGAGTTCGAGCAGATGGAAATGGAATTCTTCTGCCGTCCCGGAACAGAGATGGAATGGTTCAAGAAGTGGAAAGAGAACCGTATGGCTTGGCACGTAAACCTTGGAATGGGAGCAGAGAACTATCGCTTCCACGACCACGAGAAACTGGCCCACTATGCCAACGCAGCCACCGATATCGAGTTCAACTTCCCGTTTGGCTTCAAGGAGCTTGAGGGTATCCACAGCCGTACCGACTTCGACCTTGGAAACCATCAGAAGATATCCGGAAAGAAGATTCAGTACTTCGATCCCGAGACCGGCGAGAGCTACGTTCCTTACTGCGTAGAGACTTCTATCGGCGTAGACCGTATGTTCCTTGCCGTTCTGTCACATTCCTACAAGGTAGAGGAACTTGAGGGCGGAGACAGCCGCGTAGTTCTTAGCATTCCCGCACCTCTGGCACCTGTCAAGGTTGCAGTTCTTCCTCTCGTAAAGAAGGACGGTCTGCCGGAGAAGGCACAGGAGGTTGTAAACGAACTCAAGTACGACTTTGCATATCAGTACGACGAGAAAGACTCCATCGGTAAGCGTTATCGCCGTCAGGACGCAATCGGAACCCCGTTCTGCGTAACCATCGACAACGAGACAATGAGCGACAATTGCGTTACCGTACGCGACCGCGACACTATGGAACAGACACGTGTTCCTATCGCTGAACTTCGCGAACTCATAGACCGCAAGGTCAATATGCGTAATCTGCTTAAGAATCTTTAAGTGAAAAGATGTATTCTACTGTATTTTGTTCTTCTGCTGTTCATTCCCTGCGGAGTGGCGGCAGAAGACTCTTTACAGGTGAATGCCGCGCAGTTAAAGCCTAGCAAGATAGTAGCTTATCAGGAAGAAGGGGAGCCTCTGTACAGGGATTTCCACGAGCTGGAGCTGCTTCTGGAGGCATCCAGGGAAAGAATGGTCCTGGTAAGGATTATCTTTGTCGCAGCCCTGGTAATAGTCGTTGTATTTTTCCAGTATCTCCGCCTCAGGGACAAGCGCCGCCGGGAGCAGGCAATAGAGGAAAACGAGCGGATAATGGCCATCGTAGAGGACCTGAAGGCCCGTCTTTCCGACGCCCAGACGGCAGCATCGGCCCAAAAAACATCGATGATGGAGAAAATGGGCTTCAGTGTGCTGGAAAGGTTGTGTGAGCAGTACTATATCTACGAAGGCACGGACAATCTTCAACCCAAGCTGCTCAAAGAGGCCAAATCCGTGATAGAAGGCCTCAGGGCCGGCACGGACCAGCTGGAAAAGACCCTGGACGGGCAGAAGGACGGCCTGATATCCAAGTTCAAGGCACAGATTCCCAGGCTCAAGGACGATGATGTCCGTCTTTTCTGCTTTATCGTAGCGGGCTTCAACTCCACTACCATCTCTACCTTGATGGAGAAAGACAAGCAGTATATATACAATAAAATCTGGCGCCTTAAAACCCGCGTCTCGGAGTCTTCTGCGCCAGATAAAGAACTATTTCTTTCCTACTGGAATTAATCTCTAAGAGAGCATCAGCGTAAGGGATATAAAGTCTTCTACGCTAAGGCGCTCCGGCCTTAATTCAAAGACCGGATTTGCGCTGAAGGCAGCCTGTGCCCCGGCGTCCCATCCTTCTTTTTCTGCTTTCTTCTGCACAAGCGGCTTAAGGGAGTTCCTGAGAGTCTTGCGCCTTTGCCCGAAGGCTGTCTTTACAACTGTCTTGAACAGGGCCTCGTCGCAGCCAAGGGAGGTGCGGGAACTGCGCCTCAGGCGTATTACTGCGGACTGCACCTTGGGCGGGGGAGCAAAGCAGCCGGAGCCCACGGAAAAGAGGTATTCAATATCGTACCAAGCCTGAAGCAGCACGGAGAGTATGCCGTAGGTCTTGCTGCCGGGCTTCTCTGCAATGCGCTCCGCCACCTCTTTCTGAATCATACACACAACCTCCGGAACCCTGTCCCGGTTATCCAGAATCTTAAAGAAGATCTGAGAGGAAATGTTGTAGGGGAAGTTGCCGATTATGTTAAACGAGCCGGGGAAGAACACGTTTGCGGGAACTTTGAGAAAATCAGCCTGCAGAAGTCTGCCGTGAATGGCAGGGAAGTGCGTAACAAGGTAATCTACAGACTCTCCGTCAATCTCTACCGCCTTTAGGTTGACATCTTCCCTTGTAAGAAGATATTGGGTAAGGACCCCCATTCCGGGGCCTATTTCAAGAGCGTCTCCTCCTCCCAGCGCATCTACAATTGCGCGGGCTATGCTTTGATCAGTTAAAAAATGCTGCCCCAAAGACTTTTTTGCCCGTACTTCCATACTTATAATCCATAAAATATAATCGGGGATAAATGTACAATTTTATTTTCAATTTATTAAATTTGCGGGTCAGAAAACAATATTCGCAAAATGTACAGAACACACACTTGCGGGGAACTCCGCATAGAACACGTAGGAAAGACCGTCACTCTTGCAGGATGGGTTCAGAAATCTCGCAAACTTGGAGGAATGACCTTCATAGACCTTAGAGACCGTTACGGCATTACACAGTTGGTAGTAGAGGCAGATGCTCCCGCCGCCCTTGTAGAGACGGCAACGGCTCTTGGAAGAGAGTTCGTAATCCAGGTAAAAGGAACGGTTCTGGAGCGTGAGTCCAAGAATTCCAAGATGCCTACGGGCGATATAGAAATAAAAGTAGAGGAAATCAACATCCTTAACAAGGCCGTAACCCCTCCATTCACTATAGAAGACAACAGCGACGGCGGCGACGACCTTAGAATGAAATATCGTTACCTGGACCTCAGGCGTAACCCTCTGCGCGATGCGCTTATGCTCAGGCACCGCATTGCCCACGAGGTACGCAATTACCTTGACGGCCAGGGCTTTATGGAGATAGAAACCCCTTATCTCATTAAGTCTACCCCCGAGGGCGCAAGGGACTTCGTGGTTCCTTCACGAATGAACCCCGGCCAGTTCTACGCCCTGCCCCAGAGTCCCCAGACCTTCAAGCAGCTGCTTATGGTTGCCGGTTATGACCGATACTTCCAGATTGTACGCTGCTTCCGCGACGAGGACCTTCGTGCAGACCGTCAGCCGGAGTTCACCCAGATAGACTGCGAGATGAGCTTCGTAGAGCAGGAGGACGTTCTCAACACCTTCGAGGGTATGATGAGAACCCTGTTCAAGAATGTACTCGACGTAACTATCGCCAACCCCATACCTCGTATGAGCTGGCAGGTGGCAATGGATAAATATGGCAGCGACAAGCCCGATATCCGCTATGGAATGACAATCCACGAACTCACGGACTTTGCAAAGGGCAAGGGCTTCTCTGTTTTGGACGATGCCGCCTACATTGGCGCCATCAGCGTTCCCGGTGCGGCAGACTATACCCGCAAGCAGATAGACGAGCTTACCGAATGGGTTAAACGTCCTCAGGTGGGCGCCAAGGGCCTTATCTACATCAAGGTAAACGAGGACGGAACTTACAAGTCATCAATAGACAAGTTCTACGCTCCGGAGGATCTTGAAAAACTTGCCGCAGCCGCAGAGGCTTCCAAGGGAGACCTTATCCTTGTGATGTCCGGTAACAATCGTACCAAGGTACAGACAATGCTTGGCGTTCTGCGTATAGAGATGGGCAACCGTCTTGGGCTGAGGGACCCAAAGGTATTCGCTCCTCTTTGGATTGTGGACTTCCCTCTGCTGGAGTGGGACGACGAAACCCAGCGTTTCTATGCAATGCATCATCCCTTCACCGCTCCCAAGCCGGAGCACGAGAAGTGGTTCTACAGCGATAAGAAAGAAGACCTTGAGAGGGTTTGTGCAAATGCTTACGACTTTGTGCTTAACGGCACAGAGCTTGGCGGCGGAAGTATCCGAATCCACAATGCAGATATGCAGAAGCGTATGTTCGAGGTACTTGGTATCGGGCCCGAGGATGCAGAATACAAGTTTGGCTTTATCATCAACGCCTTCAAGTTCGGAGCCCCGCCTCACGGTGGTCTGGCCTTCGGCTTCGACAGGGTTTGCGCCCTGTTCGGCGGCAGCGATTCTATCCGCGATTACATTGCCTTCCCTAAGAACAACCAGGGTAGGGACGTGATGATAGATTCTCCTTCTCTCATAGACAAGGAGCAGATGGATGAGTTGCAGATAGCATCAACCGTAAAATAGGAAACTATCGGTATTTCTCGTAATCCGATAATCCAATAGATGAGGTGAGGTCGTTATAGGCCTCACTTTCTTTTGGACAGATGAGCAGGACATCGTCTGTGTCTATTACCACGTAGTCCTTCAGCCCGCGTATAGCCACAAGTTTTTCTTTGTTGCTGGTAAGGAAGAGACTGTTGTCGTTGTCCTTAAGGATTTTATGGACAGCGTTGCAGAAAATCCCTTCGCTGTCTTTGCCGGAGACGTTATTGTAAATTACCTCCCAGCTGTCCACGTCTGTCCACTTGAAACTTACGGGGTATATCCACGCCCTGGAGGTCTTTTCCATAACTCCGTAATCTATGGATAGTTTGGGGCTGTCAGAGTAAACCTTCTGTATGAATACGTTTTCTGATGGTGTGCCAAGGTTATCTTCCCAGCCTGCAAACAGAGAGGTTATCTCCGGCATATAGGCCTCACACTCCTCGCGGAGCACAGAGGCTTTGGCAATGAAAATACCGCTGTTCCAGAAAAACTCTCCGCTGCGTACAAAAGCCTCGGCCACAGGAAGTTCGGGCTTCTCTGTAAAGGTTTTTACCGGCACGGGAACGTGGGAGTTGCGTGCGGCCTTTCCTCCCATTGCCTGTATGTAACCGTAGTTGGTGTCCGGACGGGAAGGGATAACTCCCAAAACCATAAGAGCGTCTCTTTTGGACGATTCTACCATAGCCTTTTCCAGGGTAGAACAGAAGAGGGCGGTCTCTTTTATTATGTGGTCTACCGTAATCATTGCAATTACGGCATTGGGGTTCCTTTTAAGAATGGTGTAGGTGGAATATACTGTACAGGGTGCGGTGTGGCGGCCTACGGGTTCCAGAAGAATGTTTGTTGAGGGAATTTCCGGAATGGCCTCGCGAACGCGGTCCTGGAATTTTTCAAGAGTGATAACAAGAACATTTTCTGCCGGCACTACCTGAAGGCATTGTTCATAGGCCATTCTAACCATAGATTTCTCTATTGTGCTAAACGGAATGAACTGTTTGGGCTTGTCTTCCCGGCTCCAGGGCCACAACTTGTCGCCGAAGCCACCGGCCATAAGCACGCAGTAGAAATTTTTGTCAAGCATAAGATCTCTTCTAATACATTATTGGTATGAACGCGTTTGGAATGTACTCTATCTGTGCGGAGTCTTCTTCCAAATAAACGGAGGCAACATCAAAAAAAGCCTCTACCTGTCCAATATTCCGTCCTTTTGTACCCAGAAAGCGAAGCGCGGCCTTGGTAAGATTCTTTTGCTTTGCAGCATCCACGCTTTCCAGGGGAGAGAAAGGGCTGCCCTGTTGCCGGGTCTTTACCTCTACAAAATGTAAGCCGAAACTATCTAAAGTAATGAGATCTATCTCTAAATGTCCGCTTCTCCAGTTTTTTTCTACGATGGTATGCCCTTTTTTCATAAGATATTGGGCAACAGCATCTTCTCCTCTCCTTCCTTTCTCTATATTCCCGCTCATTATACAAACTTCACAACCGTTACTCCGCTTCCGCCCTGTTGTATATGCTCATCCTTCACCTCGGCTACTCCGTTCATTGTCTTAAGCAGTTTCTGAATCTCCTGGTGAAGCACTCCCGTGCCCTTGCCGTGGACTATGCGCACGGAACTCATATCCAACATCATTGCATCATCGATGAACATTATTACCTTCTCCAGCGCATCCTGAAGCCTTTCGCCCCTGACGTCCAGCTCAGGCTTAAAGTTAAGTTTGCGCTCCATTATCATAGGGTCCTGTCTCTGGAGTGGTCTTGCCGCCGAAACCTGGCTCTTTGTAGCTGCCTTGAACTCGTTGGAGGATATTCGCTCCAGCTTGTCCGGAGACAGTTTGGTGGTTATGTTGCCCACTATTACGGTAACGGCCTTTCCCGATACCTTTGAAACCTCTCCAACCATTCCGTTGGACAAAAGTCTAACCTTTTCTCCCACCATAAGGGGGCCGCTCCTCTGAATTGTCTCCTGAACCGGGGCGGGGGCCTCTTCCTGTTTGCGCTGCCTGCCGCCGTTCCTTGCAGCCTTGCGGGCATTGCGGTCTTCCAGGCGGCGAAGTTTTTCCTCTATGTAATTATCGTGGTTGTTCTGCTCGGCCTCTTTCTGCCTTCCAAGGGCGGCCATAAAGCCCTGAAGCTGCGAGCGAGCCTCTTTAGTGCGCTCTTTCTCTGCCTGGGCCTCCTTTATTGTACGGATGGTGTTTTCTACCTCTTTGTTGGCTCCCTTTACAATATCCTCAGCCTCTTTCTTGGCCTGGTCAAGAATATCCTTTTTCTTCTTCTTTATTTCCTCCAGTTCCTTCTGGTAGCGGTCGGTAATATTCTCAAGAGCCTTGTCGGTATGGCGGATTCTTTCCAGCTTCTCGTCCAAAGCCCTTCTGTTGCGCACAATTTTGCGCAGGTTTCTCTCCATGCCAACATACTCCTCGCCGGCCCTCTCCTCTGCGTCCTTCACTATGGGCTCCGGAAGTCCCATCTTCCTGGCCAACTCAAAGGCAAAGGAATTGCCGGGGAGCCCCATCTCCAGGGCAAAGAGAGGAACGATGTTCTTGGCATCGAACTGCATTGCCCCGTTCACTACGCCAACCCCCTCGCGGGAGGCATAGAGTTTAAGATTTGTATAGTGGGTGGTGATAACGCCGTAAACCCCGCGTTTATCCAGTTCATTAAGTATGGCCTCTGCAATGGCTCCGCCTGCGGCCGGTTCCGTGCCGGAGCCAAACTCATCTATGAGCACAAGCGTTTTACCATCGGCCTTGGCCAACATATCCTTCATTGAGGTAAGGAAGGCGCTATAGGTACTAAGGTCGCTTTCCAGAGATTGCCCGTCGCCGATATCTACCATTATCCTGTCAAAGACAGGCAGTTCGGAGGTCTCCGACGTAGGGATAAGCATTCCCCACTGGAACATATATTGAAGCAGTCCCACGGTCTTAAGGCAGACAGACTTACCCCCGGCATTGGGCCCGGAAATAAGCAGAATGTGCTTGTCCTTGGTAAGGCTGGCCGTAAGCGGCACAATGGGCTTTCCCTCTTTCTTGAGCGATTTTTCCAGAAGCGGATGCCTTGCCTTGCGCAGATGCAGCTGCCCGTCCTGAGAGATGACCGGCATTCCGGCGATGTACTGCAAGGCCACCTGGGCCTTTGCCATAATGAAGTCCAGCTCTCCTACGCAAATGGCTCCCTTGATGAGTTCCGGTACATAAGGACGCAGAAAATCGCTGAAGGCGGCCAGGATTTTTGCAATCTCCCTTTGCTCCTGGAGACGCAATTCTACAATCTCGTTTTCCAGGGCCACAACCTCCGCCGGCTCTATGTAGGTAGTTTTTCCCGTTGCAGACTCATCGTACACAAACCCGGGAAGTCCCCTTTTTCCGGAGGAATTAACAGGAATAAGAAGTTTCCCGTCCCTGATGGTGACGGCGGCATCCTCTGCGGCTATACCGTCGGCCTGGGCCTTTTTCAGGATGGCCGATGCTTTCTTTGACAGGCTGCCTTCCTTTTCCTTAAGGCTCTCACGTATTTTAAGAAGATCGTCCGACGCCGTATCTTTTACATTTCCGAACTTGTCTATTATGCGGTCTATCCTGCGCTGAACCTCCGGGAAATAGCTTACCTTTGAGACAAAGCGCTTAAGGTTAGGGTAAACCCCGTCTTTGACGGAACCAAAGAAGGCTGTAATTTTGCGCAGAGTCTCCGTCATCGTGCGCAGCTTCCCAAGGGAGAAGAGGTCTATTACGGCATTCTCGTTCTCAAGGTGCTTCAGGAAGTCAAGGCAGTCTATGTATCCGGAAGAAGGGAAGGACTCCTCGAACATAACGATAAGGCGCATCTCGTCTGTCAGAAGAAGCCTTTTGCGGATTTCTTTTTCCGATGTGGAGAACTCCTCCGCTCCGGCCCTGGCTGCGCCATACTCTGTGCTGCAGCAGTCA
>JBGVAW010000052.1:0-13250 GCA_045224955.1 Candidatus Cryptobacteroides sp.
GAAACCGGTAGCCTCAGGACGAAGGATAGAACCGCCCCAGGTGCCGCCCTTACCGGTAAGAACGCCGGTGTTGTACTGGCGAGCCAGTTTCTTGTACATACCATAGAGGAAACCAATCTCACGACCGCCTACGCCTACGTCGCCTGCAGGAATATCCTGGTCAGGGCCGATGCAGTTCCAGAGCTCAAGCATAAATGCCTGGCAGAAACGCATAATTTCGTCGTTAGATTTGCCAACGGGGTCAAAGTCAGAACCGCCCTTTGCACCACCCATAGGAAGGGTTGTAAGAGCATTCTTGAAGGTCTGCTCGAAACCGAGGAATTTAAGCATTGAAGGGGTAACAGCCTTGTGGAAGCGGAGACCTCCCTTGTAGGGACCGATTGCGCTGTTAAACTGGATGCGATAACCGAGGTTTGTCTGAACCTCACCCTTGTCATCAACCCAAGTAACTCTGAATGTGAAGATACGATCGGGCTCTACCATCCTCTCAACGATCTTTGCCTTCTCGAACTCAGGATGCTGGTTGTAAACGTCCTCGATAGACTCTAATACTTCCTGAACAGCCTGGAGATACTCCTTCTCAAGCGGGTACTTGGCCTGAAGTTTGGCCATAATTTCTTGTGTCTTCATTTCGTAATTGAAAAATTAATATTGGTTTTTTAGTTTATTCTTTCGATGTAAAAGTAAATCCTTTCTTATCGGTTGCAAATCTAATAATAAAAACGATACAATGTTCAAAAATTCTAATAAAAAAAGGATGAAACCGTAAAAAGTTTCATCCTTATATATTTATGTCGGCGATATTACTGAGCCTGCTGCTGTGCCTGAATCTCTGCCTGCAGACTTTCCAGTGTTCTGCCCTCGGGAATACCCATTGCCTTACGGGCTGCAGGGGTAAGATCTGTGCTCTGTGCAGGATCCAGATAAAGAACTGATGAAGCCTCAAATACATAGATGTATCCGCCTTTCTTTGCAAGATCGTTCACAACCTCGCGGGCCTTCTGGTAAATAGGAGCCATCTTGGTATTCTGAAGCTGCTGGAGCTCTGCCTGTGCAGACTGCTGGAAGTCCTGGAGACGGTTAGAAATCTCGTTGAGCTCGCGCTCCTTGCTCTCTCTTACAGAGGCTGTCCAGTTTGCAGCGTTCTGCTGATATTGCTGATATTTGTTCTGTGCCTCTTCCTGCATCATCTGAAGCTCGTCATAAGCATCTTTCTGAGCCTTCTGCAAAACTGCGCGTGCAGAGTCTGCTGCGGGAGCAAGCACTACGAGTTCCTCGTAATTAACGTGAGCGAACTTAGCGCTCTGAGCCGAAGCGGAGATACCGATAAATGCCACTGCGGCGATAAGGATTAATTTTTTCATATTATTAATTTTTTGTTTTATTGTCTGTTTGCAAATCGTCACTCCAACAAATATCAGACCATTAGAATTCCTGGCCTATGATAAAGTGGAACTGTCCGCCGCCCTTGCTGCCGCTGGCATCCTTGTCGAAGCCATATCCCCAGTCTATACCGATGAGGCCCACAACGGGGAGATAGATTCTTACGCCGACACCCGCAGACCTCTTGATATTGAACGGGTTAAAGTTCTTGATATCGGACCAGGCGTTACCACCTTCGGCAAACAGCAATCCGTAAATAGTTGACTGAGGCTGCATAATGAAGGGGAAGCGAAGTTCTACGGTGAACTTATCGTAAACGTTACCGGCATAGTTGTAACCGTTGCTGTTGTAGGTTGTGGCCTCGAACGGAGTAAGAGCGTAATTCTCGTAACCGCGCAGGGAAACAACGTCATTACCATAGTTGTTGTAACCGGTCATACCGTCACCACCCACGAGGAAGCCCTCGAACGGGGAATAACCCCAACGGCGGTTGTAATATCCAAGGTAACCGAACTGAGCCTTTGTCTTGAGCACGAGGTCTCCCACAAGTTTGGTGTAGAAGTCTGCCTTAAGCGTCCACTTGTGATACTCAATCCATTTATATCGCTGCTTGGCGGTCCAGTTGTCGTAGTTGATATCTTTGTAGCTCTTTACCTTTACAGGATTTCCGTTGGCATCCAGAGTACCCTTGTCTGTCCTTCTGAACAATGAGAAAGGAGGGGTGAGCTGGAGGGACAGGGAAATATCGGATCCCTGACGGGGATAAATCTGCTGGTCAGTGGAGTTTCTGGACAGGGAGACAGTGTAACTTAGGTTGTGAGCCACACCATCGTCAAAGATAAAGTAATTGGAATACCAGTTCCTTAGTTTGTAAACCTGCCAACCGACACCCTGATAAAGCACAAAGTAGTTGTCGGGCCAGTTAAGCCTCTTTCCTATACCGCCGGAGAAACCGAAGATTTCCATCTGCCTGTCGTGGCTGAAGATGTTCCAGGCCAGGTAGGAGTCTGTCTGACGGGTGTAGTATGCAGAAAGGCTGAGGGAAGTAGGCTTCTTTCCAAAGAGCCAAGGCTCCATAAAGCTGAGGGAAAGGGCTGTATAATAAGTACCGCTGGTCTGCAGACGGAGTGCAAGGGTCTGGGCGTCTCCCAGAGGAACAGGCCTCCAGGCCGATTTGTCACGCAACCTTCTTGTAGAGAAGTTGTTGAAGCTGAGACCAACCGTTCCGATGAAGGTCTTGGCGCCCCAACCTCCGGAGAGTTCCAACTGGCTGGAAGGTTTCTCGGTAACATTGTAAACAAGGTCTACGGTACTGTTTTTCTCGTCCGGGAGAATTGAATAACCTTCCGAGCTGTAGGAGGTTTCAGGGTCGAACTGACCCATTGAAGCAATTTCACGGAGGGAACGCTCGAAGTCTGACTGGCTGTAAAGGTAACCCGGGCGGGTGAATATCTGGCGGCGTACTACCCTCTCGTTAGTAAGGTCGTTGCCATTGATAATGATATTGTTGAGAGTTGCCTGCTTGCCCTCGACTATACGCATTTCTACATCTACGGAGTCAGCGTCGATATTAAGTTCCACAGGCTTTACGTTAAAGAAGAGGTAGCCGTTGTCGCGGTAAAGTTTGGCAATATCGTAGTCTGTCTGCTTTCCGCCTCCAAGCAATCTCTTCTCCATAGTTACCATATCGTAAACATCGCCCTTGTCTATACGGAGCACCGAGTTGAGCACGTCGGCACTGTAAACGGAGTTTCCGGTCCAGGTAATGTTCCTGAAGTAGTAACGGGGACCTTCATCTATTTTAAGGTCGATGCTTACCCTTCCGTCAGGAAGCTTGTAAACAGAATCCTTAACGATACGGGCATCGCGGTAACCGGCCTCGTTGAATGCAGAGATAAGGTTCTTCTTGTCGTTCTCGAACTCCTTGGCGTTGAACTTCTTGCTGTTAAAGAAGTTGTACCACTTCTTGGCCTTGGTCTTCTTCATTGAGCGGGCCAGGCGGTAATCGCTGAGATGATCGTTTCCGGAGAAGTTGATGTCCTTAATCTTAACTTTCTTACCCTTTTCTATCTGGAAGTTAACCCTTATGGCATTCTTGACGATGGTGTCCTTCTGAACCTGAGGAGTAACCTTTACGTCGTCGAAACCCTTCTCTTTGAAGTAGCGGGTTATAATGTCGCAGCTTGTTTTGGATACGTAGTCGGAGAACTCGCCTCCCCTCTTGAGGTTAAGGCGCTCGATAAGGTCCTTCTTCTCTCCGTTCTTAACGCCGGAATAAGACCAGCGGGACACCCTGGGGCGCTCCTTAATCACAATCCTAAGGTATATTGAATCCTGACCTGCAGAAACAGAGTCCGCAGTAACGGATACATCCTTGAAATACCTCTGTGCCCAGAGCCTGTTGACCACATTGGAAATATCCTCACCGGGAACGGTGATTCTTGTGCCTCTGAACAGACCGGACAACTGGATAATCTGATTATCGCTGAAATATGTATTACCATCGACCTTTACTCCTCCCACTATGTATTTCTTGGGCGAAGAGTAACTGAATTCCGGCAGATTGTCCTGAGCGTTAAGCACATAGGGCAGCATTAACATTGCCGCCAAAATGCCCGATATCTTGTAAAATCTTCTCATACGCATTCTTTACAACCTACAAATATATGACATTTATTTTACTTTTCCATAACGACGGTCTCTGGAAGCGAATACTTTCAGAGCCTTTTTGTATTCCTCTTCTCTGAAATCAGGCCATTGAACCTCAGGAAAATAGAACTCCGAATACGCTCCCTGCCACAGCAGATAATTGCTTATGCGCTGCTCTCCGGATGTCCTTATTATAAGGTCCGGATCCGGAATGCCGGCAGTGATAAGAAAATCGGAAAAATCTTTTTCCTCTACCTTGGAGAGGTACTCATCCGGGTTTCCGGACTCCGTGGCAGCCTTTGCAAGCCGCTTCGCGGCATTAAGAATATCCCACTTGCCGCTGTAGCTGAGGAAGAGAATAAGGGTAAGGGTTTTATTGGCCGATGTTGCCTTTTCTGCGTTGGCGATGGATTCCTGAAGTATCTCCGGAAGGGACTCCTTGTCTCCCAGTACCAGGAACCTTATGCCGTTGCGCATAAAATTGTCCAGCTCGTTCATTATAGACTTGAACATCAAGGACATAAGGTAAGATACTTCTTCCTTGGGGCGCCCCCAGTTCTCTGTAGAAAAAGCATAAAGGGAAAGATACTCAATCCCTTGCCGCACACTTTCTTCCGTTACGGCTCTTACGCTTTCTACGCCACGAAGATGGCCCTGAACCCTTTCCAGGCCACGTTCCTGAGCCCATCTTCCGTTACCATCCATAATAATGGAGACGTGACGGGGCTTACAAATTGCGGTTTCTGACTGCATTTAAGAGAAAATCAAATATTTCGCTTGTCCTCGCCCCAGAACAGCCTGCTTGTAAGGGCAGAAACAAATTCGGATGTCGCGAGCCGGATACGTTTTAACGAAAACTGTGCCATAGCGACTTCCAAGGTCCAGTCCGGGTCAATCTCTACGGTTTTATTATCCATAGTCATTGTAACCTTAGGGTCCCTGGACTTTATGTTGATGGTGATTTTAGACGTATCGGACACTACCAGAGGGCGAACATTAAGGTTGTGAGGGCATATAGGAGCAATGATCATCACCTTGGTGTCCGGCATACAGATGGGGCCGCCCACAGAGAGCGCATATGCCGTGGAACCGGAACTGGTAGCCACCAATAAACCATCGGCCCAATACGTAGGAAGGGTAATACCGTTTACGGATACATCGATACCCAATACTCCCACGCCTGTACGGTGGATGGAAACTTCGTTTACCGCATAGGGCAGAAGGCCTATCTGCTTGCGCGCGTTCTCTCCCTTGAGGGTGGCGTTGAGCATAGTTCTGTACTCAACGGAGAATTCCCCGGAAAGAAGGGCTGGAAGCACTGCCTCCGGGCTGTTCTCTGACAGGAAGCCAAGGCGGCCGAAATTAACTCCCAGAATAGGAATACCTACGTCTGCAACCGTCTGAGCTGCGGTAAGGAAGGTACCGTCACCGCCTATACTCAGGACAAGGTCTGTCTGGGGGCGGAGGTCTGCCTTGGAAGAAATCTCGTACAACTCGTAAGAAGCTTCGCGTAATTCATTGCAAAGATTTACAAATCTCTTGTCGCTTCTAACTTCCTCTTTAATAATAAATAGGCCAATTATCATCTGCTGGTATGTTTCAAATCAGTTGCCAAAAATAATATTTTATTTACAAAACTCCACAATTATGACTATTTTTGTACGTTTAACAACACTCAGCTATGACCAGATTAAGCGTTAATATCAACAAAGTCGCCACGCTGCGAAATGCCCGCGGCGGCAATATGCCAAACGTAAAAGAGGCCGCCTTAAGATGCGAGCAGTTCGGGGCCCAGGGAATTACCGTACACCCCCGCCCGGACGAAAGACACATCCGCTACAGCGATGTTCTGGAGATAAGGCCTCTGATAACGACAGAATTCAACATAGAAGGCAACCCGATACAGAGTTTCACGGACCTTGTGTGCAAGGTGATACCGGACCAGGTAACTTTGGTTCCAGACGCCCCGGACGCCATAACCTCCAACGCCGGCTGGGACACCGTAAAAAACCGCAGCTTCCTTACCGAAATCTGTAAGGAGTTCAAATCCAAGGGGATACGCACCTCCATATTTGTTGATCCCACTCCCGCGGCAGTAGAAGGGGCAGCCCTTTGCGGATGCGACAGGGTAGAACTCTATACAGCGGCCTACGCCGAGGAGTTTTATTCCGGGGCCGATGCTGCCGTTAAGGATTACGTTCTTGCCGCTCAGACGGCCAAGGCCTGCGGGCTGGGGCTGAATGCCGGCCACGACCTTAATCTGGACAACCTGGCCTTCTTCATTGAAAAGATTCCCTGGACCGATGAAGTATCAATTGGACACGCCATTATTTGCGATGCCCTGTATATGGGAATGGAAGCGACTGTTAAGGCCTATCTGGCTGCAATTCAGAAGGGTCAGGAGCAATATTGCAGAAATATTTAGGCGGTTTGTCTGAAACTGCTTATATTTGTAAGTTACATTTTACCGAAGAAAACAAAAAAATAAAGGAATATGAAAGACAAATCAATGATTCTCAGCGTAATTGCCATCGTGGCAGTTATCATTCTTGGCATTCTCCAGATTAGCGGCGGCTGCAAAAGCAGCAGCAACAATTGCGCAGCTGTCGCAGATTCAGTAACCGCAGCGCCCGGTTCAATAGTATATTTCAACTTTGACAGGGTTGTTAACGAGTACGATTATGCCAATGAACTTGGCGATGCAACTGAGAAGAAAATCAAGGGCATTACCGACGAGGTTACACGCCGCGGCAACCAGCTCCAGAACCAGATTAACACCTTCCAGAATCAGGTTAACAAGAACGAGCTCACCTCCTTCCAGATTCAGCGCAAGAGCCAGGAACTCCAGGAGAAGCAGCAGAAGTTCGAGGAGTACTATCAGCAGCAGCAGCAGATTGTAGCAGAAGAAAGGGCTACCACTCTCAACAAGATTGGAAACGCCATCTTCGAGTACATCCAGAAGTATAACGAGACCAAGCACTTCGGCCTTATCATCACCAACCAGGGCAACGCCAACGTAGCTGCAGGTGATGCCGGTCTGGATATCACCGACGAGATTATCTCCGGCCTCAACGAGGAGTACGTTGCAAAGAAAGCCAAGGGCGAAATCGAGTAATTGACTCCACACCTGAAATGACCCTTAAAAGGATAATAACAATACTGGCTCTGTGCCTTTTGCCGTTATTCAGCATAACGGCAAAGGCGCAGGAAGTGCCGGAATACATTATCCACAAGGTTCGCTGGTACGAGGGCATCAACGATATTGCCAAAAAGTACAACGTACCCATAGAGGTCATAGTAGAGGTGAACAACCTTCCCAAGGCAAAGGTTAAAAAGGGACAGGAACTGAAGATTCCTGCAGACCTATATAAATACTACCTGTACCAGGCTACACATAGAAATAATTCCGCACAGGGAAACAATCAGTCCTCACTGGAAAATCAGTCCGTACAGAACAATCAGTCCGTAGAAGAAAACCGGCAAGAGGGAGATAATCCCAATCGGGACCTGAATATCAATCAGAACCAGGAAATAAATAATAATCAGGCTGTTGGCCAGAATGAAGATGTCAATCGGATTGAAAGCCTGAACCAGGATCAAAACCCTCCGGCTCAGGAGGATCAGCCCTGGTCCTGGAGTTCGGTATTCGGGTTCAAGAATAAGGTCGATGCCCTGATTATGCTGCCTCTCGGGGCGGACGATGGTTCCAACGACAATTACCTTGATTTCTACTCCGGCGCGCTTATGGCCGTAAAGGATCTTGGAGATAAGGGCATTGCCAGCGACATCCAGACCCTTGACCTTAGCAAAGAGCAGATTAACGAGGAAACCCTTGAGAAAATTCAGAAGGCCGATATGGTCATAGGCCCTGTGTCCTATTCGCAGATAGAGAACATACTGAGCGCAGAGGAGAGGACTCCCATCATTTCTCCTCTCGATCCCAGGGCTATCGCTCTGGCCGATTCTTCAGCGAACTTCATCCAGGCCCCTTCTTCGTCCGTGAACCAATACACAGACCTGGCCGCCTGGCTTCTGGAGGATTACAGCCTTGCAGACAACGTAGTGCTTATTTCAGAGAATGCCGTTATTCTTTCTGCCGGTATGAAGGCCTTCAAGGCTACTCTGGATTCGGCATACGTAAAGTATAAGACCTTCTCTTACGACATTCTTCAGGGAAGGGACATCCTCACCGATATTTCTGCCGTGATGGTTCCGGAAATCACCAACAGGGTGGTTGTGCTTTCAGAGAACGAGGCCTTTGTGAACGATGTTGTGCGCAACCTCAACCTTATCATCTACAATAAGATAAATGTTGTGCTTTACAGCGCTTCCAAGATAAGGTCTTTCAACACCATCGACGTAGAAAATCTGCACAGCGTGAACCTCCACGTCTGCTGCTCCTATTTCATAGATTATAATGACCCCAGGGTTAAGCGCTTCCTGATGTCTTACAGGGCGCTCTTTGGCACCGAGCCCAGCCAGTTCGCCTTCCAGGGCTACGATGTGGCTTCTTACTTCATTAAGACCTGCCACGACCTTGGACACAGGTGGCCTTCGCAGCTTTCTTCCGCCTCTACCACAAAGATGCTGCAATCGGACTTCAAGATAGAGAAGTCCGGGAACGGATTCGTAAATACCGGTATCAGAAGGATTATTTACGGTTCTGACTACTCTGTAAAAGAGTTTTCGCGTTAGCCCTTGCCTGCGGCGTAATCTGGGAGCCGCTAAGAAGACGGGCTATTTCATCTACCCTTTCCTCATCATTGAGCTGATGGATTCTGGATATCGCCGTCCCCTGTGGCGATACTTCCTTGGTAACTACAAGGTGAGCCTGGCCCTTGACAGCCACCTGAGGCAGATGGGTGATGGCGAAGATCTGCATATTCTCGCCCATCCTGCATATCATTGAACCTACGGCATCGGCAACGCTGCCGGACACGCCGGTATCAATCTCGTCAAATATCATAGTTGGCATCGCGCTGTGGGCGGCCATAAGTTCCTTGACGGAAAGCATTATTCTGGAGAGCTCGCCTCCGGAGGCAGCGCGGCTTACATCAGCCGGAGCCGCTCCCCTGGCGCAGAAGGTAAATACAACGGCATCGGTTCCGGTAGCGCTCTGGGCTGCATCAACCAAGTCAACCCCGAATTTAGAGCCTTCCAGCGAAAGGAGGGCAAGGGACTTTGTAACCTCAGCTGCAAACTCTTTTGCGGCAGCCTTGCGGCTTTCGTGCAGGCTGGCCGATATATCCTTGAGTTTCTTCTCCCCTTCTTCTATAGCCTTTTCTATGTCTTTCTTCTGCTGCTCCAAGTCCTCTGCGCCGGAAATCTCGCCGGACAAAGCGTCCCTCTTGGCGATGAGTTCCTCAACCGTTCTAGCGGAGTGCTTTGACATAAGGGAGTAAAGCAGGGACATCCTTTCTTCTACGGCCTGCAGCCTTTCCTGGGACACCTCGGTTGACTCTTCCAGCGAAGATGCCTCGGAGAGAATGTCATCCAGCTCTGCCCTTGCAGAATCTATCCTTCCGGAAAGTTCTTCTGCAATAGGGACGAAGGCCGCCAGTTTGGAAAGTATTCTGGAGGCTTCCTTAAGTTTTGCGGTAAGAGACTGTTCCTCGTCCCCGCCAAGAAGATTCTCTACCTTTAGCAGGGAGAGCTTAATCTCTTCTGCATTTGACAGAATCTTTTGTTCTGCCTCCAGTTCTTCCAGCTCACCCGCGCGAAGACGGGCCTCGTGAAGCTGGCTGTACATAAGCTCGTTATAATCCTTTTCCCTAAGGATACGCTCAAGGTTTCCGGTGACATCGGCCAAAAGACGGCGCTGCTCCTGAAGGCCCTTGAATGCCGCGGCACACTGGCCGCGCAGGTCTGCATTGGAGGCATAAGTGTCAAGA
The DNA here is from genome assembly GCA_045224955.1 of Candidatus Cryptobacteroides sp. GTDB lineage: Bacteria > Bacteroidota > Bacteroidia > Bacteroidales > UBA932 > Cryptobacteroides. The sequence continues at coordinate 9,924 of JBGVAW010000052.1, forward strand.
ACCTCCAGCCTGAAGGCAGGGTCTGACAGTTTTAATGTCTGATGCTGGGAGTGTATATCTACCAGGCGGGACGATATTTCCGCCAGCACTTCCTTTGACACGGGTTCGTCGCAGATAAAACAGCGGGAACGGCCATTGCCGGACACCACCCTTCTAAGAACTATGTTGCCGTCTTCCCAGGGCAAATCCTCTTCCTGGAAATAGGCCTTGAGGGTTTCATCCCCGCCGCAGAAGAACTCGCCTTCCACGACGCAGTTGTCACCCGCCGGACCTACCACGGAAGCATCGGCCCTGCCGCCCGTCAAAAGCGATACGGCTCCAAGCAAAATGGACTTTCCGGCACCGGTCTCTCCGGTAATAATGACCAGACCCGCCGGAAAATTCACTTCCAGCGAGTCTATCAAAACATAATTCTTTATCTGTAACGACTTAAGCATCAGAACATTCAGGAAAATTAATCCTCTTTCTCGTTCTGAGCCATACGGTAATAAAGGTCTCCTTCCTTGAACTCTTCAATGGCCACGAGGCTGGGCTTAGGCTGCCTCTCATAATACTTGGAGATTTCTATCTGCTCGCGGTTTTCGAACACTTCCTCCATAGTATCGCGCTCGTTGCGGAAGTCCTCCAGCTTTTTGTTAAGCTCTTTCTTCTCGCTCAGGGCAATCTGGTTTGCCCTCTTATAAAGAACTACTACCGATTCGTAAATATTTCCCGTAGGCTCTGCAAGCTCTTTGATGTCACGGGTTACAGTGTTGTTAGGAACTTTTTTCTTATCCATATCTTTCTTCATTTATCTACTTTCTTATACCTGATGGCAGTATCGGAAAGTTTCAAAATTTTTAAATTTTTTGTCGATGGTTACTTTTTGTTTGCGGCTTTCTCTGCGGCGCGGCGGTCTTTCTCGAAGTCACGATCGTTCATAAAATCGGTAATATCCTCTCCTACCTCGCGTCCAATGGCCCTCTGGGCTCTCAGATACATTGCGTCCAACTCTTTCTTGTAAGGAGAATCCGGAATCTCGCCCACGAAGTTAAGGTAGTCGTCCATAAAGTCCATATACCTTTCCCTCTGCTTCTCAGTTACGCTGTTCTTGGCGTACTTGTAAGAGGACATCGCAATGTAATAGAGCACATCCTCGCGGTAGATTGTCTCGGGGTCGTCCTTGATGATATTCTTGAAGGCCACTCTGGAAGCCTTGTAATCTTCCATCTTATAATAAAGCTTGGCGTTCTCGTAGGCCTTCCTGTCCAGACGGTCGTTCAGTTTCTTTGCCATAGACCTGCACTCGGCGGCACGGTCAGAATCCGGGTAATCCCTGAGGTATTCCTCCATTGCGGTAAGCGCGGTGTATGTGGGACTCTGGTCCAGCTCGTATCTGAGCGTAGAGCGGAAGAGACAGTCAATTCTAAGGAAGCGGGCCTCGGGAGTGAACTGGCTTATAGGGAAGTTGGTGATGAATTTGGTGAAGTTTCCCTCTGCAGAGTAATAATCCTTGCGCTTGTAGTTGCTCAGGCCCCAGTAGTACTGCACGGTGTCGTCCCTCTCGGTTCCTGTTGTCATCACGGAAAGTGACTCGAACAGGGATGCGGCCCTGCCATATTTATGGTTGTTGTAGTATTCGAAGGCGGCATTGTACTTTTCGTCCACATCGTTGCTGATAAGCAGCCTGTCGAATTTGGTTGTGCAGGACATCGCTGCCCCTGCTACCAAAAGAATTGCGAGAGATAATCTAAAAATTCTCATATAATGTTTCTATTTTCTATTTCTTGTGTTCTGCCAGGAAACGCTCTGCGTCAAGTGCGGCCATACAGCCCGATGCCGCAGCGGTAATTGCCTGACGATAGTTTCTGTCCCTTACATCGCCTGCGGCGAAGACTCCCTCTACGTTGGTGCGGGAAGAGCCCGGCTGCGCAATAATGTAACCATCGGCATCCCTATCGATATATCCGGCAAAAAGCTCGGAATTGGGGTGATGGCCGATGGCCAGGAAGAAACCGTCCACCTTTATATCAAAAACCTTACCATCTTTTCTTGTAAGTCTGGCTCCGGTTACTCCGGCCTCGTCGCCAAGGACCTCGGTGGTGTTGCAGTTCCAAAGGACCTCTATGTTTTCGCAGGCAGCAACCTTTTCCTGCATTGCCTTGGAGGCGCGGAAAACGTCTCTTCTTACTATCATATAGACTTTGCGGCAGAGGTTGGCAAGATATACGGCCTCTTCACAGGCAGTATCGCCGCCGCCTACGACGGCCACGTCCTTTCCACGGTAGAAAAATCCGTCGCAGGTTGCGCAGGCCGATACGCCAAGGCCCTTGTACTTGGTCTCGGAGGGCAGTCCAAGGTAGCGGGCGGTTGCGCCGGTGGCAATAATTACCGTCTTGGCAACGATGGTGCGTCCGGCATCGTCCTTAAGGGTGAAGGGAGATGCGTCCAGCTTGGCTTCTGTTATGACTCCGGAGCGAACCTCGGTCCCGAACCTCTTTGCCTGGGCCATCATATCGGCCATAAGCTTGGTGGCATCTGCTCCGTCCGGGAAGCCGGGGAAGTTCTCTATTACCGTTGTGGTAAGGAGCTGTCCGCCTGCCTCCAGTCCCTGATAAAGAAGCGGAGCCAGCCCGGCGCGGGAGGCATAAATAGCTGCAGTATAACCTGCAGGGCCCGAGCCTATGATAACGCAATTTCTGATATCTTCCATTCTTGTTCAACCTTAGTTTAACCTGCAAATATACTTATTTTTTAGAAATACTCACCCAGCTTCATCAGGCGAAGTTCTATGTCTCACACCCGGGAGCTTTTTTTATTCAAAAAATATTATCTTTGCATACCTATGGCACAATCGGCAATACATATTCCGGATATGACGGAGTTCCGTTCCCTCCTTAAAAAGAGGGGGCTCAAGGCTACTGCCCAGAGACTGGCCGTACACAGGGCTATGATGGAACTTGGGCACGGGAGCGCAGAGGACGTAGAGAAGAGCATTATCCAGCTGGCGCCCGGCGCAAAAATAACCCAGTCGTCAATCTACAACATCCTCACCCAACTGGCCGATGCCGGAATCTACCGCTATAGGCTAAGCGCCAACAACAAGATGTATTTCGATGCTACCATAGGCAAGCACATTCATCTTTACGATACTGTAAATCACAGTTTCCGTGACCTGCCTACCGACGAACTCATAGACTCCGTCATCGAAAAACTCAGCCGCAAACGCTTCAAAGGCTACAAAATCGAAGGCATCGACATCAACATCCTCCTAAGGCCCAAGAAATAAACAAAAAGAGGCTGACCAAAAAGTGACATGAACCCCGAAAGTTAGACAAAAAACTTTCG
>JBGVAW010000053.1:0-27039 GCA_045224955.1 Candidatus Cryptobacteroides sp.
AGAATACTTCAAGAACGCTTCCACATCTTCTTCCAACGCAATGTACACCGTAAAACTGGTAGATTACACTACAGATGTGGACAAATGGGAGATCGACTCGCTTGAAACCCACCTCTACAAGTTGTACAAAGCCGCTCCGGACTCTGTTTCCTATGGTCTCTATTACTATCAGACAACGCCTCCTACAAGCGATGCAGAGTTCCCCAGCGACACTACAATTTACATCAATTACACCGGAAAACTTCTGAACGGCCAGGTATTCGACACCACCATAGAGAATGTGGCCAAGGACAACAATATCTACAGTTCAAGCAAGACATACGAGCCCGTAAAAGTTGAGTGGAGCAGCGATGCAAGTTCAATCACCCTATCCGGGAGCTCGGTCATCGCCGGTTTCTACAACACGCTCTACAATATGAAGGAGTTTGAAAAAGGAGTATGCTACTTTATTTCCGCCAACGGTTACTCATCTTCCGGAAGCGGCAGTTCAATCCCCCCTTACTCTCCTCTCTGCTTTGAAATAGAAATTGTAGAACAACCATAAACACAGAATTTTAGCCGATGGCGACATCGAGCCACGTTCCCACAGAACTGGGAACAAAGAAAGTCAGCAAATTACTTATGGAGTATGCGGTCCCCGCTATCATAGCGATGACTGCATCTTCTTTGTATAATATGGTTGACAGCATCTACATAGGCCACATCAAGGATTTCGGGTCCTATGCGATTTCCGGCCTTGCCGTGACCTTCCCGCTGATGAACCTTTCGGTAGCCCTTGGCACCCTCGTGGGCGTGGGAGCTTCCACAATGATATCAGTCTTCCTGGGACAGAAGAACTATCAGGCCGCAGGCAAGGTCCTTACCAACGAGGTTACTCTCAACACCATATTCGGAGTCACCTTCGCCCTGATATCCTTTGCTTTCCTTGGGCCGATACTTACGTTTTTCGGAGCCGATGAAAGTACCCTGCCCTTTGCCAGGGACTATATGACCATCATCCTGGCCGGCAATGTAATAACTCACCTGTACTTTGGCCTGAACAACGTAATCAGGGCATCTGGCAATCCCAAACTGGCGATGGGGCTTACGCTATTCACTGTGATTTCCAACAGCATATTGGACCCCATCTTCATCTTTGTGCTGGATATGGGAATTCAGGGAGCGGCAATAGCCACAGTGCTCTGCCAGACAATGGCCCTTGGCTATGCAATGTGGTATTTCCTGGACAGCAAGAAATTCCTTCACCTGCCCAAAAGGATATTCGGTCTGGACTGGAGGATAGCCAAACAATCCCTGGCCATAGGAATGGGACCCTTCCTTATGAACGCCGCCAGCTGCATAGTAGCCCTTTTCATCAACCAGCAGCTAAAAAAATACGGAGGTTCCCTGTCCATAGGAGCCTACGGCATAGTGAACAGGATTATCTTCCTCTTCGTGATGATAGCGATGGGCTTCAACCAGGGAATGCAGCCTATCGCCGGTTACAACTTTGGAGCAAGACAGTATTCCAGGGTTAAGGAAGTGTTCTTCCTCACGGCAAAATGCGCTACGGGCGTCACTACCCTTGGCTTTATAATATCCGTCTTCCTGCCCCGGATAGCGGCGGGAGCTTTTACGGCAGACCCTACGCTGCTGGATATGGCCGCCCACGGTCTTAAGGTAATGAACATCATCTTCCCCATCGTGGGCTTCCAGATGGTAGCAACCAACCTCTTCCAATGCCTTGGAATGGTTAACAAGTCCATTATCCTTTCCCTTTCCAGACAGCTTCTCTTCCTTGTGCCCTGCATCTACCTGCTGCCGGGCTTCTACGGCGTAGACGGAGTATGGTTCAGTTTCCCTATCTCCGACTTCCTTTCCAGCATTCTTACAATAATATTCCTTACATCCCTGGTTAAGAAACTCTCCCGCCTTAAGGACGGAGACGATCCCATAATCCTGGGAAGCAAAATAAAATAGCTATGAAGAGAAAACCCACCATAATAAACATAGGCCGCCAGTTTGGAAGCGGCGGACTGGGAGTTGCAAACGAGCTTGGACGGATGCTTGGAATTCCCGTCTATAACAATCAGCTCATAGCCAAGGCTGCCGAAGAAAGCGGCTTCAGCGAGCAGCTTTTTGCCAGCAAGGACGAGAAAAGAAGCCTCTTCAGCATCTCTTCCTTCTTCTCTTCAGGCAAGTATAATATGTCCGACAATTACCTTAGCGAGAACGAACTCTTCAAGATTCAGGGCGAGGTTATCCAGAAACTGGCTTCGGAAGGGCCTGCCATCTTCGTGGGCCGCTGCTCGGACTATATCCTCAGGGAAAGGGAAGATACCCTGGATGTATTTATCTGCGCTCCTCTTCAGGACAGGATAGACAGGGTGAGCCAGCGAGAGGGCATAAGCCGGCAGGAAGCCGCAGACCTTATCAAACGCAGCGACCGCACCCGCGAGACCTACTACAACTACTTTACCTTTGGCAACTGGGGAGTTGCCTCCAACTACGACCTTTGCATAGACTCATCGCTCCTTGGAATTGAAGGTACGGCAGCATTTATATCTGACTATATCCAGAGGATGGCCTGATGAAAAACCGCAGCCTAAGCCTAACCTTTCTTTTATGCGTTCTATTATGCTCTTGCGTCGGCAATACCGTAAAGCAAAGGGTTCTTTATCCTCCCGTAGACCTTAACGCCACTCTTACGAATCAAATGTCAGATACCTCCGTCCTCTACCCTATGGAAAAGAGGATAGAGAGTTATATGAAGCGCTGGCACCTTAAGGGAGCCCAGCTGGCCATAATGAGAAGGGATTCCCTGCTCTACGCCAAGGGGTTCGGATGGGCCGATGAAGAAAACAAGGAACCTATGACCCCGGCGCACAAAATGAGGCTGGCCTCAGTTTCAAAGCTGATTACGGCAACGGGAATAATGAAGCTTGAACAGGACGGGCTGCTGTCTCTGGACGATAAAGTCTTTGGGCCCGAAGGCATTCTTGACAATCCTTACTACTGCAATAGCATCACGGATACCAACTACTACAATATAACTGTAGAAGACCTGCTGCGCCACAAAGGAGGATTCACAAGAAGGGCGGGAGACCCGCTTTTCTCCTGCAAGGACATAATGGCAAGACATAACCTGAGCACCCCGCCCACAGCGGAAGAGACCCTTAGGATTCAGCTTAAAAGAAGGTTGTATTTCAAGCCCGGAACAGACCAGGAATATTCTAATATAGGATACCTCATCCTATGTATGATTATAGAGAAAATCTCCAGCCTTCCCTACCGGGATTTCATTCAGGAAGAACTCCTTACCCCTGCCGGATGCTTAGACTTCCAGATAGCAGGCAACTACCTTAAGGACAGGAAGAAAGGAGAGGTTTGCTACTATGACGCTCCGGGTATGCCCCTGGCCCCGGAATACAACAACAGCGGACGCAAGGTTAAACGCTGCTACGGCGGCAACGACATTACTGCGCTTAGCGGAGCAGGAGCCTGGATAGCATCGGCCCCGGAAATCGCCCTCTTCGTAGCCTCCATAGACGGAAGGGAAGAAATAAGGGACGTCATCAACCCGGACAGCATCTCGGAGATGACAAGATACATAGACAGCAATACCTACAGTCTGGGTTGGAACGATACCAACCCCGAAAACGGCTGGGTACGCACCGGCACCCTTTCCGGCACTACTGCTATGATAAAGTACTTCCCGGACGGGGAATGTTGGATATTCCTATCCAACACAAGTACCTGGCGGGGACCGGAGCAGGCGCGCCACACCGCCGACTTATTCGACGAATTGCGACACGCCTGCAGCAATAGTCTTCCCTCCAGGGATTTATTTCACGAACATTACAGCCTGAGCGATTGAGTTCAGTTTTGTATCTGCACTGTCTGCGCGGCTTGCAAGGATACAGGGAGCGGTTGTGCCCACGAGCATACCTGCCTGCTTAACGTTGTTGCAAAGTTTGGAATTAGACTTCCAGAATACGTTTGCAGACTCAATGTTAGGGAATACAAGGCAGTCCGCATCCCCGGCAACAGGGCTTTCCAGTTTCTTGATTTCAACAGCCTCCTGGTCGATGGCAACGTCAAGAGCCAGAGGACCGTCACCGATAACGCCCTTGATCTGGCCACGGTCGCACATCTTGGCAAGCATAGCGGCCTCTATGCAGGCGGGCATAGAATCCAGCATCTGCTCGGAAGCGGCGATAAAGGCAACCTTAGGTTTGGAAATGCCGAAGGACTTGGCAACATCGGTAACGTAACCGGTAATCTTAACCTTCTGGCGGAAGTCCGGCTGAGGGATAACTGCCATATCGGCAAGGAACATAAGCTTATGATAATTGGGATTTTCGATGATACCCACGTGGCTGAGCACGCCCTTAGGAGGAAGAAGGCCGGTCTCCTTGTTAAGAATGGCGCGGAGGAACTTGTCAGTTGAGCAAAGGCCCTTCATAAGAATATCGCCCTGGCCATCGTGAACCATCTGCACAGCCTTGGCAACAGCCTTAAGCTCTACGGGCTCGTGTACAATCTCAAATTTGGCTGCATCGATGCCGTGCTCGCCGCAAACCTGCTTAATCATAGCCTCGTCGCCCACAAGGGTGGCAGAGATAATTCCAAGATCAACAGCAGCTGAAGCAGCTTCAATAGTGTGAGAATCAACAGCCCAAGCGGCTATCATCTTTTTGCATTTACCCTGAGCCTTAAGCTCTGCAAATACGTCTGAAAATTTGGTTATCATATCTTAATCTTCTAATGAATTAACAATGTGCATTGTATCGCGTGCTATGACAAGCTCTTCGTCTGTAGCGATGGTGGCAATCTTAACCTTTGAATCCGGCAGGGAGATAATAGCGTCGTCCCCGAACGATGCGACATTGGCATCATAGTCGAAGCTGGCTCCCAGATAGGTAAGATTCTCGCATACGCGGCGGCGCAGACGGCTGTTGTGCTCGCCGATTCCGCCGGTGAACACTATAAGGTCCACTCCGTTCATCTCTGCCACATACATACCTATGTTCTTGATAATGTCGAAGGTGAGCTTCTTAAGCACCAGTTTTGCGCGGCGGTCGCCTGCAACTGCAAGCTCATCCATCTCGCGGGCGTCGGAAGTCTTGCCGCTGAGTCCAAGGAAACCGCTCTTCTTGTTGATGAGTTCCGTAGTCTGGTCCGGGGTAAGATTTTCCTTCTTCATAATGTAAGGAATAACGTTGGCATCGATATTACCAACCCTGGTTCCCATAATCATACCCTCCAGAGGGGTGAAGCCCATAGAAGTATCGACCACCTTGCCGTCTACGATGGCGGTTACGGATGAGCCGTTGCCAATGTGGCAGGTAATAATCTTGGAATTATTGATATCCACCCCGCAAAGTTTGGCGGCCTTGTTGGCTACGAACTGATGGCTTGTGCCGTGGGCTCCGTAGCGGCGAACGCGATATTTCTCGTAATACTCGTAAGGAAGGGCGTACATATAAGCGTACTCCGGCATTGTCTGATGATAGGCGGTGTCGAAGGTAACCACCTGGGGTACAGAGGGAAGAACGTGTTGTACGGCCCTGATGCCAAGAAGATGGGCGGGATTGTGAAGAGGAGCGAAGTCGCAGCAAATCTCTATCTTCTTTAGGACATCGTCGTTAACCAAGGCGCTGCCGGAGAAATACTCTCCTCCGTGAACGATACGATGACCGACAGCCTCTATATCCTCTATTGATGAAAGAACGCCGGTCTCTTTATCTGTAAGAGCGTCCAGCACCAGCTGCATACCCACCTTATGATCCGGAACGGGAAGGTCCCTTACCATTTTGTCCCTGCCCGCAGGAGCATATTGGAAGATACCCATAGGAAGACCTATTTTCTCTACTATACCCTTGGCAATGAGCGAATAAACATCATCGCTCTTCATATCCAGCAACTGATACTTGATAGAAGAACTTCCGCAGTTAATTACAAGAATTATCATCGTTGTTTTTTGGTTAAGTTTTTTATTTAAACGTTCAAAGTTAAGGAATAATAGCTAATTTAGCAAGCAAAACGGAGTGATGATGAAAGAGGAGAAAGATATGTTGTGCCTGTCACTGCCTTTCGCCGGAGCAGTAGCCCTGGGTGTGGTTCTGTCGCCCTCTTATGCACTTGCCGGCCTGATTCATTTTGCACTGGTCCTTTGTCTGGGATTTGCATTATTTCGCCTTGTTCCAAGGCGTTTGGGATTTTATATCGGGCTGATGGTTCTATGTGGCCTGTTCTGCGGGTTTACAGGCGGATTGCAAGGCCTTTCCTTGGCCGATGGTGCCGGTGTGTTTTCCAGTATACGCACCTCTCTGGCGGCAGCTGTGGATTCCCTGGACTTCCCTTCCCCGGATACCGGCGCCCTTGTTAAAGCGCTTGCCCTTGGCGACAGGTCTTCCCTGAGTCCGGAACTTCGGGAAGCCTTCAGGGCCTCCGGCGCAGCGCACATACTGGCGCTGTCCGGCCTGCACCTTGGAGTTTTCTATCTATGCCTTAACTATCTTCTGGCCCCTCTCGGGAAGGCACCGGCTATAAAAAAGTTCAAGAGCCTGACCATAATTACGCTCACGGCCGGCTACGTACTGCTCTCCGGCTGCTCCCCGTCCATAGTCAGGGCTGGGCTCTTCATCCTTCTAAGGGAAGGAGCCGGCCTGCTTCACAGAAAGATTTCACTTCTTCGCAGCGTACTTGCAGCCCTGATGCTGCAGCTAATAATCAGCCCTGTTCAGATAACCTCCGCAGGCTTCCAGCTATCCTATCTTGCCGTAACAGGAATTGCCGTCCTATATCCTCCGTTAAGAGACCTGTGGCCGTCCGAGGGGCGGGAGAGATTAGATATCCCCTACAAAATATGGAAGCTTAGCTGCCTTAGCCTTTCCTGCCAGATATTCACCGCGCCCGTAGCCTACATCCGCTTTGGCAGCCTTCCCAAGTACTTTCTGCTTGCAAACCTTCTGGCCCTGCCCGCAGCCGGCCTTGGAACCGGTCTTTCTATGCTGGCAGTAACAGGAAGCGGGGCAGGATGGTGCCCTGCCCCGCTTATACAGCTTTTAGATTCAGTATTATCTGCACTGGTGTGGATACTGAAAACTATTTCTACAATGTAGTTTTCTACCAGCTTCCCGAGGCTCCGCCTCCACCGAAGCTTCCGCCGCCAAAACCACCGAAGCCGCCGCCTCCAAAGCCACCTGACGAATGACCGCCATAATAACCGCCATAATAGCCGCCGCTGCTAAAGGTAGAGCCACCGCCGCCACCTCTTCTGTTGCCTTTTCTGGAAAGGAGAATAATAGCGCCGCCTCCAAGGATGTAAACCCACCAGTGAAGGCTGTCGTCAAGGTCATCCATATCACTTTCTGAAATCTCTCCTGCAGCAAGGCCGGCAAGATATTCACAGGCCGTGGCAACTCCGTCAAAATAATTGTTTTCCTTAAAGGCAGGAATAAGGATGGTATTTATAATCCTGTTTGCATAAACATCAGGGATAGCGCCTTCAAGGCCGTAACCGACCTGGATGGCAACGTCGCCTCGGCCTCTGTCTGTCTTGGGCTTTACAAGAAGCACCACGCCATTGTTGTGCTCGCTGCCTCCGACTCCCCAGGAGCGTCCAATCTTAAAGGCATAAGTAGCAGCGTCGTAACCATCCAAATCGTCAACGGTAACAACCGCAATCTGGTTGGAGGTAGTATCGCTGAAAGTCTCCAGATACTCTTCCAGAACTGCTGTCTCATCCTTTGTAAATAAGCCTGCAAAGTCGTTTACAAGACGGGGAGGCACCGGCTTGGAAGGGATGCCGGCAAGCAGGGACGCCGTCCCGAAAACCACCATAGCCAAAGACAGGAGGGCGCGCCTTGTAACTGATAAACTATTTTTCATCTTCGAAAGATATTTCGTCAGACAACTCGTTTACATCGTCGCTCTGATAAGGGAAGTAGGCCTTTAGTTTCTCCCCTACCATCTCCAGTCCCTTGCAAAGGCCAGCGCAGAAATTACCTTCTGCAAATTGTCCCTTGATAACAGCGATTACATCTTTCCAGAAGCCCTCGGGAACAACGTCGTTAATGCCCTTGTCTCCAAGAATAGCCAGTTTGTGCGATTCTACGGCAACATAGATAAGAACGCCGTTGCGAGCCTTGGTAGCAGTCATCCCCAACTTATGAAAAGCCTTGAGCGCCGGTTCCTTAGGGTCTCCGGAGCACTTGTTTTCTATATGTATGCGGACTTCCCCGGAAGTAGCTTTTTCTGCGCTCTGGATGGCACTTACTACTTCCTGCCTTTCTTCGTCAGTAAGAAAATCGCTCGCCTTCATCAGAACTCTACCTTAGGTGCTACATCTGCGCCCTCAGCCGCTGCGAAGTATGCCCTCTTTTCAAAACCGAAGAGTGAAGCCAGAATGTTTGAAGGGAACCTGCGGATGGAAGTATTGTATTCCTTAACGGCATTGTTAAAGTCCATACGGGCTACGTTGATTCTGTTCTCTGTGCTTTCCAGCTGAGCCTGAAGATCCAGGAAGTTCTGATTAGCCTTAAGGTCAGGATAAGCCTCGCTTACAGCGATGAGTCTGCCAAGAGCCCTTCCAAGTTCATCCTGAGCAGCCTGGAACTTAGCCAGCTGTGCTTCGGTAATATTGTCAGCCTCGATATGGATACCCATAGCCTTTGACCTGGCCTCTACAACAGATTCAAGGGTAGTAGCCTCGTGGGCTGCATAACCCTTAACTGTAGATACGAGATTGGGAATAAGGTCTGCCCTGCGCTGGTAGTTGGTCTCTACCTGGCCCCAGGCATTGTCGATACTTTCCTGTTTGGAAACAAGGGAGTTATAGGATGTAATGCAAAATAAAGCAGCGAGTGCAATAACTGCAATCACTATTATGCGTTTAACTTTTTTATCCATAATACAGTCTTTTAAAATGTCAATTATTCAGCATCCCTTACGCAGCGGACAGGAGCAAGGAAAAGGCTCTTGCTCGCAAGTCCTAAGCTTACGTCGGGAAGTTCTTCAAAAATATACCTGTAATATGCCTGATCGGCATTGGCAGACTCGGAAGTCCAAAGCACAGAGTATGCTCCAAAGCCATAGAAAACGGCATTGTCATCATCGTCCAGAACTCCGTAGCCGTGAGGGAAGAGATTAAGCTTGCTGGAGCCGGTAATCTTCACAGCAGGGAAATATTCCCAAAGAGTTACGCCGTTAAAAGTAGCATCAACCATAAGGGAACCGGCTATACCCCTGAAGGTATCGTGAAGACCATTGTTGCCTTCAAGTGCGGTAGACAGGGCTGCCCAGTCTTCTGCGGAAGGGAGTCTCCAACCCTCAGGGCAGGCGTTTACGGCCTCATCCCAGGTATAAACCGCTCCAAAAGCATTGCGAAGCACCTCATAGCCAAGGGCGGGACGGGAGCCGTAAGCAAGGTTCTGAGCCATCCAGTCCAGTCCGCCTACTGTTGCATACCTGTACAAAGCACCGTCGCGGATGTCCTGGAATGTAGGATCCTCGTCGCTGAGACCGGAAACCTCCAATGATTCATCGTTCACGATTACGACTGTAGTAGCCTGACTCTTTGTATAATGGCCTTCTGCAAAAGCTACGCAGTAAACGGTAATGTTTCCGTTAAAGTCTTCCGGAGCCTCGAATGTGAAAGTACCAAGGACAGAAGCCGGATCTTTCTCCAGACGGGTGGTATCCTTTGTGGTATTCTCGGAGGTATACCAATAATAACCTACGCTGCCTCCCGTAGAGGTTGTAACTCCGCTAGGGGTTGTCTCCACTACCGAACCGGGGGCAAGGTAACTGGGAATGTCAAATTTAAGCGTACCGGAAAGATACTCGGTATCATCCTCATCGTCACTGTGATGGCAACTTACAAGAACGGCCGCTGAAAGAGAGCAGCACAAAATTGCCAGGAATTTATTAATCTTCATCTGCAATAAAATTTCTAACTGGTACAAATTCTTACAAATATCGTACTTTTGAGCGAAATTCCATTAAATTTGTGTCAAATAATTGAGCCAATGAGATTATTATCTGCGTTTTCCCTGATATTCCCCTGCATATTTGCACTATCCTGCACCGGAAATCACTATGTAGAAGTGAGCGGGTACGCCCAGGGAGGCACCTATTCCGTAAAATTCAATACCAGGGGAATGACAGTATCGGCCCAAAAAGCCGCAAACGCCATTGATTCCATCCTTACCCTGGTCGATACAACCCTGTCGGGCTACAACAAAGGGTCTATGATAAGCCGATACAACCGGGGAGAGGCCATTGTACCCAACGATATGTTCCGGGATATATACAATGTTTCCAGGGAACTTTACTCTCTCAGCGACAGCACGGTGGATGTAACCGCCGCCCCTCTGTTCGACCTCTGGGGGTTTGGATTTACCGGCGATGATGCCGCACGTCCTGCCAGGGACCTAATAGACAGGGTGCGCTCCTCCTGCGGAATGCAGAATTTCAGCGGCTGCCTGGAGCAGGCCTCGCCTGGCCAGAAACTCAATTACAACGCTATAGCCCAGGGCTATACCTGCGACCTTGTAGCCAGGTACCTGTATTCCAAGGGGGTAAAGGATATGCTGGTTGATATCGGAGAGATTTTCTGCGACGGGCTGTCCCCATCGGGAAAGGGATGGAGGATATCTATCGATACTCCCCTGGACGGGAACAACACTCCGGGAGAGTCATCCAGCGGAATATGGCAGTCTGACGGCGGACCTCACGGCATTGTGACTTCCGGCAATTACCGCAAGTTCTTTGTGGTGGACGGGCAGAAGTATTCCCACACAATAGACCCAAGGACAGGATATCCTGTCAGTCACAATCTTCTTAGCGCAACCATAATAGCAAAAGACGCAGCCACTGCAGATGCAATGGCTACGGCTTGTATGGTGATGGGGCTGGACAGTGCCAGCGACTTTGTTTCCAAAAACGGCTACGGGGCCGTGCTTATCTACGATGAGGCCGGGGTTCTGAAGACCAGGCACCTTGGAACCGAGGGCTTTACTCTTCCCGCAAATCAGTAATGTTGGGATAGGCTGCCAGTTCCTCCTTGGTAAAGGTCCAGACTGATTTCTCTTCCAGATACTTGAGGTTGGTTATTGTAAACTCAACCTCGGAGCCGTCCTGCATCTTAAGGTTGGCAGTGGCCGGAGTACCATCAACCGGAATATCCTCTATCTTGAAGTTCCCGTAAAGGTCTCCCAGAAGAAGGGCGGGATTGGAGAGGAAGTCAAGGACCTCGCCCTCGGCAGTTTCAATTACCACTTCTCCGGCTTCGGGATCTGCAGTCCAGCGGGAAGTCCCGTCACAGCGAATATCCAGGCCGTTGCCCTCAATTTTGTAGCTTGCTCCGCTTACCAGGGCCTTTCCGCTGCCGGTAAAGGGAGTGGACGAGCCCACGGTCTTGAAAGAATAGTCAAAGGCTACGGTTCCGGCAACTATCATCTCCGAGAGTGAACCCGCCTGAGCGCGAGCCCCGGGAGCGGCCAGGGAAACCATCAGTCCGAAAGAAACTGCAAATAATATATTCTTTATGCGAAGCATACCTGTTTTTTTTTAATACCGTCCTGCCGCTAGAACTGGTTCTTGAAGGCCTGGATAATGTTGTCCAGCTCTGAAAAATCAGACACAAGAACCTGTCTTGGCTTGGAACCTTCCTGAGGGCCTACGATTCCCGCAGCCTCAAGCTGGTCCATTACTTTGCCTGAACGTGCATAACCCATGCCAAGACGTCTTTGGAGGTCGGAAGTCGAGCCTCTCTGAGAAGTAACTACCATACGGGCAGCCTCCTCGAAGCGGGGATCAAGGTTCTTCATATCAACCATTCCGCCGCTCATAAAATCATCGGAAGAGCCATCTTCCTTGACCTCGGGCAGGTAGTAAGGAGTATTGTAAGACTTCTTGTAGCCACGCTGTTCAGAGATGAACTTGCTCAGGCTTACAATCTCGCTTCCGCTTATATAGGCGCACTGAACACGCTCTACGTCGGCACCGGAAAGGTAAATCATATCGCCGTTACCTATTAGCTGCTCTGCACCGGGGGAATCAAGGACTGTCCTTGAGTCTATGCTGGAGAATACCCTGAAGGCAATTCTGGTAGGGAAATTAGCCTTGATAAGACCTGTAATCACATCTACGGAAGGCCTCTGGGTTGCCAGAACCACGTGGATACCGGCGGCGCGTCCCTTCTGGGCCAGGCGTACGATGGCGTTGGATATATTCTTTGCCGCAGCTCTCTCCTCGCCGGTAGAACCCACAGCCATAGTAAGGTCTGCATACTCATCTACCACAACCACTATGTAAGGAAGGTACCTGTGGCCTTCGGTGGGCAGGAGATGACGGTCTTTGTACTTGTCGTTGTACTCGGAAACCTTGCTCACAAGGGCCTTGCTCATAAGACCGTAACGCTCGTCCATCTCTATGCAAAGAGACTGGAGCACTCTTTCTGCGTCCTTGGGGGTCTTGGCAATGGAGTGATCCCTCTCTTCCTGCTCGCTGGCCGCATCGGGCATAACAGCCAGATAATGATTCAGAAGACCGGCGTAGGCAGAGAATTCCACCATCTTAGGGTCTATGAACACGAACTTGAGCTCCGAAGGATGCTTGGCATAAAGAAGCGAGGCAATAAGCACGTTAAGACCCACGGACTTACCCTGCTTGGTAGCTCCTGCAACAAGAAGGTGGGGAGCATCTGCAAGGTCGAATACCTTGACTTTCTGGGTGATGGTGCAGCCAATGGCTACGGGAAGCTCGGCCTTGCTGTTGCGGAACTCCTCGTCGTTAAGCATCGCCTTAAGGGGCACCAGCGAAGGTGTGTCGTTGGCCACCTCGATTCCCACGGAATCTGCGAGGGTAACGACGCGCACTCCCTTGGCCTTGAGCGCAATACCTATATCTTCCTGGCGTCCCTTTATGGAAGCTATTTTAACTCCTGGAGCCGGGAATACTTTGTACAGGGTAACGGTAGGGCCGACCAAAGCCTTCACGTTCTCTACCTCTATCTTGTAATTCTTAAGTGTTGCCCGAATCTTGTAATTGTTGCGCATCAGCTCTTCCTGCGATACTGTCTGGCGCTTATCAACATAATCTCCAAGCAAATTCAGCGAAGGGAACTCATATTTTTCCAGCTCTGACCTTATGTCCAGGCGGGGCAGGGGCTCGGAGGCATCGGTAGAAAGCTGCACACCCTCTACGATGTCTATATTTTCATCTTTCTGATTTTCTTTCGGGTCGATGGTTTCCGGAGTCTCGGCCGGTTTTTCCTGAGGGACCTCCTCAACGGGAACTTCTTCTTCCTCCGTTATGTCCACTGGCTCCTCTTCATCTTCTACAGCGGGAGGAGTTTCATCATCCACGGCCTTCTTTAACCAGGAGAATGTTTTGTGCTCCCTGGGTTTTTCTTCCACAATCTCGGGAGCAGGTTTGGCGGTAATTTTGTCGGAGAACCTGCGGCTGGCGAAAATAAGCCAAAGCACCACCATTATTGCCAGAATGCAGAAAGACAGGGTGCTGCCTACAAGATTATCCATATTGATGGCGAAAACACTGCCGCATCCACCTCCAAGGCCGTTTACAAAGACGCTGTCAATACCGGCCATCTTGGATATGAAGCCGCAAATAAAGGATGTCACAAGGGCTCCGGTAACAGAGAGGGTCAGAATCTTAATTATGGAGTAATCCCTCTTTCCAAAGAGAAGCCTTATGGAAACCACGCCCAGAATAATCACCAGGGCAAAGGCTCCCAGGCCCAGCCACTGTCCTACAAGCAGATTGGCCCACTTGAGGCCAAGTTTGCCGGCAGAATTGGCAACGTGAACATTTACGTCCATTGCCTTGTCGTAACCCAGAAGGCTCTGATCTTCCTTCCAGGTGAATATGTAGGAGACGATGGCTATAAGGGTAAATATAGCGAAGGCGGCCAAAATAAGGCCGGCCGTCACTGCTATTTTACGTTTGGTTTCCTGGTCTATCTTCTTCATTTACAGCCTAGTGTTTCTTGTTTTTGCCGCGGAAATTGTTCTTTCTGAAGTTCTTCTTGCCGCCGAAGTCGCCAATGTTCATTCCCGGCTTGGAGTAATTGCCGTCCTGAGGCAGGCGGGTTATGCTAAGGCCCTCGGGCATATGGATACGGCCTCCGGAAAGAAGTTCTATGTCGTGGAAGATAGTCGTGTCTTCTACGCTGTCCTTGTTCCAGATAAGGTACTGCTGCCTCATATAATAAGCAAGACGGCGGAGCATTGTGTTCTTCTGCTCGCCTTCGGGCTCTGAAGCTATAAGGTCTATTATGCTCTCTATATTGCGGCCATAGTGGGTAGCTTTAATAGGCTTTGTCTTAAGCGGAATAGTCATCGGGGGCACCTGCCTGTCTTCGGGCGACGGTGCGGGGAAGGGAGAGTCTATGTCAAGGTCGTAGCCTGCGATTATGAACAGATGGTCCCAGAGCTTGTGTTCCCAGTCTTCCTGGTTGTGTACCTGGGGGTTAAGGATTTCCATAACCCTTACAACGGCCTTGGCCTGGGCGTTTCTTTTGTCCTTGTCTTCTATCTGCCTTAGGCTTTCTACCATCTTGAGCACGTTGCGTCCGTACTCCGGCATCGCCATATTCTTCCTCTCCGTATTGTATTCCGGTCTCGCTTCCATAATTTCTTCTATATTCGTTTATCTGCGAAGAGCTTCCTCGCAGTTTACAAAAATAAAAATAATATCAAACTTCAACAAAATTATTTATCCCCTTGATTAAGAGGTCGGGGGTGGGATTGTTCCGTAGGGGCGACCTGGTCGAAGGTTATATCTCCAGGCTCCGGGCAGGAATAAAAAAGGGACATCTTGCGGATGTCCCTGAGTAGTATTTGTCGGTGTTGATTACTCTGCGCGGAAAGAGGCAAGGGTATCGGCGGTAGCGGCATCTGCCACAAAAGCGTCGATATACTGCTTGTGTGCTGCAGAATCAGCCTCTGACATACGTACGAATACGTTTGCGCTGCGGCTGAACATCTCCGGAGCCTTGGAAGCGTCCTGGATAAGAAGCAGGGAGAATACGATTCCGGCGGTCATCTCGTAAAGACGGCGGGCAAGGAAATCGGTAACCTCCTGGTTGCCACAGTTCTTAACCTTCTCCAAAGCATCCTCGTACCTTTCGATAAGCTTGAGAACACGGTCCCTGAGGGGTTTCATTTCCTCTGAAACCTCGTTCTGAAGCATCTCGTTGATTATGCCCAGATAAGTACCGTTGGTAATGTACCTGATGGCAGCCACAACCTGAAGCTGGGTGGTACCCTCGTAGATAGAGAAGATACGTGCATCACGCATAAGCCTCTGGCACTTGTACTCCATAATGAAGCCTGAGCCGCCGTGAACAGAAACTGCATCGTATGCGTTCTGGTTGGCATATTCGGAAGACATACCCTTGCACAGAGGAGTGAAAGCATCGGCCATACGGCTGTACTTCTTAAGTTCTGCCTTCTCCTCGGGGGTAAGTTTGCGCTCGCGCTCTATATCCTCAAGAGCCTTGTAAATATCAACATAGGCAGCTGTCTCGTAAAGCATTGTGCGGGCTGCATCAAGCTTAGCCTTCATACGGGAAAGCATATCGTAAACAGCGGGGAAGTCCTTAATCTTCTGGCCAAACTGCTCGCGGTCGTTTGCATATTTAACGGCCTCGTTGTAAGTCTCCTGGCAAAGACCTGTACTCTGTGCGCCGATACCCAGACGGGCACCGTTCATAAGAGACATAACGTACTTGATAAGTCCCAGGCGGGTGCTTCCGCAAAGTTCAGCCTTGGCATTCTTGTAGGTGAGCTCGCAGGTAGGAGAACCGTGGATACCAAGCTTGTGCTCTATGTGACGTACGTTAACGCCGCCCTGGCGCTTGTCGTAGATGAACATTGAAAGGCCGCGGCCATCCTTTGTTCCTTCCTCGCTTCTGGCAAGTACAAGGTGAATATTGGAATCACCGTTGGTGATGAAGCGCTTAACGCCGTTAAGCAGCCAGCAGTTGTCTTTCTCTGACCAGGTTGCCTTAAGCATAACCCTCTGAAGGTCGGAACCGGCATCGGGCTCGGTAAGGTCCATAGACATTGTCTCGCCTGCGCAAACGCGGGGGATGAAACGCTGACGCTGGTCGTCGTTACCAAATTCGTAGAGAGTTTCTGCGCAGCTCTGGAGGCTCCAGATATTCTGGAAAGAAGCATCGGCTGCGGAGATAACCTCGCTGGCCATGCTGAATATAACCTCAGGGCAGTTGAGACCGTCGTAACGGCGGGGCATTGTAAGACCCCAAAGACCTGCCTTGGTTACAGCGTCCATATTCTCTACGGTCTTGGATGCATAAATCATACGTCCGTTCTCGAGGTGCGGTCCTTCAAGGTCCACGCTCTCAGAGTTGGGCTCGATGACATTTGCGGCGACATCGCCCACAATCTCAAGCAGACGCTTGTAATTCTCGATGCAATCCTCAAAATCTACCGGTGCCTCGGGATAAAGATCCTTCTGGGTATAATCACGCTCCTTGAGCTCGGCAATCCTCTTCATAAGGGGTTTGCCAAGATGGAAGCCTATTTCCGGATGGTCTGTATAGTAATTTGCCATAGTTTTCTCTTATTTGCTGTTCTGCTTGTAATACTTGATAAGCTTGGGAATCACTTCCTCTACGGTACCCACGATAACGTAGTCTGCTATCTTGTTGATAGGAGCTTCGGGGTCTGAGTTTACGCTTATGATAATCTTACTGTCCTGCATACCGGCAAGGTGCTGAATCTGGCCGCTGATACCGCAGGCGATATAAACCTTGGGATGTACGGTTACACCGGTCTGGCCAATCTGGCGGTCAGAATCGCAGAAACCTGCATCAACTGCAGCGCGGGATGCGCCAACCTCGGCGTGAAGAACCTTGGCAAGATCGAAGAGCATATCGAAGCCCTCGCGGCTGCCCATTCCGTAACCGCCGGCTACAACTATGGATGCGCCCTTTAGGTTGTGCTTTGCAGCCTCTACGTGATGGTCCAGAACCTTAACTACATAAGACTCGGGAGCCACGTATTTGGCAACATCGGCATAAACAACCTCGCCCTTGGCCTTTCCGTCATAAAGTGCCTTCTGCATAACGCCGGAACGGACGGTTGCCATCTGCGGACGATGCTCGGGGTTGACGATGGTGGCTACGATGTTGCCTCCGAAGGCAGGACGGATCTGATAAAGCAGGTCGTCATAGTGCTGCTGAGTCTTAACGTCGTCGTAAGGACCGATTTCAAGCTCTGTGCAGTCTGCGGTGAGACCGCTGGTAAGGGAAGAAGAAACGCGGGGACCAAGGTCGCGGCCGATTACGGTTGCTCCCATAAGGCAGATCTGGGGCTTCTCTTCCTTGAAAAGATTTACAAGTATGTCTGTATGAGGGGCCGATGTGTAAGGGAAGAGTTCCTTGCCGTCGAAGACGAAGAGTTTGTCAACTCCGTAAGGGAGAATCTGGTCCTCTACCTTGCCCTTTATTCCGGTACCGGCTACTACGGCGTGGAGTTCTGCTCCAAGACGATTTGCAAGTTTGCGGCCCTTTGTAAGAAGTTCCTGGGAGACCTCGGCAACGATTGTGCCTTCTATCTCGCAATATACAAATACGTTATTCATAGATTAGCCGATAATTTTTTCTTTCAACAATTCTTTTACGATACCGTCGATGTCAGCATCGGACGATGTAAGGGTTTTGCTCTCCTTAGCCTGGAAAACAATGTTCATTACGCTCTTAACCTTGGTAGGAGAACCGGCGAGACCGCACTGTCCGGGATCGCCGTCTACATCTGCAACGCTCCACTGGTTAAGCGTAAGATAAGGACGCTCCTTGTAGAGGTCTGCGCGGGGGTCATCCTCCGGGCGCTCCATAGGGCAGGAAGCGTATTTATACTTCATAACAAGCTTGGCGTTCTGCGGACGGCAGGGTGCTGCGCTTCCGTTTACGGTAATTACAGCGGGAAGGGGAACCTGAACGGTTTCCTGACCACCGTCAATGCGGCGGCGTACAGTAACGACGCCATCCTTGATACCAAGGATTTCCTCTGCATAGGTAACCTGGTTGAGACCAAGCTTCTGAGCTACCTGAGGACCAACCTGGGCGGTATCGCCATCAATAGCCTGACGGCCACCGAGAACCAAGTCTACTTTTCCTATTTTCTTTATTGCTGTTGCAAGCGCATAAGATGTTGCAAGGGTATCTGCCCCGGCAAAAAGGCGGTCTGTGAGAAGCCAGCCGGTATCTGCTCCGCGATAAAGGCCCTGGCGGATAATTTCTCCTGCACGGGGAGGGCCCATTGTAAGAACACCTACGGTAGAACCGGGGTTCTGCTCCTTGATGCGGAGAGCCTGCTCAAGGGCATTCAAATCATCGGGGTTGAAGATGGCAGGGAGGGCGGCACGGTTAACGGTGCCCTCGGGAGTCATAGCGTCTTTCCCGACGTTTCTTGTATCCGGCACCTGCTTGGCCAGAACAACAATTTTCAAACTCATTTTGTTAGGTTTTTACACATTTAACACATTAAGGGGACGGCCGGAGGTAAGCATATGCACTCTGCGTACAACGTTTTCCAGAACGGCCTCGTGCTCCTGGGAATCCAGGGGATTGGTAGCGGCGCTGGTAAGCACCTCGTCAATAAGAGCAACGATTTCTACCATATCCTTCTCTACAAAACCGCGGGAAGTAACGGCAGGAGTTCCTACGCGAAGACCGGAGGTCTGGAAGGCGCTGCGGCTGTCGAACGGAACCATATTCTTGTTGACGGTGATGTCTGCGCGTACAAGTTCTTTCTCCGCCACCTTACCGGTGAGCTCGGGGAACTTGGTGCGCAGGTCTATAAGCATAAGGTGGTTGTCCGTACCACCGGAAATAATCTTGTAGCCGCGGCGTACGAACTCCTCGCACATAGCCTTGGCATTGGTTATCACCTGTTTCTGATATTCCTTGTACTCCGGCTGCATAGCCTCGTAGAAGGCAACGCTCTTCGCTGCGATAACGTGCTCCAGAGGGCCGCCCTGTACACCGGGGAATACGCTGGAATTAAGGATTGCGCTCATCTTCTTAACCTCGCCCTTAGGAGTAGTGAGACCCCAGGGATTGTCGAAGTCCTTACCCATAAGGATGATACCTCCGCGAGGACCGCGAAGAGTCTTGTGGGTTGTGGAAGTAACGATGTGGGCGTATTTTACAGGATTCTTGAGGAGGCCTGCGGCGATAAGTCCAGCGGTATGAGCCATATCTATCCAGAGCAAAGCTCCAACCTCGTCCGCTATGGCACGCATTCTCTCGTAGTCCCACTCTCTGGAGTAGGCCGATGCGCCTCCGATGATGAGCTTAGGCCTGAACTCACGGGCCTTGCGCTCCATATCGTCATAATCTACAAGCCCAGTCTCCTGGTTAAGACCGTAGGGAACGGGATTGTAAAGAAGACCAGAGGCATTGACGGGTGAACCGTGAGTAAGATGACCGCCCATACTCAGGTCCAGGCCCATAAAGGTATCGCCCGGCTTAAGGCAGGCCATTGTAACGGCCATATTAGCCTGTGCGCCCGAATGGGGCTGCACGTTTGCATATTCAGCTTCAAAAATCTGGCAAATACGGTCTATGGCCAGCTGCTCTATCTTGTCTACAACCTCGCAGCCACCATAGTAGCGCTTTCCGGGATATCCCTCTGCATATTTGTTAGTACATACAGAGCCCATTGCTTCCAAAACCTGATCGGAAACATAATTTTCGGATGCAATAAGTTCCAAACCGGAAGACTGTCTTTCTCTTTCTTTCCTGATAAGATCGAAAGTTTGTAAATCTTGCTTCATAACAATGTTATCAACAATTATCTATATCTATTTTTCACTTATTGAAATAGCCCGCAAATATACTAAATTTTAGCCACACTTAAGACAAAGCGGCTATTTTTTCCAGCCAAAGAGCGTCAACTCCATCAAAACCAGAGAGTTGCTTGCTGTCTACGTCCAGCACAGCCACAACCTTGCCTTCCTTTATTACAGGAACTACGATTTCCGACCTGGAAAGCGCACTGCAGGCAATGTGTCCGGGGAATTTTTCTACATCTTCGACCACTATGGTACCACCCTCCTTCCAGGCTGTGCCGCACACTCCCCTGCCGTAACCTATCCTGATGCAGGCTGCCGGTCCGGCAAAAGGCCCAAGCACAAGTTCTTCTCCCTTTTCTCCCTCTAAGACGCGATAGAAACCAACCCAGAAGAAATGACACCTCTCCTGCAGCATAGAAACTATTTCCGCCATACGAGCCACGGTGTCAGGCTCGTCCCCCAGCAGGTTCTTTATATCCTGCCAGGCCTTAAGATAGACAAAGGTCATAAAGGAAAGATGGCAATATCCGGCCGGATTCACTTTAAGATAGTCCTGATGAAGCTTTTCTGCCTCGTAGAAATTCTCAAGAGGCTTGAGTTCAACAACCAATGGAGCCCCGGCCTTGGCGGTCTCCCTGGCAAAAACAGACTCAAGCACGGGACGCTCGGTCTCATCCGTATAATAAACCCCGGTACGATAGCGAGTCCCGATATCGTGGCCCTGTTTATTCAGGCTCAGAGGGTCGATAATGCAGAAAAACAGGTCCGTAAGAGTTTCCAGCGACGTGCGGGAAGGATCGTAAATAACCTTTACGGTTTCTGCGAATCCGGTAGTATCGGTATAAACCTGTTCGTACGTAGGCGCTTCGATATGCCCGTTGGCATAGCCGCAACGTGTTTCTTTAACGCCTTCCACACCGCTGAAAAAGTGCTGAACGCCCCAGAAACATCCGCCGGCAAAATATATTTCTTTCATTTTAAAATAGTTTACAGATTTGGGAGTGAAGCTGCCAAAGAATAATTCCTATGGAAACTGACACGTTAAGAGAATGCTTTGTGCCGTACTGCGGAATCTCCAGTGAAAAATCAGAGGCATCCACCACCTCCTGGCTTACACCATCCACCTCGTTTCCAAACACTACGGCGTACTTACAACCCGGCTGAGGAGTGAACTTATCCAGTTTTACAGACTCCGTGGTCTGTTCCGCGCTTACGATTATGTAACCATCGGCCCTGAGGGAACGTATGGCTTCCATAGTATCGGCAGTCCAATGCCAGGGTACGCTTTCTTCTGCCCCGAGGGCAGATTTATGTATTTCGGCCGATGGCGGCGTGGCGCAGATACCGCAAAGCCAGATTTGATCTGCCTTGAAGCAGTCTGCGCTGCGAAAGGCAGAACCCACGTTGTGAGCGCTGCGCACATTGTCCAGCACAACCGCTATGCCGCTGCCGGGCTGCTCCTTGTACTGCCTGGCATCCAGGCGGCCCATTTCTATGCAAAGTAGTTTACGGTTAGACGGCATAACTTGCAAAGACGCTAAATCACTTCTATATCGGAGGACAAAATCCAGCCCTGACGACCGTCAGAAAGTTCTATGTTGCTGTACTGACCAACGGAGTCAAGCACTTTTACCTTTACTCCCTCGTGAAGCACAAAGAGGTCGCGGGACGAAGATCCGCCTGTAGGTGTATTCTTCACGGAAGAAACAGGTTTCATCACTATTGCGCTGTCTTCCTTAAGGGAGTCGCTCTTCTGCCAAAGGGCAAAGCTGAGCGTGATTCCAAATAATACCACGGCGGCAAGTCCTCCGAAGAAACTGCTTCTTCTGGACGAGCCTCCAAGGGCGAACCTTATCACGAAGAAGCAGGCCAGGGCAAAGAGAAGCAAGGACAGCACTGCCCAGGAATTGGAAGAAAGCGTGTAGCAAATGCTTCTTGCCCAAGACTTGAGCAGGAATTCCGGCACGGCGTCAATCCTGTCCTGAATAAGCGAAGATGCGAATTCCAGATTGTTTCGGGCATCAGTAAAGGAAGGATCGGCCTTAAGAGCCCTCTCGTAATTGAGTATGGCTTTAGCCAGATCGCCGGCCTTGAACCAGGCGTTGCCTATATTGTAACTGAGGACCGGGGAATGGTAACCATCGGCCTCTATTGCATTCCATTGTACAAGGGCATCGTCCCAAAGGCCATCGGAATAGGCCTGTACTCCCTTGGTCCAGAGTGAATCGGTATGGGAAGACGCGGAGGCCATAGCCCCGGGCACCATCAGCCCGAATATAATTGCGATGGAAAGTACCTTGGCGGCCTTGGAAGAAGATGAACTCTTCATAGATGAATCAATTGCAGAAATTAACCTTACGGCAGAGTCGTAATGGCCGTGGAGGGCTTCTTCTCCGCTTCCGGGGGCATAACGGGCAAATTCGCAGGCCTCTACAAGAGAGAGGAATTCGCCGCTGACCTCTTCCTTAACCCCTGCGGCTGCAAGGCGGGAAGAAATATTGTCGCGGTCAAGTTCTTCCTGAGGCATATTGAACTTGTCTGCTATGTAACCCAGCAGGGCTTTGTGAAGTTCCTCGTAGAAGGCCCCGCCTATGTTCTTGTCCAGATATCCCTTAGCTGCGGAAAGTCTCTTGAGAGCCATTCTGGTGGCTCTGCGCACGCGGGAACCGGCAACGTCGGCCCTGCGGATGGCAGAGCGCCTGCGTATCAGCAGCCAGGCGGCGGTGAACAGCCCCATCAGCACTATCAGAACCGGATAGATTGTCTTTCCTACAAGCATAGAGGACTTTTGGGAAAGGGCCGGAGCGGAGGTGCGGATAAAGCGGATGTCCTCCGAAAGGTTTCTTACTCCGGAGCGCTCGGGGAGCCTGAGGCCCTGAGAGCCTTCGGAGGCCGGTACGGTGCCGTCTCCTGAAACGGGGATTGCCATTTCCGGGCTGGACAGGGTTACCCACTTACGGGAGTTGATGTCGTAGTAGGACCATTGCACCGGCTCCAGCACAAAATCTCCCCTGCTTCTGGGGATGAAAGGATATTCAAAGGTCTTGCTGCCTGAAGTGCCGCCCTGGGCAGTCTTCTCCGAGGACTTGACGTCGTAAACCTCAAAGTCAGGAGGAAAGTTAACCTTGGGGGCTTCCAAAAGGGATACGTTTCCGTTTCCGGATATCGTAATGATGAGCGATGCAGCCTCGTGCGCCGCAAGGGAGTCGCGGCTGAGACCTGCCTTCATCGAGAAGGAGCCCACTCCGCCGTTGAAGGACGCGGGAGCGCCGGAAGGGAGTTTGCTTACCGGAATTTTGACGGGTTTTGTGTAAACTCTCTTGCGGATGGTTCTGTAACCATCGTCAAAAAATGAGTCGAATACGCTCTGGTTGCGCCTTGCAACCCTTATGTTTACAAGACAGGTTATTTCCGATGCGTCTATGGTGAGTTCGCCGGCCTGCTGAGGAACCAGAATCCAGCTGCGCAGAAGGGCGCTGTTGTAAATCTTGTCTCCAAGTACCTCTCTCTGGAACTCTATGTTCGTGGGAGATTCAAGAGGCTGGCTCCAGAAACCGGTGAACGAGGGGAATCGCACATCCTCGAATCCGGCGATATCTACTTTCTGATAGAGTTTAAGTTCCGCCTTTACAGGCTCCCCTATCACTGCGCTGGAGCGGCTAAGTTTAAGCCTGATGAAGAGGTCATCGTCGGAAATGGTTCCGGTCTGGGAAGCAGAAGGTTTGCTCCCCTGGGACTGGCCGGACGGACTGCCGGATGAAGAGCTCTTGACCACCTCTACCTGATAAGCCTCCGAGCTGATTTGCTTGCCGTTCATTGTGGCAGTGGCCGGGGCAAGGTTGAACTTACCTTCCTTACGGGCGATAAGTATATAGGAATATGAATATTGGGACGATGTCGTAGTTTTCCCGTTACGGATTACCGTACTGGTAGAAGTTCCCGTCTGGGGCCCCCAGACAACCTGAAATTCGTCGCCCGGGCTCCATTTGAAGTCTGACGGGCTGGAATTAGGTTCTGTATCTATAACAAAGGAAATGCTGAACTGCTCGCCCAGCGAAACAATTTTCTGTCCTTGAACCTTGATGCTCTGAGCCCAGACAAAGGCCGGTATCAGAACAAGAAAAAGTACTGAGAATAGTTTCCTCATATCGTTACCAATTCTTATCATTTTGTTTTACGCCCACGGCAGCCTTAGCCTTCTCTACCTTCTCCTGTGTCTTTTTCTCCTTGTCCTGCATAGCCTGAAGCATCTGGCGTGCCTGCTCTGGAGATACATTTACCTGGGCGGCCTGGGGCTGCTGGTTCTGATTTTGATCCTGGTTTTGGTCCTGATCCTGATTTTGGTTATCTTGATTCTGGTCCTGGTTGTCCTGATCCTGATTCTGATCTTGATTCTGGTTCTGCTGGCTCTGGGCCTGATTTTCAAGATGCTTCTTGGCGTAGATATAGTTCTCTTTTGCCTCAAGATTTCCGGGATCTGCTATAAGGCACTGCTTAAAGGCATCCACAGCCTCCTGCCACTGCTTGCGGGCAATGGCCGCATCGCCAAGATTAAAATAGTAGTCGGAGCAATGCTCGCTTTCCTGAGCAAAATCCTTTATATGCCCCAGGGCCTCGGTGGCCGATTCGTAATCTCCCAGCCTGTAATGTACGCTGGCCAGATTATAGTTGGAGGCGAAGGAGGTGGAATCCTTGTCCAGGCCCCTCATATATTCTACAGCCGCGTCGCGGAAGTTTCCCTTTGCGAACTTACGGTTTCCGGAACGGACCTCAGCCCTGTCCACCTGGGCAAAAGCCTGGGCCAGGGAGAAAACCATAAGCAAAACTATAATCAAACCACGTCTCATACAAACAACTTTTTACGGGACCTGCGGCGGCCCAGCATAAAATCAACGGAAAACAGCACGAAGGCAAAGGCGAAGAAATACATATACTGCTCGTCGTACTCTTCAAAAACAACGGAGCTGAATTCTTCTTCCTCCATTGCCTTGATGTCGTCCACTATGGGGTTAAGGCCGAACTCGTCCATTCCGGCGTGCACATAGGCTCCGCCTCCGGCAGAGGCCACTTCCTTCAGGGCCTGCTCGTTGAGTTTGGTCACCACTATATTTCCTTCCGAATCCTTGAGCAGTTCGCCGTTCACGGGGATGGGCTGGCCCTGGACAGAGCCGACTCCAATAGTATAAACAGTTATTCCAGCCTCACGGGCCTGTGTGGCAGCCGCCGTGGCATCGTCCTCGTGGTTTTCTCCATCGGATATTATAATGATGGCCCGGCTTTTCTCGCTCTCAAGGCTGAAACTGCGTATTGCTGTATGTATGGCATCCCCTATCGCCGTTCCCTGAACAGGAACAGACTCAGTGGATATGTTGCTCAGGAACATTTTTGCCGATACGTAGTCTGCCGTGATAGGAAGCTGCACAAAGGAGGTCCCGGCAAAGATAATAAGGCCGATGCGGTCTTCCTTAAGACGGTCCGTAATTCTGGAAATTGCCAGTTTGGCCCTGTCCAGACGGTTGGGAGTATAGTCCTGGGCAAGCATAGAATTGGATACGTCCAGAGCTATCATAACCTCTGCTCCGCGGCTCTTGCGCTCGCTAAGTTTGGCTCCTATCTGGGGGCGGCAAAGGCCGATTACAAAGAAGAAAAAGCCTAAAGTAAAGAGGATTACCCTGGCCCAGTCCTTGGCTCCCGACACTGAAGGCATCAGTTCGTTCACAAGGGCTTCATCGCCAAAACGGCGGATGCGGCTGCGCCTCAGGCGGCGCATCACGGCAAAGGCTATGGGGATGACGGGCACCAGAATAAGAAGGTAAAGCCATCTGGAATCTGCAAGATAATATATCACGGCAACCTCCTCATTAAAAGTTTAACAAAAAGCTCCAGAAGCAGCAGGAAAAGAGCCAATACGGCGTACCTGGGGAAGAGTTCCTTATAAACAGGGAAACTGTCGATGGTGGTGCGAACCTTCTCCATCTGATTTATCTCTGCAAAAATCTCAGAAAGCTTGGTATTGTCGGTAGCCCTGAAGTATCGGCCTCCGGTAGTGGTGGCGATACTGCGCAGGAGAGGTTCATCCAACTCTACTTTAACCTGCTGCATCTGCATACCGAAGGGAGTCATTACCGGGTAAGGGGCTGTTCCGTTATCGCCAACGCCTATGGTGTAAACCCTTACTCCATAGGTCTTTGCAATCTCGGCCGCGGTCTCAGGGGGAATCTCGCCCATATTATTGACACCATCGGTCAGTAAAATGACAACCCTGCTCTTGGCCTCTGAATCCTTGATTCTGGCCACCGCCGTTGCCAATCCGTTGCCTATGGCCGTTCCATCGTCTATCAGGCCGGTCTGTATCTCCTTCATCATATTGATGAGGGTGGCCCTGTCGGTGGTAAGCGGGCACTGGGTATAACTCTCGCCGGCGAAGACCACTATTCCCATTCTGTCCGAAGGCCTCTGCCCCACGAACTCGATGGCGATGTCTTTGGAGGCGCTGATTCTGTCCGGGGTGAAGTCCCTGGCCAGCATACTTGTGGAAACGTCCATCGCAAAGACGATGTCTATACCCTCGGTGTCTATTTTTTCCAGTTCCGATGATGACCTGGGTCTTGCCAGGCAAATCACCAGAAGACAAAGCGCAAGGAGCCTTAGCACAGGTGGTACGTGCACCAGCACGGTCCAGATGCTGAAGCCTCCCTTGCTCCAGGGCTCCAGGGTAGAAACCCTAAGGTGCGGTTCCCTGCGGAAAACCTGCCTGTAAACATACAAGGCAGCCAGAAGCAGGGGCACAGCCAGGAGCCAAAGTATATTAGGATGCTCAAAGAACATTGTTTTCTATCTCTTCCTGATAAGTATCGGTAACAAACCTTACTGCCAGAGGCAGGGCCTTGGCATTGTATTCATCGTCCACTGTCATCTTTGCAAACTTCACAAAGTCGGAAGTTTCAAAGAGTTCCTTCAGCGGTTCTTTATATTCATCGGGGAATTCAGTACCCTTGATGGCCTTGAAAATCTCTGCCGTAGTCATCTCCATAGCTCCGAACCGGTAGCGGGAGGCAATGTACTCGCGAAGGGTGTCGGTAATTCCGGAATAATAGGTCTTCTGTTTCTCCGGAGCCCAGAGCTTGCTTCCGCGAAGCTTGTCCAGCTTTCGAAGGGCTACGATATGGGCAGGTTCCGGCTGTACAGGCACGCCGTTCTTCTTGT
>JBGVAW010000054.1:0-4686 GCA_045224955.1 Candidatus Cryptobacteroides sp.
CCGGTATGGCTCCTCAGGGTATGAACAGTTTTAATCATTATGCCTACGGCGCCGTTTGCCAGTGGATTTGGCAGACCGTTGCCGGAATTGCATCTTCTACGGAAGACCCAGGCTTCCGGACCATCATTCTAAAGCCTGTTCCTGACAGAAGACTTGGATTTGTAAAGGCAGAGTACAAGTCCGCTTCCGGTCTTATAAAGAGTAACTGGAAGTACGATGGAGACAAGTGGATATGGGAATTCACTATTCCTGCAAAGGCCCTTGTCACCCTGCCTGGCCAGACAGAGCAAAAAGAGTATGCACCCGGAAGTTACAAGATAGTTTTGGACCTGCCGTCAGATGAAAAGCCTTCATTATTGGAGGCTTTTGCCAATCCTCCCTCCGAGGCCCGCGCAAGAGTGTGGTGGCACTGGATAGATGGCAACATTTCCAAAGAAGGAATCAAGAAAGATTTGGACTGGATGGCAGCCAGTGGCATAGCAGGTTTCCAGCAGTTCGATGCCGGCGGCACTATGGGCGGCAAATCCATAGTGGAGCGCCTGCCATATATGACGGAAGGCTGGAAGGATGCCTTCAGATATGCAATCCGCTACGCCGATTCTCTTGGAATGGAGGTCGCCATAGCCTCCGCTCCCGGCTGGAGTTCGACCGGCGGCCCCTGGGTAAAACCGGAGAATGCAATGAAAAAACTCTCCTGGAGCACACTGGAGGTTAACGGAGAGGGAACAGAAAAAACCATCGACCTGCCCCAACCTTATACCGAGGTGGGAAAGTATCAGAACACCGGGCTTGAAAAAGACGTAGAACCTTGGTACAAGGACGTTGCGGTTGTGGCCGTACGCGTTCCGCAGGAAGATAAGAGTCTGTCTGCCCTGGGAGCGCAGCTTAGTTGCAGCGGTGGAGAGTTTACTCTTGAGGCCCTTACAAACGGAGATTTGTCGGACGGCGGGCTTCTTGCTCCTGAAGAGGGAACAGGTAAGAGATGGCTGCAATACTCCTTTACTGAGCCTGTTACCATCAAGGCCCTTAGCGTATGCGGTCTTCCCACCAGAAATATCTGGGGAATGAGGGATGCCAACTACGACAATGTCCTTTTGTGCAGCGAGGACGGCAAGACCTGGAAAGAGGTATGCCAGGTTCCTACGGGAATCCTGCCCACCCAGACAATATCGGTGCCCGGTACTACGGCACGCCACTTCCGCTTTGCGGTAAATTATCCCCGCTCAGATAAGGAAGTTAAAATAAATGAGTTCAACCTATTTACCGTAAGCAAGATAAATCATTCCGAAGAGAAGGCAGGCTTTGCCGCTCCGTATGATTTCGCAGCCTTTGTTACCCCGGAAGCTGCGGCTCCGGCTACAGAAAACATCGACCTTACAAACCTTACAAAGGGCGGGTCGCTTACCTGGGCTGTTCCGGAGGGCAGGTGGCGTATATATCGCTTCGGCGCTACCCTGACCGGCAAAAAGAATCATCCCGCCTCCCCGGAGGCTACCGGTCTTGAGGTTGACAAACTTGACAGGGAGGCCTGGAAGGATTATTTCCGTCAATACCTTGGGATGTATAAGGAAGCAGCCGGAGGCCTGTTGGGCCAGAGAGGCATATCCTATCTTTTGATCGATAGTTACGAGGCCGGTCAGATGACCTGGACTCCTACCCTGCGCGAGACCTTCAGGAAAGAGCACGGCTACGATCTCACTCCCTGGCTGCCCGTGCTTACGGGAGAGATTGTACAGAGTACGGCCCGCAGCGAGCAGTTCCTCTTTGACTGGAGGGCAACCATCGGCTCTATGCTGGCAGCAAACTACGATTATCTTACGGAGATTATCAAGGAGCATAATTTGAAG
Organism: Candidatus Cryptobacteroides sp.; assembly: GCA_045224955.1. Classification (GTDB taxonomy): domain Bacteria; phylum Bacteroidota; class Bacteroidia; order Bacteroidales; family UBA932; genus Cryptobacteroides. The sequence goes on from JBGVAW010000054.1 coordinate 1,848, forward strand.
GGCCGTTATATAGAGGCTCAGGAAAACGGCCGCGTGTTCGTAGGAGACGGAATGGAGCTCAAGAAGGGCTCCAGCGTGCCTATGGCCGCTATCTGGATTAATGGAACCACCCACGAAATGAGCAGCGCGGATATCCGCGAGTCTGCTTCCGTGGCCCATATTTACGGACAGAATCTTGTTGCCGTAGAGTCATTCACAGTTGCGGGACGCAAGGAAAATGCCTGGAATTACTATCCCGGCAACATCAGGCACACGGCCCACGTCGCCCTAAGCAACGGAGCGAACAGGTTCATAATTCACGAGAGCTCGCATCAGCCCTCGGACGCACACAAGCCCGGTCTTGACCTTCTGGCTTACGGTCAGTGGTTCAACCGCCACGATACCTGGGCTCCCTATGCCAAGTATTGGATAGACTACCTTTCCAGGAGTTGCTATCTTATGCAGCAGGGCCGTTTTGTGGCCGATGTCCTCTGGTATTATGGAGAGGATATCAACATTACCGGCATTTATGGCAGACATCTTCCCTATGTGCCCCAGGGCTATAACTTCGACTTCATCCAGCCTTCCGGTCTCAGGAATCTTGTTTCCGTGGCCGACGGTGACCTTGTTGTTCCTTCCGGTATGAGGTATAAGGTGCTTGCATTAGGCGAAAACTGCAAGGTTATGAGCCTTCCCGTGCTGCGCAAACTGGTAGAACTGGCCCAGGCCGGCGCAGTTATCTGCGGCACCCTGCCTCAGAAGCCCGCGGGAATATCGGACTATACCGATGAGTTCGGCGCCCTTACGGAAAAACTCTCAGGATTAATGAACAAAAAGACTCTTGAAGAGATACTTACAGACACCATCGGCCCGGATTATACCGGTCCTGCGGGAATAAAATATCTTCATAGGGACTGCGGCAGCAGGCAAATCTATTGGGTTTGGAATTCGTCGGACAAGGAGATTTCCTCCAATGTAAGTTTCCGAGATGCGGAAGGCCCTTGCACCGTGCTTGATCCTGAGACCGGAAGACCTGCCTCCGGGGTTTACAGGAACGGAGTTCTTACCCTTGCGCCGGAAAGGGCCCTCTTCCTTGTATTTGACAAAGACGGAGTGGCAATGCCTGAGGTTCCCGGTCCAGGACGTGGCCGTGCCTTTACCCTTGCAGGCCCCTGGAAGGTAGAGTTTGAAGGTCTTGGCGCTCCCGAGGGAACAAGGCTTTTCGACAAACTTACTTCCTTAAGCCTTAGCCAGGAAGAGGAACTGAAGCATTTCTCCGGCACTGCAACTTATACTGCGGAATTTACCATTGATAAGGGAGATAACCCCCGCGGCCTGCAGATAGACCTTGGGGAGGTTGGCCAGATGGCCGATGTTTACCTTAATGGTACCCACGTGGCCTTCCTGTGGCACGCTCCTTACAAGGTGGACTGGGACGGCTATGTGAAGATTGGTAAGAACACCCTTACAGTAAAGACCATCAACACCTGGACTAACCGCCTTATAGGTGATGCGGCCCTGGAAGAAAAGGACCGCCTTACCTATACCACGATAGACTTCTACAAGCCCACAACCAGTCTCACTCCTTCCGGTCTTATGGGGCCTGTTAAAATAACTGTGCTGGAATAAACGGCTAAATTGCTATATTTGCAGGATACAGAAAGATAAAATGAAGGCGTTAATTCTTAATTCGGGGCTTGGCCACAGGATGGGAGTGCTTACAAGCGAGCACCCCAAGTGTATGACGGAAATATCGGCCAGGGAAACTATCCTTAGCCGTCAGCTCAGGCTAATTTCAGAGGCCGGCATAGAGGAGGTCGTAATGACTACAGGTTACTTTGACGATGTGCTGGTGAATTACTGCAATTCCCTTGAACTGCCGTTGAGGTTTACCTTTGTAAAGAACCCCGTTTACGATAAGACCAATTATATTTATTCCATCTGGTGCGCCAGGGAGGCTCTTCGCGGCCAGGACATTATACTTATGCACGGGGACCTTGTGTTCCAGAACAGCGTGTTCGACGATGTCATTGCCTGCGGTTCTTCCTGTATGACGGTAAGCAGCACCCTTCCTTTGCCGGACAAAGATTTTAAGGCTGTAATCTCCGGCGGACGCATAGACAAGGTTGGAATAGAGTTCTTTGACAACGCCCTCGCAGCCCAGCCGCTTTATAAACTTTTGGCTAAGGACTGGGACGTTTGGCTGGATGCCATAGACCGATACTGCCAGGCAGGGAACACTTCCTGTTATGCAGAAAACGCCTTTAACGAGGTATCATCCCGCTGTAACATTATTCCCCTTGATGTAAAGGACGCGCTTTGCGCGGAGATAGACACCCCCGAGGATTACATCCAGGTAAAGGACAGGCTGCGCGAGGCCGAGACCCGCACGGTCTATATGTGTTTTTCTACCGACATACTGCACAGCGGGCATATTTCCATCATCCGCAAGGCCCAGAGGCTTGGACGTCTCATTATCGGAGTTTTGTCCGATGAAGCCGTAGCAAGTTACAAGCGTTATCCCCTTATTCCCTTCGAGGAAAGGAAGTCCCTGATGGAAAGCATCGCAGGGGTATGGAAGGTGGTTGGGCAGAACACCCTTGGTTACAAGGAAAATCTTCTGGCCCTGCGTCCGGACTATGTAGTTCACGGAGACGACTGGAGGGAAGGCTTCCAGAAGCCCATACGAGAGGAAGTCCTGTCCGTTCTCGGGAGTTTCGGAGGCCATCTTGTAGAGTTTCCTTATTCCAACGACCCCAAGTTCCAGGAACTGGAGAAAATGTCCCGCGCCAAACTGGCTATGCCTGACTTCAGACGCGGAAGGCTCAGGAAACTGATAGGGATGAAGGGCCTTGTGACC
>JBGVAW010000055.1:0-13282 GCA_045224955.1 Candidatus Cryptobacteroides sp.
AACCACATCTGAAGTGGTACATTTGAATCCGTCACAGACGGTACATTAGAAAACGCTCCAGAAGGTACATTCAATGCGCTATTGTCATATAAGTTGTCGTTTTCAAACGATACGGTTTATGTGTCCCTGAGTAATAAAGGGTTGGACACGCTGTATTTGTTTAATAGTTATTTGGAAATAAATCCGGAGTATGATTGTTATGGGACAGAGCCATTATGGGAATCCGAGTATTTACATAGATTTGATAAAGGGGCTAATAAGTATAAACTATCTTTTTTGCCTATTATTCCCTATCTATCTGTGCGCTTTTCTGATGTTGCAATACACGGAAAATCAAGAATTGTCCATAGGTGGCAATTATTGTATGGATTTAAAACCATATCCCCAAATGACAGCATCCATATTAGAATTCCCAAAAGTGCTTTTGAACAAGAAGTATATGTAAAAGATATCCCTATCAAACAATTCGGGAAAAACGACAAGATTAGTTTTGAAAAAAAACAGGTTAGACAGCCGAAAACTATCAGTCTGGAATTTGCCTTGTATAGAAATGTAGATTTGCTCAGAAGCACTGATGCCTACTATTTCAATGAGGCTGGGTTTGACGAGCAAGCGAAATCATATGAGGTAATGACAATTATATGTGATTTATCAAGATTCGGCGAGTTGAAGGAATAGGTTTTCATTTAACACAGGGCAGGCACAAAAAAATAAGACTATTTGTCTGCCTTTTTTATTGCAAACGTTGTTTGCAAATGGCGTTAATCTTGTCGTTTAATTCCTCGCGGCTGTGCGTGTGCGCTCGCATACATTCGCGGGCGGGTTTGTCGCAAAGGAGACAGCGCCGCTCAGGCAGGCCTATGGATGTGCGGCTCACGGGCCCTTGGGCAATTACATCAATGTCCATCAGCCGCCCAAGAGGATGGGTGTCCTCTATCCCGCAGCAAATACGCTTGGCCTCCGGAACCGGCACATTTACCACAAAGTACCCCTCGAACCCTGTCACAAGGTCCCGGATTTCCTTATAAAGCACGTGCCCTTCAAATGCCTTCTGAACGGCCTCGGCACCATCGGCCCCAATGATAAGGGACCTGTCGTCCCGTTTTACCGGGCCTGGCAAAATAACAGTAAGACAAATCAAAGAAGCTCCCGGAAATTGTTCCGTGAGCTTCTTTTGATGTTCTACCCTGGCATCTCTGCTGCTAAGTAGTTGCTCCAGGGTGATGGGCGTAAATTCTGTCACTTACTCTACGATGTTGTGAATCTCGTCAAGTACCTTGCCGTCGCGGTTGTAAACGATACCTACTACCTTGTCGCCGAACGGAAGTGCGTCCGGAGTACCGATGATAGAGGTGGCCTTTGCTGCCAGGTCATTGATATCTACAACGTTGAGGCCGGCTGCACGCAGTTTCTCTGCAACCTCGGGTCTTGCAGGGTTAACGGCGATACCGTACTCTGTAACCACTACGTCCACGCTCTTGCCGGGAGTGATAAGGGTTGTAACCTTAGGCACAACGCAAGGGATGCGGCCGCGGAGAAGAGGGCAAACGATGATGGAGAGAGCAGAATCTGCTGCTGTATCCTGGTGACCGCCAATAGCGCCACGGATGATACCGTCGGAACCTACGAGCACGTTTACGTTGAAGTTAACGTCAACCTCAAGTGCAGACAGAATCACGATATCAAGAGCGTGAACGGCTGACCCCTGATGCATTCCGCTGGCATATTCCACTGCGGAAACTTCCTGGTGGAAAGGATCGTTCTTGATAGACTCGGCTGCAACCTTGTCGAAGGACTGAACGTCGATGAGTCTGTCAATAAGGCCTTCCTCGTGGAGTTTTACCATATGGGCGGTGATGCCGCCAAGTGCGAAGGAAGCCTTGATGCCTTTCTCAAGCATGCTCTCGCGGATGTATTTAACTACAGCCAGGGAAGCGCCGCCGGTACCGGTCTGGATAGAGAAACCATCCTCGAAGTAACCGGAGTTGATAACAACCTTGGCAGCCTGTTTTGCAAGCAGTATATCGCGGGGGTTCTTGGAATCGCGGATTGCTCCGGCAGAAATCTTGGAGCTATCGCCCACAGACTCTACAACAACTACAGATTCAACATCGGCAGCGGAGATTGACTTGGGAACATTAGGATAAGAAACCAGGTCGTCGGTAATAACTACTACGTGGTCTGCATATCTTGCATCCGGAAGTGCGTAGCCCAGAGAGCCGCAAATGGATTTTGCATTCTCGCTGCGGGAATAGCCGCAGGCGTTTCCAAGTTCGTCAGATGAAGAAGCGCCAAGGAAGGCAACATCGATATGAAGTTCGCCAAGGGCGATGGCGCTGCCACGTCCGCCGTGTGAACGGAAGATCACGGGCTCTTTCATAAGGCCGTGGGAAATCTCGTTTGCAAGTTCGCCGCGAAGACCGGATGTGGAAATCTTTGTGATTACACCGTTTTTGATGTGCTGAATAAGGGGTGCGTGAACGTCGGAAAGACTGGATGCTGCAAGGTGAAGGTTCTTGAACCCCATCTTGGCAAGGCAGTCAACTACCATATTCACAACCTTGTCACCGCCACGGAAGTGATGGTGGAAGGAAATGGTCATTCCGTCGCGAAGCCCGCTCTTGCGGATGGCTTCTTCCAGGGTGGTAAGCTTACTGTTTCTCATTGCACGTCCTCCTTATTCATTATGCCGGATGCGATAGCAAGGGCGATTGTGCGCTCTGCTCTGATAACTACCGGCTTATCTACCATTTTACCGTTAACGGCGATAACGCCGCTGCCCTTTGCCTGAGCCTCCTTGATGGCGGCTACGATCTTAAGAGATTTCTCTATCTCTTTTGCGGTGGGGGCGAATACCTCGTTTACAACCTCTATCTGACGAGGGTTGATGATGGACTTGCCGTCAAAGCCAAGAGTCTTGATAAGCTCTACTTCTTTGCGGAAGGTCTCCATATCGTCAAGGTTGGAATAAACCGTATCGAAGCAGGAGATTCCTGCAGCACGGGCGGCAACAACTATGGTCTCGCGGGCCATAAGAAGTTCTGCACCGCCGGGAGTACGGTTAGTCTTGAGGTTTGCGCTGTAGTCCTCTGCGCCAAGTGCAATACCCATCATCCTCTTGGAAGCGGTTGCAATGGCATAAGCATTTACAACACCAAGGGCGCTCTCTATGGCAGCCATAATCTGTGTGCGTCCGACACAGCCCAGTTCGGTCTCGACCTTGAGAATCTCTTCTTCAAGTTCCTTAACCTCTTCTGCGGTCTCTGTCTTAGGCATACGGATAACATCAACGCCGGCCTTTACAACAGCCTCTACATCCTTCTTTCCGTAGGGAGTATTGAGGGGGTTGATACGTACTACCATCTCTGTGTCGCCATAGTTGATAGACTTGAGGGCGTTGTGCACGAGAAGACGGGCAGCGTCTTTTTCTGCCATTGTTACTGAATCCTCAAGATCCAGCATAATTGAATCAGGCCCGTAAATGTGGGCATCTGCCATCATTCCGGGATTGTTGCCCGGAACGAACATCATAGTTCTTCTTAATCTTTCCATAGCAGACCTCCTATTTCCAGACATCCTTACCCGTAGAACGTACGGCTGCAGCCGTAACGCGCGCGCGGATGGTGCAGTCCAGGGCTCCCTTGTCGGTAGCCTTGACTGACGCGTTCTCTATACCAAGTTCTTTAAGGGTTCCGGCAATCAGTTCTTTGATTTGCTTTCCGAACTGAGCGGCAACCGAGCTTTCCAGATCTACCGCAAGACCCTTCTCTCCGGGTTTTGCCGGGCCAATCTGTACCAGGATGTCACCTGATTCCAATGTGCCTGCAACGGCGTTTTTAATTTCCATAGTTATGTGTGTTATTAAGGGCTACAAAATTACCCCTTTTTTCTCATAAAAGGAAGTAGATTTTGTAAAAAAAGGTTTATAATCGGGTGCTAAATATATCCAACGGCTTGCGCTCCGTGTGTCTGGGACCGGGATTATCTGCCGGATGTCCCACAGGGAACATTGCAACGGGAGTCCATTCCGCCGTCTGAGGGAACAGTTCTTTAACCTTTGCAGGGTCGAAAGAACCAACCCACACGCTTCCAAGGCCTATCGATGCGGCTTCCATCATAATATGGGTACCAACTATGGCGGCATCTACCTCTGCCCCGTTCTTGCCATCGTACTTGCGAACCCAGGCATCGGCCTCCTTGCAGCCAACCAGGAAAACAGCAGGCGCTCCATAAGTGTATTCGGTGGTCTTTTTAAGTTTTTCAAGGCCATCATCGGAGGTGACTACCCATACGTGAACGGGTTGTTTATTCATAGCCGATGGTGCCGCGGCTGCCGCCTGAAGGATGTTGTCTATCTCTTTTTCCGTGAGGCGTACTGCAGAATATTTTCTGCACGAATAACGTTCTTTGGCCAGAGTCAAGAAATTGCTCTGAAGCGTAGCGTGTTTCTCTACGTCCGTGAATGCGGCGCGGTGGTGAATGTGGGTAATATCTCCCAGTTTATGCCACAGTGATTTCTTTTCCTTAGTCATAACCTTAATATTTTTTATCGTCACAATATAATAAATAAATTTAATATCTTTGTAGTGATGTCGGCTCTAATTTAAAAACGGCATCTGTTCGATATGTATTTTGAAGGGATTGCAACCGGCGCAGCTACGTTTCTGATTATTGGAATATGTCATCCGATAGTGATAATATTGGAATACCATATAGGGCGTATAGGCTGGGTGCTCTGGCTGGCCAGCGGCCTCCTGTTTGCGGCACTTAGCGTGTTCGCTGCAACCGGCCTCCTTTCTACCATCCTGGGCGCCGCGGCTTTTTCTTGCTTCTGGGGTATTCTGGAGATGTTCCAGCAAGAGGAAAGGGTACTAAAAGGCTGGTTCCCGGAAAATCCCCGTCGCCACGCCTACTATGAGCGCAGGCGCGAACTTAAGGCCAAGAAATAAAAGTTTTATTTTCAATACTTTATGGATATGAAAAAAACATTGATGATATTTAGTCTGGTTGCTTTGCTATTTTCCTGCGGCAAGCCTTCCGGCAATAATTATATGGAAAAAATCAGCGGTACGATAATGCCTTGTGTATCCGGTCAGCCGGAACTCTTTACCGTACTTGGCAACATAGCCGTATACGACGGCAGGGCTTATTCCGTGGTACTGGATTTCCACAAAACCATAATTGCCTCCGAAGAAGGAGAAACCGCAGAATTCCTTCTCTGCGACTCCCTGGCCGCCGAACCGCTTGGCACTGTTGCCCAGACCTTCAAGATAGACTACACCAAGGGTCACAAATACGTAAAGAGTTTCTCTATAGACGCCCCTGTATGCACAGACGCTGCCGCACTCAGGGAAAAGGTAAACCAGGCTGTCATTATTTTTAAGGTCGATGGTTCCAGAATCACCGATGCCGATTCCGCCGATGATTTCTGGACTATGGCAGAGTGGGCCTTCTACTTCCAGAACGAGTTCTGCCGGGCCATTGACGAGGACGATATCGCAATGTTCTACAGCAACGACTACGGCTGGTCAAACTTCGACGGCATCCCCACCGAATTTGCTTCCTTGCAGTTCAACAGGGCCTCGGAGCTTTGGAAGGCAATATACCCCCAGAAATGGGAGCAGGTCAAGACCTACCGCAAACAGCGCATAGAAGCCGGCGACGAACTCTGCATCACAGACCTTACGGCTCCTTTCGAGGAGCCCCTGGAGGAAGAACCTTTGGAGGAAGATTATCCGGAGGAAGAACTCATAGAAGAGGAATAACCCTATGCTATTATCGGAACTAGAAACAGGGAAAAGCGGTGTCATCGCCAAGGTAAACGGACACGGAGGCTTCAGGAAAAGATTGATAGAGATGGGCTTCATCTCCGGGAAGAAGGTGTCCGTGGTGCTGAACGCTCCCTTGCGCGATCCCATCGAATACGAGATTCTCGGATATAAACTGTCTCTCCGCCGCGAAGAGGCTTCTATGATAGAAGTTATCAGCGAGGAAGAGGCCAGGAGCAAGGAAACCATCGGCTCAAAAATATCGGAAGAGGTAGCCATTGAGGCGGAGATGGAAAAGCTGGCCGATGCCCGCAGACGTGAAATCCGGGTTGTTCTGGTAGGTAATCCAAATTGCGGCAAGACCTCCCTTTTCAATATCGCCTCCGGCGCGCACGAGCGCGTGGGCAACTACAGCGGCGTGACGGTAGATGCCAAAGAGGGACATTTCGAGTGGAAGGGATATAAAATAGTGCTGGTAGATTTGCCGGGCACTTATTCCCTGTCTTCTTACAGTCCGGAAGAGCTTTATGTGCGTAAAAACCTCACCGATATCGTTCCCGACGTGGTTATCAACGTAGTGGATTCTTCTAACATAGAGCGTAATCTCTACCTTACCACGCAACTTATAGATATGAATCTAAGGACCGTCATCGCCCTTAATATGTATGACGAGCTCATTTCTAAAGGCGACGAGATAGACACCGTTCAGCTGGGCAAGCTCTTTGGTGTTCCGGTATGTCCTACGGTGAGCCGCAGCGGCGAGGGCGTTCCAAGGCTGTTCGATACTGTCCTGGACGTATATAAGGGCGCATCGGAATCGGTGGCAAGGCATATCCACATCAACCACGGGGCAGAGCTTGAAAAATCCATAGACAGGGTGAGGGGCGCTTTGGTTCAGGATATGGCCCTTCGATCCAAGTATTCTGCAAGATATCTGGCAATCAAGTATTTGGAAGGTGACGCGGACGTCGAGTCCATCCTTTCCCAGAAGCCCTTCGCAGAAGAGATTTCCCGCATCAGGGCAGAGGAAGAACTCCGCATAAAGAAACTCCTTGGTACAAACTGCGAATCGGCAATAGTGGACGCCAAGTATGCCTTTATAAACGGTGCGCTTACGGAGACCTGGCGGCAGCACCGTGAAATAAAGCACCGACGCACATTTACAGACCGTATCGACTCGATAGTTACAAATAAATGGGCTGCCTTCCCTATTTTTGTGCTTCTGCTGTACCTGATGTTCTTCGTGACCTTTACCGTTGGGCAGTACCCTATGGACTGGATAGAAGCGGGCATAGATTTTATCCGCTCCGCCGTTGGCTCCGCAATGAGCGACGGCTGGGTCAAGAGCCTTTTGGTGGACGGGTGCATAGCCGGTGTCGGCAGCGTACTGGTCTTCTTGCCTAACATATTGATACTCTACTGTTTTATCTCCCTGTTGGAAGATTCGGGCTATATGGCCAGGGCGGCATTTATAGTAGATAAGCTGATGCATCATCTTGGCCTGCACGGCAAGAGTTTTATACCGATGGTTATGGGCTTTGGCTGCAACGTGCCGGCTATAATGGCAACCCGCACCATCGAGAGCCGCAAGAGCAGATTAATCACCATATTCATTATACCGTTTATGTCCTGTGCGGGCCGCCTGCCCGTTTTCGTGCTCATTGCAGGGGCTTTCTTCCCTGGCAATGCTCCCCTGGTGCTTCTGGGCATTTATTTATTAGGTATAGTTATGGCGATAGTTTCCGCACTTATCATTAAGAGGTTCGTGCGGGACGACGACCTTCCGTTTGTTATGGAGCTGCCGCCTTACAGAGTTCCTACCGGCAAGGCTATCTGGCGGCATACCTGGGAAAAGGGACGTCAGTACTTGCAGAAGATGGCAACCACCATCCTGGTCAGCTCCATCCTGATTTGGTTCCTGGGCTACTTCCCCCGCAGCGAGAAGTTGGATGCCGCCGCCGCAACATATTCCCAGATGGTAGAAAACCAGGAGGTTCTGGCCGATGCTTCCGAGTCCGTTTCCCTTGAGGAACAGGCCTCTCTGGTCAACAGGCTCTACGAAGAGCAGCAGGCAGACTCTTACATAGGACGCCTTGGAAAGGCCACCGAACCGGTTCTTACCCCGCTTGGGCTTAACTGGAAGATGGGAGTCAGCCTTCTTACCGGCATTGCGGCCAAAGAACTCGTAGTAAGTTCCCTTGGCGTAATGTATTCGCAAGGCGCAAAAATTTCCCAGGATGAGGACCTGCAGGAAGACTCCGCACTGCGTCAGGCCCTGGCAGACGATATCTCCTGGCCGTCGGCCCTGGCTTTTATGGTGTTCGTCCTGCTATACTTCCCCTGCATAGCCACCTTCGTAGCCATAAAGAACGAGACCGGCAAATGGCGCTGGGCAATAGGTACCTGCGCCTACACAATGATAGTCGCCTGGTTTATGGCCCTCTTCACCCATATTATCTTTACCCTCTAATCATTGTCAATTATGCCTAATGTCAAACTGCAATCGGGAGAAAAATTGCTCTTTATCTGGATTATCGTTTATTGCACACTTGGCATCCTTTGCCGGGTTGTGTACTTCTTTCACCTTCCCGCAGGGATGGGAACGATAGTATCGTCTGTGATGTCCATTCCTATGGTATTGTCCTTTTTGATACTTCCGTTCCTTTTCAGGAAAAAACTGTTTAAGATTCTGAGCTTCATAATCTTAGGTATAGTCGTAACCTGGAGCATCATAGGCTCTATATCAACCATCATCGCTGTCGTAAAATTCTTATAAACTATGGATACCTATAAAAAATACGCAGTTGGCGTAGACATTGGCGGAAGCCATATTGCATCGGCCCTTGTAAATCTGGAGACCAGTGAAATTATCGGCCACCCGGTTACCACCGACGTAGACCACACCAGCCCTGCAGAGGTTATTTTCTCTGCGTGGACAGAGAACCTAAGGCTTCTGATGAACGAGTCCGGCCTGCCCGTAAAACAGATAGGAATGGCATTCCCGGGCCCCTTCGACTACGACAAAGGAATCTCCTGGATGGAGCAGAAGTTCGCCGCAATTCACGGCATAAACATTGGGCAGACCCTGGCTGCAAGACTGCTGGAATTCAAAGACCTGAAGTTTAAATACGTAAACGATGCCGGCGCGTTCGCCCTTGGAGAGAGCAGTTTTGGCGCGGCTAAGGATGACGAACGAGTCATAGTCCTCACTCTTGGCACCGGCGTGGGCTCCGGCTTTGTGGCAAACCACAAGATTGTCCGCGAGGGCGACACTGTGCCTCCGGGAGGCGAAGTGTGGCTACTGCCCTTCCACGAAGGCATAGTAGACGAGGCCTTCTCTACCCGCTGGGTGATAGGAAGATACAAAGAACTTACGGGAGTAGCCGTGCAGGGAGCCAAGGACGTGGCCATCCGCTACGACTACGACGCTGCTGCAAAACAGCTCTTTACGGAGTACGGATACAGAATGGCAGAATTCACCATACCCTGGTTGGAAAAGTTTCAGTGCAAGACCCTGCTTCTGGGTGGGAACATATCCCGAAGCCTGCCCCTGTTCATAGAACCTCTCCAGAGAGGTTACGCCCAGGCCGGCCTCACCGTCAACGTCAAAGGCTCCGTCCTTCTTGACAAAGCCGCAATGCTAGGCGCCGCCTCGCTATTTATCGGATAGATATCGCCGATACTTACTTTTTTTAATTATCTCATTCGCCGACCACTGACTCGCGCGTCCAAATACTTTGTATTTGGGAATTTTTGCGTATATTTACAAGTTCGCACAATTTGTAAAAGGAAAGCGTATGAAATACATTCTAGTGACAGGTGGATCCAGAGGAATCGGAAGGGCAGTTTGCATCCGGCTGGCCTCTATGGGTATGCCTGTCCTGATCAATTATAAGTCCAATGCCGATGCAGCCCTGGAGACAAAACGCCTTGTACAGGAGGCCGGGGGCACAGGGGAACTGATGCAGTTCGATGTTACCGACGAGAACCAGGTTGATGCAGCCCTGGACGCCTGGGAGGCCGCTCATCCGGACGATTACATAGCTATTCTTGTAAACAACGCCGGAATAAGGGACGACAACGTTCTCTTTATGATGGCCGACGAGCAGTGGAAGACCGTTTTGGACACCACTCTGGATGGCTTTTTCTACATAACAAGAAGACTGCTTAAGCATATGATGCCCCGCCGCAGAGGAGGCCGCATAATAAACATAACATCCCTGTCGGGAGTAAAAGGCTTGCCCGGTCAGGCTAACTACAGCGCCGCCAAGGCAGGTCTTATAGGGGCCACCAAGGCACTTGCCCAGGAGGTGGCCGCAAGGGGAGTAACCGTAAATGCCATAGCCCCCGGCTTCATAGAAACCGATATGACTGCCGGTCTGCCTCAGGAGGAACTTCAGAAAATGATACCCGCAGGGCGCTTTGGAAAGCCGGAAGAAGTGGCAGCAGTAGCAGCCTTCTTGGCAAGCGACGATGCCGCATACATTACCGGAGAAGTAATTAACATTAACGGAGGCCTGTATACTTAACTATGCAAAGAAGAGTTGTAATTACCGGCAGTGGAATCTGGTCCTGCCTTGGAACAAGCCTGGACGCGGTTGAAGAGTCGCTTTACCGGGGCCGCTCCGGGATAGGCCTTCAGAAGGAACGCCTGGAATACGGATATCGCTCCGGACTCACCGGAATAGTGGAAGACCCCGTGATAACCAAGGATATGTTAGACCGTCATACCCGTGCGGGAATGAGCGAGGAAGCCCGCTATGCCTATATGGCCTCCCGCGATGCCTTTGCCCAGGCCGGGATAGACGACGACTACCTGCGCGCCAACGAGGTGGGCTGTATCTTTGGCAACGACTCTTCTGCCAAGCCGGTAATAGAAGCTGCCCACATAATGGACCAGAAGCACGACTCCGCTATGCTCGGCTACGGAACCGTGTTCCAGTCTATGAACTCTACGGTGAATATGAACCTAAGCACCATATTCCACCTCAGAGGCGTAAACTTTACCATAAGTGCGGCCTGCGCCAGCGGCAGCCACTCCATAGGAATAGGCTATATGCTTATAAAGCAGGGTCTTCAGGATATGGTTCTCTGCGGCGGAGCCCAGGAGACAAACTACTACTCAATGGCCTCCTTTGATGCTCTGGGCGCTTTCTCCGTAAGGATGGACGAGCCCACAAAGGCCAGCCGCCCCTTCGACCGTGACCGTGACGGACTTGTCCCCAGCGGCGGCGCTGCGGCCCTTGTACTGGAGGACTACGAGCACGCCCTTAAGCGTGGCGCAACCATACTGGCAGAGGTAACAGGATACGGCTTCTCCAGCAACGGTGGCGGTATATCCGATGCCAGCAGCGACGGCAGCATTACAGCCATAGAGCGCGCCCTCAAAGACGCATCCCTTACCCCGGACGACATAGACTACATAAACGCGCACGCCACATCTACAAAACAAGGCGATATGTGCGAAGCCATCGCCCTGGATAAAATATTCAGGGGCAAGGCAGCCCTTATAAGTTCCACCAAGTCTATGACCGGCCACGAATGTTGGATGGCCGGGGCAAGCGAGATAGTTTACTCCCTGCTGATGATGCGCGGAGGTTTCGTAGCCCCCAACATCAATTTTGAGGCTCCGGACGACTATTCCGCCCACCTCAACCTTGCCACCAGGGCCATAGAGACCAAGGTCGATGTTATCTTAAGCAACTCATTTGGGTTCGGAGGCACAAACTCAGCCCTTATCATACAGAAGATATGAAAAAGATGAATATGAACCCTGCCCTGGAGCAGCAGTACGGAAAAGAGCAGCTGTCGGCCATAAAGGCCCAGCGTCTGGCAGAGTTCATTGCCTGGGGCCCCGCAGTGTTCCAGGTATCAAGGGTAATGCTGGAAAAGGGAGTCTTCGCACTTCTGGACCACAGCAAGGAAGGACTTACAAGGGAAGAGATTTGCCAGGCTACAGGCCTGTCCGATTATGCCGTAAAATGTATGACGGAGGCCTCCCTTTGCATAGGCACAATTCTGGTGGACCCCCGGACAGGCAGATTTACCCTTTCCAAGGCCGGATGGTTCCTTCTTAACGATGATGCCACAAGGGCCAATATCAACTTTAACCACGACGTAAACTACGAGGGCTGGTTCCGCCTGGAAGAATCCCTTGTGGAAGGCCGCCCCGCAGGCCTGGAGCACTTCGGTCCCTGGCCCACGGTTTACGAGGGGCTTTCCAGCCTGCCGTCCAAGGTTCAGCAGAGCTGGTTCGGCTTTGACCATTTCTACAGCGACCTTTCCTTCCCCGACGCTCTTGGCGTTGTGTTCGACGGCACCCCTGTCCGTACCCTATACGACGTGGGCGGCAACACAGGAAAGTGGGCGCTTTGCTGCACGGCTCACGACAGTGACGTAAAGGTTACTGTTCTGGATCTTCCCCAGCAGCTTGTTATGATGAAGGAAAATATAGCCGGAAAGAAGGGAGCAGACAGGATAGACGGTTTTGGAATTAACCTTCTGGACAAGACTTCCAAGTTTCCCGCAATGCCTGACGGCCCGGACGTAATTTGGATGAGCCAGTTCCTGGACTGCTTTTCTATGGACGAGATAGTATCCATTCTGCAAAAGGCCAAGGCGGTTATGAAGCCCGGCACCAGGCTCTGCATTATGGAGACTCTCTGGGACAGGCAGAGATTCGAGACAGCAGCCTTCTGCCTTACTATGACAAGCCTGTATTTTACAGCCATAGCCAACGGTAATTCCAAGATGTACAACACAGACGATATGGAAGCCTGCATCAGCAAGGCCGGTCTTAAGATAGATAAGATTACAGACAATCTTGGGCGTGGCCATTCCATCATCACCTGCCGGATTTGAAATAAATATAAACACAATATGACAAGAACAGAGATTGAAGAAAAAGTAAGGACCTTCCTTATCGAGGACCTGGAGATTGACGAGGAAAAAATTGCCCCGGATGCCCTTCTTAAGGAAGGATTAGGCATAGACAGCCTTGACTTCGTAGACATCGTGGTAATAGTAGAGAAGCAGTTCGGCTTTAAGATTAAGCCAGAGGAACTGGTAGATGTAAAGACTCTCTCGCAGTTTTGCGACTACATAGAGACTAAGGTAGGATGAGTTCTACGGTGCCGGAAAACAGGCAGTGGCAGGGTACTACTTACGGGAACGGGTGGATGCACTCTTCCCTGGTAAAGGTTATAAAAGTTCTTGGACTAAGGCTTTTGTACATCTTTTCGCTGCTGTTTGTGGTGCCGGTGGTATTTGTAGTCAATCCGGCCAGAAGGCACATCTACAGGCTTATGCGCTGCCGTCTTGGCTACAACGTGGCAAAGGCTGTATGGAAGACATACCTTAACTACTGCAACTTTTCCAAGGCCGTGCTGGACAAATTTGCAATGTACGCCGGCAAGACCTTCAAACTGGAAATAGAAGGCTATCAGAACTTCCTTGACGTTGCAGAAAAGCCGGAGGGCTTTGTGCAGTTAAGCGCCCATATAGGGAACTACGAG
>JBGVAW010000056.1:0-16383 GCA_045224955.1 Candidatus Cryptobacteroides sp.
TCCAGTTGCAAAGAGGCCTTGGAACATCGTCCGACGGAAGCGGAGCCTTTGGCGCAAGCGTTAATATGAACACAGCTTCGGTAAGCGCCCAGGGCTTTGGAAACGTAGAATTCAGCGCCGGTTCCTGGAATACCTTCCAGACTACGGCGGCCTCCGGCAGCGGGCTTGGCAAGAACGGATTTTATCTTAATTCCGCCGTGTCCATAGGCCATACCGATGGTTATATCCGCAACGGCAAGGTTAATTCCAGCTCGGGCTTCCTGTCCGCCGGATGGCTTGGCGCCGGCAATTCCTTCCGCTTCACCTATCTGCTTGGAGACCAGAAGAGCGGCATAACCTGGGACGGTATCGACCCGGAGCAGTATAAAACCGACAGGCAGTCCAATAACGCCGGGGCGTATTATGATGCCGACGGCAACCTTAAGTACTATGACAATCAGATAGACAGGTATTCCCAGCATCATCTCCAGTTTAACTGGACCACCGTACTGGGAAGGGGGATTGTCCTTTCCAATACAATAAACTATACCCGGGGCGATGGTTACGACGAGTATTTTAAGCAGAATGCCAAGTTTGCCTCCTTTGGTTTTGCTCCCGTTATGACGGGAGAGGACGGAGCGGAGCATTCGCGGAGCGATATGATTTACCGCAAGGAGATGGGGAATGACTACTATCTTGTCAAGAGCGATTTGCGCATTGACAGAGGGGCCTTGTCTCTGTATGCTGGGGCCAGCGCTTCCCATTATGTGGGCAATCATTTTGGCTCCGTGCTATGGGCAGAAACTCTGGGAGAGGCCTGGAATTATAAGGCCTTCAACGATGCTTCTTCCTGGTACAGGTCAAGGGACCACAAGGTTGACGCCTCTGCCTTTGTCAGGGCGGAAGTTTCTGTATGCGAAGGACTTACCGGCTATGCCGACCTGCAGTATCGGCATATAAATTATAAAATCCTGGGTAGGGACAATGATTATCCGGATACCGGCCTGCTTATGGACTTCAGGCGCAAATGGGATTTCTTCAATCCAAGGGCCGGCCTGTCCTGGAAGATGAATGACCTTCACCGGGTTTATGCCAGCGTAGCCATCGGCCACAGGGAGCCCGGAAGGGGGGATATAAAATCCAACATCAAGGGTGGGCTTAACCCTATCGGCCCCGAAAAGATGACGGACTACGAGTTTGGCTATGTTTATTCCGGAAAGGCCTTCGCTGCATCGGCCACCATCTACCTTATGGAGTACAAGGATATTCTGCTGGAGACCGGAAAACTAAGCGATTCGGGTTATGCCATCAAGGAAAATGTGCCTGAGGGATACCGCCGCGGTCTTGAACTTGCGGGCGCCTGGACGCCTGCCTTCTGGCTGAAGGCCGATGCCAACCTTACGCTTAGCGTGAACAAAATTCTGGATTATACCGAGTATATTCCTTATACCGATTATTCTACTGTGTATGAGGCAGATTACGGCGATACCCAGATGCTTCTGTCCCCTTCCGTGGTGGGTATGGGAAGGCTGGTCTTCACTCCCTGGGGGGATGGAACTTCTTTTACCGTCAGCGCAAAATATGTGGGCAAGGAGTACATAGACAATACAGAAAGGGACCTAATGAAGATTCCCGCAAGGTGTACTGTAGATTTGTCCGCCAACAAGGAGTTTAAGTTGGGTAAGGGATTTATGGGGCTTACGTTATACGTTAATAATTTGCTTAACCACAAGTATTTTGCCTATGGGTGGAGGTACGAGGAGTATGACCCTGCCGCAGATAAGATAATCTCGCAGATAGGAATCTATCCACAGGCTACCACAAACTTTACTGTAAAGCTGTCTTACAGGTTCTAGGCGTGCTTTTTAAGAAGACCGGGGCGCAGCCTCCTGGTGCGCTCCAGGGCCTGTTCTTCCTGCCACTTCTGGATTAACTTGGGGTTTCCGCTTAGGAGTACCTCGGGAACCTTCCAGCCCTTATAGTCGGCCGGTCTGGTGTAAACGGGAGGGGAGAGGAGATCGTCCTGGAAACTGTCGCTGAGGGCAGAAGTCTCGTCCGTGAGGGCTCCGGGGATAAGTCTGACGACGGCATCGGCCAAAAGGGCTGCCGGAATCTCGCCTCCGCTTACTACATAATCGCCCACGGATATTTCCCTGGTTATGAGATGTTCCCTGATCCTGTGGTCTATGCCTTTATAGTGCCCGCAGAGGACGATGATGTTTTCCTTGAGGGACAGTTCGTTGGCTATGCCCTGGGACAGAATCTCGCCGTCGGGGGACATATAAATCACCTCGTCGTAATTGCGCTGGGCCTTGAGGTCTGCAATTATATTGTCCACGGGTTCCACCATCATTACCATACCGGCATCTCCGCCGTAGCTATAGTCATCTACATTGCGCCTGGGGCCTAGGCCGTATTCGCGCAGATTGTGGATCTTTATATCTACAAGGTTCTTTTTAATTGCCCTTCCTACAATGGAGTGGGACAGGGGGCTGTCCAATAGTTCCGGTACAACTGAAATGATGTCTATTCTCATAGTTGGAATTCTGTGGTTTTCTCCGCAAAAATAACCTATATTTTTCTAATTCAATATAATTTTATATATTTGTATGTTTGTACCAATATAAATTTTTAATCTATGATTGACGAAGAATTGACCCCTAAGGTGGTAGAAGAACCCGCCCAGGATGTAGTAAATTACGCAGATCTTACTCTTGGTGACTTGTCCCATTTGTTCGAGGAACTGATGGCCGACGAAAACAGGCTCAAACGTGCAAAGGAGGCAGAAAACATTAAGACCGCGTTTTATAAAAAACTATCAAAAGAAAAAGAAGAGGCCTTGCCGCAGGATACTCCTCAGCAGGCAGAGGGCTCAGCAACAATATTCGATTCCATAGAGAACGGGTTCAAGCATCTTTACAGCCTGTTCAAGAAGGAAAAGGCAGAATACGCCCGCAAACAGGAAGAGGAGCGTGCCGCCAACCTGGTTACA
This sequence comes from Candidatus Cryptobacteroides sp., assembly GCA_045224955.1. Classification (GTDB taxonomy): domain Bacteria; phylum Bacteroidota; class Bacteroidia; order Bacteroidales; family UBA932; genus Cryptobacteroides. The sequence goes on from JBGVAW010000056.1 coordinate 2,972, forward strand.
AAGCAGGCTTTGGTGGAGGAACTTAAGCAACTCGTTGACAAGCAGGAAGATGTTTCTGCTACCTTCCCCGAGTTCCGCGTTATCCAGACCCGCTGGAGAGAGACGGGTCCTGTTCCTGCAACTGCTTTCAGGGATCTTAACGATACCTATCAGTTCTATGTAGAGAAGTTCTACGACAAGGTTCAGATCAACCGCGATATGCGTGACCTTGACTTCCGCAAGAATCTTGAGGCTAAGACTCAGTTCTGCGAGGAAGCAGAAAAGCTTTCAGAGGACGAGAACGTAGTAGATGCATTCAAGGAGCTTCAGAAACTGCACGAGCAGTGGAAGGAGTTCGGTCCCGTTGCAAAAGAGTTTAGGGATTCTATCTGGGAGCGCTTCAAGGCTGCCACCGCCAAGATTAACAAGAATTATCAGGCTTACTTCGAGGGCCAGAAAGAGCAGCACGCAGAGAATCTCAAGGCTAAGACCGCTCTTTGCGAGAAGGTTGAGGCCATCGTTGCCCGCGAGGATATTTCTTCCAGCGAGTGGGGTACTCTCACAAAGGAAATAGAGGAAATCCAGAAGGAATGGAAGAGCATCGGCTATGCTTCCAAGAAGGATAATCAGAAGATTTATGCCCGCTTCCGCGAGGCTAACGATAAGTTCTTCGAGCGCAAGAGAGTTTACTACTCAGAGTACAAGGACGGTATGTCTGCAAATGTAGAGCGTAAACTTGCAATCGTAGAGAAGGCAGAGGCTCTTAAGGACAGCACAGAGTGGAAGAAGACCACCGAGGCTCTCATAGAGCTCCAGAAAGAGTGGAAGGAAATTGGAGCTGTTCCCCGCAAGAAGGCAGAGGCTCTTTGGAAGAGGTTCCGCGCTGCCTGCGACGAGTTCTTTGCACGCAAGCAGGAGAATGCTGCTTCCGAGTCCGGTTACCGCGAGAATCTAAGGGCCAAGAAGGCTCTCATAGAGGAGATCAAGGCTCTTGAGCCTTCGGAGGACAAGGCTCTTATGAAGGACCTTCTGCAGTCTTATCAGGAGAAGTGGAATGCTATAGGTTTTGTTCCTTTTCGTGAGAAAGAGGCTATTACCAAGGCTTATCGCGACGCTGTTGCAGAGAAGTTCGGAGACCTCAAGTCCGGTTCCCGTCAGGGTGGCCGCGGCGCTTCTGCAAAGCCTGCCCGCACTCTCTCAGAGAAAGACAAGCTCATCCAGCAGTACAACCGCCTGCAGCAGGAGGTTCAGACCTGCGAGAACAACATTGGCTTCTTTGCTTCTTCCAAGAATTCCGCTCCTCTCATCGCCCAGATGGAAGAGAAGATAGAGGATTACCGCAAGCAGCTTAAAGAGCTGGAAGAGAAGATTGTAGAGATGGAGAAGGAGCCTTCCCAGGCAGAGTAAACTTTAAGAACGTAAGATGAAAAAAAATAACGTTATTGGATGGATAGCCATAGCAGCCGTTATGTTCGGCTTTATGTTCTATCAGTCCAAGCAAATAGAAAAACAGCAGAAAATAAGGTTTCAGCAGGATTCTTTAGCGAAAGTAGAGCTTCTTGCCCAGCAAAAGCGCGATTCCCTGGAAAAAGCCAGGAGGGATTCGCTGATTGCAAAAGGCGAACTTCCGGACCCTGCGCTTGCACAGCAGGCAAAGGAGGAGGCTCCCGCTCCCGTAGAGGAGAAGGTTGCCAATCCCGTAGTGGCACAGACCGCTGCAGATGAGTCCCGGCTTGTAACCCTTTCCAACGACAAGTTGGAGGTAGTCTTCACTACCAAGGGCGCCCAGCCTTATTCCGCTAAGGTCAAAGGCTATACAAACTACGACAAATCAGACCTTTACATTTTTAACTCGGCTACCTACGAGGGTGCCAACCTGTTTAATGTAAGGGTTTTTGCAGGTGAACTTGTAAACACCAAGGACTTTGAGTTCCAGGTAGTTTCCTCTACCGATTCTTCCGTTGTAATGAGGCTTCCCTTCATCAACGGCGGTTACATAGAGCAGGCTTACACTCTTGCAAAGGATTCATTCGTAGTTGACAACAAGCTTTCCTTTATCAATCTGGATATTCCCGGCAATGCCTTTTCTTACGATATAGACTGGGCTTTGCTTGTTCCCAGAATGGAGAAGGGCTACCGCAACGAGGTTCAGTACTCCAAGGCTGCCTACAAGCTTAACAGCGAAGACGATCCCACCGAGTTCGCAAAGGGCCGCAGCCAGAATGAGACTCCCGGCGGCAGCGTTTCCTGGGTGGCTTATCACCAGCAGTTCTTCTCTGCCATTTTCAGGGCAAAGAACAACATCACCCTTCAGAGTTCAAGGGTTATCTTCCTTTCCGAGAACGATCCGGCCAGGAACCTTATGGCCTGCGGCTCCACTTTCAGGAAGGACTTTTCCGATATGACCGCAGCCGAGCGTGTTTACGAGCACGAGTTCTACTTTGGCCCCAACAGCTATAAGGGAATGAAGGCCCTGGGACAGGGTTATGAGCAGACTATCCCTCTGGGCGGCAGCATAATCGGTCTTTTCACAAAATATGTGATTATCCCTGTATTCGACTTCCTGGAAGGGTTCGACTTCAGCTACGGCCTTATCATCCTGCTTATGACTATCTTCATTAAGATAGTTGTATTCCCGCTGGCGTACAAATCATTTGTATCATCGGCCAAAATGCAGATTCTGCGTCCGGAGGTAGAAAAAATCAACGCCAAGTATCCCAAGCAGGAGGATGCAATGAAAAAGCAGCAGGCGACAATGGCCTTGTACAAACGGGCCGGAGCAAGTATGATGGGCGGATGCCTTCCTATGTTGCTTCAGTTCCCGGTTCTGTGGGCTATGTTCCGCTTCTTCCCTGCATCCATAGAGCTTAGGCAGCAGCCTTTCCTTTGGGCAGAGGACCTCAGCAGCTACGATTCCATAATCAGCTTCAACGGCGGCATTCCTCTTATCGGAGACCACCTGTCTCTGTTTGCCCTGCTTATGGCTGTGTCTATGTTCTTCTATACCAAGCTCACCGGTTCTGCCCAGATGAGTGGCAATGACCCCAACGGCAAGATGATGCGCTTTATGACGGTGTACTTTATGCCCGTTATGATGTTCTTTATCTGTAACAGCCTTTCTTCCGCGCTTAGTTACTACTATCTCCTCTCCAATATCATCACAATGGCGGAGACTTGGGCAATCCGCAAGTGGGTTGTTAAGCCGGAGGATGTCTATGCGCGCCTTAGGGCAACCGAAGGTAAGCCTATGCCTAAGAGCAAGTGGCAGCAGAGACTGGAAGAGGCTCAGCGTATGCAACAGCAGCGTAATGGTAGGTAATAGACTACAGGAACTATATTCTAAACTGCCATCAGGGGTTTGCCTGGTGGCAGTTTCAAAATTTCATCCGGCCTCTATGATTATGGAGGCCTATAATGCGGGGCAGCGTGTCTTTGGCGAGAGCCGCCCCCAGGAATTCGCCGCCAAGGCAACATCTCTCCCGGACGATATCTCCTGGCATTTCATAGGCCATCTGCAGACCAACAAATTAAAGTTGGTTTTACCTTACGTGTCGATGGTGGAGTCTGTCGATTCCCGGCATCTTCTGAGCAGCGTGTCCGATTGGGCCAAGGCCAACGGCAGGGTAGTGGATGTGCTTTTGGAAATGCACATTGCTTCCGAGGAGACCAAGCAGGGCTTCAGTGAGGAAGAGGTATTGGAAGTACTTGGGCAGGACTGGCCGGGGATTAATTTCCGCGGTCTTATGGGTATGGCTACAAATACCGATGACGCCGATATTATCCGGGCCGATTTTGCCAGAATTAGCGAATTCAAAAAGCGTATTAATAAGGAGTTTCCCTCTCTTACGGGCTTTGACCAGCTTAGCATAGGAATGTCTTCTGACTGGGAACTGGCCCTTGAGTACGGTGCCACCATAGTAAGGATAGGCACTTATATTTTTGGACAGAGGGTTTAATACTTTAGGAAATTATGGCAGAACTTGAACCAATGATAAAAGACCTTGCGCTGATTCTTATCATCGCAGGCGCTATGACACTTATTTTTAAGCGTCTGGGCCAGCCGGTAGTGCTTGGCTACATCGTGGCCGGATTCCTGGCCGGGCCTCACTTTGGTCTTCTGCCTTCCGTGGCCGATACTGTCAATGTGCATCTTTGGTCCGATATCGGCGTAATCTTCCTTCTTTTTGCCCTTGGTCTGGAATTCAGTTTCAAGAAGATTATCAAGGTCGGAGGCACTGCCGTAGTGGCGGCCCTGGTTATAATCGTGGGAATGATATTCCTTGGGTTTACCGTGGGTTCTGCCTTTGGCTGGGATAAGATGAACTCTCTCTTCCTGGGCGGTATGATAGCGATGTCTTCTACCACTATTATATATAAGGCCTTCGAGGATTTGGGCCTGAGACAGAAGCAGTTCACCGGGCTTGTCCTGAGTATTCTCATCCTTGAGGATGTGCTGGCGGTTGTCCTTATGGTAATGCTTTCTACCATTGCGGTAAGTTCCAGCGTGGACGGTCTGGAGCTTGTAAAGAGCATTGCCAAACTGGCCTTCTTCCTTATTCTGTGGTTTGTGGTTGGCCTGTACCTTATACCTCTCATACTTAAAAAGGCCCGCAAGCATCTCTCTGGCGAGACCCTTCTTATAGTGTCTCTGGGACTTTGCTTCGGTATGGTGGTATTCGCATCGGCAATGGGCTTCTCAGCTGCCTTCGGCGCCTTTATTATGGGCTCCATTCTTGCGGAAACCATCGAGGCGGAGCGTATAGACAAGCTGGTAGGGCCGGTAAAGGACCTGTTCGGCGCCGTGTTCTTTGTGTCCGTGGGTATGATGGTTGATCCTGCAATGATATCGCAGTTCGCCCTTCCTATAATCATAATAACTCTTACAGTTATCTTTGGTCAGGCTACCTTTGCTTCCATCGGTGTCCTTCTCTCCGGAAAGTCCCTCAAGACCGCCGTTCAGAGTGGATTCAGCCTTACCCAGATAGGGGAGTTTGCCTTCATTATCGCCGCCCTGGGCCAGTCCCTTAAGGTTACAAGCGATTTCCTTTATCCTATAGTAGTGGCAGTATCGGTAATAACCATCTTTATTACTCCGTATATGATCAGGCTCTCCGAGCCTTTCTACGGTTTCCTGGAGAAACATCTGCCCAAGCGTTTCCTTGCCACGGCAGAAAAACTGGAGAACCGCACCACCGTAAAATCGGGCGATACCAGCCATTGGAAAAGCTACATTAAAAATGCCCTTATCAGCGTAATAGTTTACGGAATCATCGCCGTTTCTATAAATACCATCGGTTTCTACTGGTTCGTTCCTTTTGTCAATGATATCTTCTCTCCCATACTGGCCAAGATAATTTCTGCCGTTGCAATCGGTCTGGCACTGTCGCCCTTTGTATATAATATTGTGCTGCGCAGGGCCTTCGGAGAGGACTTTAAGGCTCTGTGGAACCTGAATCGCCGTTTTGCACCTTTGCTTGTGATTGTGTCCCTCTTCAGGGTTTGGATAGGTATGAGTTTCTATGTTTATGTACTGTTCAAACTCTTCCATTTCAGGGGCCTTCTTGTGTTCGGTCTTGCCTTCCTGGTGCTGTTCATCATAGTTTCCAGCCGGTTTATGAAGAGGCAGTCCCGTAAGTTCGAGGCTACGCTCAAGGATAATCTAAGGGCACGCGACGCTCATGCAGAGCATCTTGGAAAGAAGAAGCCGGATTATGCTTCGCGTCTTATGTCCAAGGATTTGCATTTTGCGGATTTTGCCGTTCCGGGCGATACTTCCTGGGCGGGCAAGACGCTTGCGGAACTTAATCTGGGCCGGGTTTACGGCATTCACGTGGCTTCTATACTCAGAGGGGACAATCGCATCAATATTCCTGATGCCCACGAGCACGTGTATCCTCAGGATGTGCTTCAGGTAATTGGTACGGATTCCGACGTGGAGGCTTTCTCCAAGGGGCTTTCTTCCAGCGCTGCTTCAGATGAGGGTAATGCTCCTGACGTTGCCGGCGAGATGGTGCTGGACCAGATTCTTGTCCGGGAGGATTCTCCTTTCTGCGGCAAGGATATCAGACAGTGCGGCATCCGCTCTCATTATCACTGCCTTATCGCCGGCGTAGAAACTGCCGGAGGCAAGCTCCATCAGCCCGCAATAGATATTCCTTTTATTGCCGGGGATGTAATCTGGGTTGTGGGGCAGAAGGACGATGTTGCTATTTTGCAGAGTCTATAATTGCCCTGGCTACGGCTGTCGAGGCTCCGCCTCCTCCAAGTAGTTCTCTAATCTGTGCATAGCCTTCTTTCATTTTGGCTATGTACTCTTTGTCGGAGGTAAGCAGGAGAACTTCGTCCCTGACTTTTTCAAGGGTGAAGTCTTTTTGGAGCAATTCCTTGAATATGAGCCTGTTGCAGATGAGGTTTCCAAGGCTGACGTATTTTACCTTTATTATTATCCTGCCTATTGCGGCGGTTATCTGGCTCAGGCGGTAAACTACTACCTGGGGAGTGCCGATGAGGGCTGCCTCAAGCGAGGCGGTTCCGGAGTTGATGACTGCTGCCTTGGCTCCGGCCAGTATTTCCTGGGTCTTCCCGAAGACGAGTTCAAGCGGGCTGTCTTCGCCCAGCCATTTGGCGTAGTCTGCCTCTGTCTTGGAAGGGGCTCCTGCAACCAGGAATTTGTAGTCTTGATATCCAGGGGTTTGCCTTAGTTCTTTTGCCAGTTTTAGGAATACGGGCATCGTAGAGCGTATCTCGTGGCTTCTGGAGCCTGCCAGCAGGGCAAGGTATGGATGGCCCTGGGCCTCTGCGGGGGCGGCGCCCAGTTTTTTATTGTCGATGGCATCTACAAGGGGGTTGCCGCAATATACGTAGTCGATGCCTTTCTTTGTGAAGTATTCTTTTTCGAAGGGGAAGACTATGAAGAGCTTATCTACGTATTTTTTGATTTTGCGTATGCGGCCTTCTCTTGATGCCCATACTTTGGGGGCTATGTACCAGAAGACTTTGAAGCCTTTGCCGTGGGCGAATTCTGCTATTTTAAAGTTGAATCCGGGATAATCTATAAGTATGATTACGTCCGGCTTCCAGGCCAGTATGTCTTCTTTGCAGTTTTTTATGTTGCGCGCTATGGATCTGGCCTTCAGGATTACTTCCGTAATTCCCATTACGGCTGTCTGGGCGTAGTCCCTTACAAGTGCGTCGGGGCCCTGGCCGTTGGCCAATGATACTTCATTCATAAGGCTGCCGCCCCAGAACCTTATCTGTGCCTGGGGGTCTTCGCTAAAAAGGCCTTTCATAAGGTTGGAGCCGTGTAGGTCTCCGGAGGCTTCGCCTGCTATGATGTAGTATTTCATTGCTTTAGTCCTGGAAGTCTCTGTTAAGGGCGCTGTCTTTCATCAGTTTCATCGTCTCGGGCTCGTCCACGGTGACGATGTTGTGTGCTGTTACGGATATGTAGCCGTCTCTGTTAAGGTGATGGTCTGCTCCGGGGGAGTTGTCGTAATCTACAAAGTCTCCAACCATCATATAGGGTATTTCTCCTTCTTCGATGGGGGGAAGGTAGGAAGGGTCGAACTGCTCGGGTGCGAAGCCGGCTTTTTTAAGTACTTCCTGGTTCCAGGGGGCGAATTCACGTACCCATCGGCCTAAACCCATATGGCCTGTGCGAATGCCTTTGATTTCGGTTGGGGTGTTGGGGAAGTTTACGTTGTAGTAAACCCCGAAGTGGGAGTCTTTGGATTGCTCCAAGAGGTTCTTGAATATGTCGGGGAAGTATTTTTCTACTCCGCTGAAGTCTGCGTCTTTGGAGAGGTTGTCAACGGATACGCCTATCGCGGGGATTTTGTTGAGCGCGGCTTCCTGGGCTGCGCCAAGGGTTCCTGAGTAGCAGGCGGCGGTTGCGGCGTTGGAGCCGTGGTTGATTCCGCTTATTACGATGTCCGGCAGGGGGTCGGGGAAGGTTATTCCAAATTTTACGCAGCTGGCGGGGGTGGCGTCAAGGTAGGACCAACGGCAACCATCGACAATTCCTAATTCTTTATAACATAATCTTTTTATACCAAGTGATACCGCCATTCCCATTCCGGACTGATGCTTTTTTGGGGCGATGACTCTTACGTTTCCGAATTTTGACATCATTCGGGCAAGAACCTTTATGCCTTTGGCTTCGTATCCGTCGTCGTTCGTTATCAGGATGTTAAGCGTTTTGTTTTTCATTGGTATTTAAACGTTTAATAAGAATATTTTTTGAAATTGGTTTTGCAAAGGTATTATATTTTCGTAAATTTGCAGGCTACTAAACGCAAAAATAATGTTTAACCAATAATAATTTAAAAATGATCAAACTTGGTATTAACGGATTTGGCCGTATTGGACGTATGGTTTTCCGCGCAGCTGTTGAGAATTTCTCTGCAGATATTCAGGTAGTAGGTATCAATGACCTTTTGGATGCCGATTATCTCGCATACATGCTCAAATATGATTCAGTTCATGGCGAGTTCAAGCACGACATCAAAGTTGATGGCAACTAACTTATCGTAGACGGCAACAAGATTCAGGGTTTTGCAGAGAAGGATCCTGCAAACATTACCTGGGGCGCTCTTGGCGTAGACGTTGTTGTTGAGTCTACCGGTTTCTTCCTCACAGAGGAGCTTGCATCTGCTCATCTCCAGGCTGGTGCTAAGAAGGTTATCCTTTCCGCTCCTTCAAAGGATGCTACTCCTATGTTCGTTTATGGTGTAAATCACAAGACTTATGCTGGCCAGAAGATTATTTCCAACGCTTCTTGCACAACTAACTGTCTTGCTCCTATTACCAAGGTTCTCAATGATAAGTTTGGTGTTGTTCGCGGTCTTATGACTACCGTTCACGCTGCAACTGCTACCCAGAAGACTGTTGATGGTCCTTCAAAGAAGGATTGGCGCGGTGGCCGTGGTATTCTTGAGAATATCATTCCTTCTTCTACCGGTGCTGCTAAGGCTGTAGGTAAGGTTCTTCCTGAACTCAACGGTAAACTTACCGGTATGTCTCTCCGTGTTCCTACTTCTGACGTTAGCTTCGTAGACCTTACCGTAGAGCTTGCAAAGGCTGCTTCTTATGAGGAGATTTGCGCTGCTATGAAGGAGGCTTCCGAGGGCGAACTCAAGGGTATCCTTGGTTACACTAATGAGGCTGTTGTTTCTACCGATTTCCGTAACGATCCTCGTACTTCCATCTTTGATGAGAAGGCTGGTATCCAGCTCGATCCTACTTTCGTTAAGGTTTGCTCCTGGTACGATAACGAGTGGGGTTATAGCAACAAGGTTCTTGAGATGGCTAAGGTTATCACAAAGTAATTTTGCGAATTAATTTCATTTTCTTAGGCTTCGGGAAAACCCGAAGCCTTTTTCTTTAATTCTTTCTTTATAATTTATGTACCAATACTTTGGCTCCTGTCGCTGGCGCGACCCTAGCCGGGTAAATGTCGTCAAAGTTTTGGGTACATCACACAACATTCATTTTAAAAGTGAATCAGGGACTATACCCTTCGACCCGGTACGCCCCTTCGGGGCTATCCCACCCCCGACCTTACGGTCGGCGGTCCCCCCACTCACGCAGCCGTGGGCGGCACGCCTCTCGAAGGGTATAGTCCCCGATTTTAAATAAAACTAAAAATTGCTATCTTTAGGGGTTAAATGTAATTAGTATGAAGGTTACGGTAAAGTTTGTTCAGGAGAATTATTCCAAGAGGGAAGTGATGATTCCTATGCGGGATGGGGTGCGTCTGTATACGGCAGTGTATGTGCCTAAGGTTAATGAGCCTCGTCCTGTGATTATGATCAGGACACCTTTCCCCCTAAATCCTTACGGAAAAACCTTTACCCGCGACCTAAGAACCTATATGAGCGCCTTTACCGACGCTAAGTACATAATTGTATGGCAGAATGTCAGGGGGCGTTTTATGAGCGAGGGTGAGTTTGTGAATGTGCGTCCTTTGGGCGGGCCCTTCGATGAGGCTACCGATACGTACGATACTGCGCAGTGGCTCACGGATAATCTGAATACTAATGGCTGCGTTGGCGTAAAGGGTATGTCTTATCCCGGGTTTTATGCGACTATGGCGGCCCTGTGCGGCCATCCGGCCGTAAAGGCGGTATCGCCCCAGGCTCCTGTCACGGATTGGTTTATGGGCGATGATGTCCATATTTCGGGTATCGGTCAGCCTGCGACTTATCCCTTCGCGGCATCGTTCTTCAGGCCTCGCAAGGCGTGCGGCATTAAATGGCCGTCTCCGGTTGTAAAGTTGCCGGATGGGGATATGTACGATGCTCTGCTTGATTTGGACGGCAGGCCGCTGGAGTCTCTGCGGGATAAGCTTCCTTTTGTGGAAGAGATGCTGCAACATCCCACATATGATTCTTTCTGGCAGGCCCGCAATGCGGCAGGTGCGCTTAAGGGTGCTCTTCCGGCCTTTCTTGTGGTTGCAGGCCTATATGACGCGGAAGATAGTTATGGCCCGTTCCAGGTGTACAAAAGCCTGAAAGAACAGGCGCCGGATACGGAGAGTTTTCTTTGCATCGGTCCCTGGTATCACGGGGCTTGGAAAAAGACTGGTTATACTTCTCTGGGGGAGGCTTATTTTACTCCCGGAAGTACGGAGTGTTTTATGGAGGAAATTGAGTTTCCGTTTTTCGAGCATTATCTTGCGGGGAAGAAGCCTCTGCCTCCGAAGGTGTCGGTACTGCCTTCTGCAGAGACCTCCCGTGATGGCCAAAAGCCGTCGTGGGAGCAGTACGGGTCCTGGCCGCCTAAGGAGCATAATGATCTTGCTCTGTATCTTTGCCCTTTGCAGGGAGCCCAGGATAAGCCCAAGGACCGCTTTATGGCAAGGTGCGACGGTACTCTTTGCCCTGAGCCTCCGGGAGCGCCTGTCAGCGTAAGATATACGTCCAATCCGCTGAGGCCGGTGCCTTATGTTGATGGTCCTTTGGAGTATTTCTCGCGGGATGCCTTTGTGGCGGACCAACGTTTTGCCGCCCGCCGCCAGGATGTGCTTGTATTCAGTACCGGTGTGCTGCAAAGCCCCGTTAAGGTAGAGGGCAAGGTAAGCATCGACCTGAATCTTTCAATTGATAGGGAGGATGTCGATGTCGTGGTTAAAATAATTGATGTCAGGGCCGATGGTTACCAGCTTCCTGTCAGGATAGGGGCTATTCCGCTTAGGTTCCGCAATTCGTTTGAAAAGCCTCAGCCTGCCGCTCCGGGGGAGCGCTGCCGTCTTAGCGTGCCGCTTACCGATATCGCCCATCATTTTGAAAAAGGACATCGTATAATGGTGCAGATTCAGAGTACTATGTTCCCTTTTATACAGCTACCTGCCTGCAAGGATAAGGTGGAGGTGAATCTTTACTGCGGAGCGCTCGGTGGATGCGAGCTTCATTTACCGGTAGTCAAGTAAACACATTTAGAATTTATTGCTATATTTGTGAGATAAAAGTTTAGAAATGGAAGAGAACGTTAATACAAATGCGGCTGAGCCTAAAAAGCTCAATTTTCTTGAAGAAATAATAGAAAATGACCTCAAGGAAGGGAAAATGGACAGTATCATAACCCGTTTCCCTCCGGAGCCTAACGGATACCTTCACCTTGGCCACGCCAAGAGTATCTGCATCAACTTTGGTCTTGCACAGAAATACGGCGGCAAAACCAATCTCAGGTACGATGATACCAATCCCGTAAAAGAGGATGTCGAGTATGTGGATTCCATCAAGGAGGATATCAAGTGGCTTGGTTTCCAGTGGGAGAATGAGCTCTATGCTTCTGATTATTTTGATCAGCTCTACGAGTGGGCGGAAGACCTTATCAAGAGGGGACTGGCCTACGTGGACGATCAGACCCAGGAGGAAATCCGCGAGGGCCGCGGAACCATCGACACTCCCGGAAAGGAATCTCCCTATAGAAACCGAAGTGTGGAAGAGAACCTCCAGCTTTTCAGGGATATGAAGGCCGGCAAGTATGCCGATGGTGAAAAAGTTCTTCGTGCAAAGATCGATATGGCTCATCCTAATATGATGTTCCGTGATCCTCTGCTTTACAGAATCAAGCACGCGTCGCATCATCGTACGGGAGACAAGTGGTGCATCTACCCGATGTACGACTTTACCCACGGTCAGTGCGACTCCATAGAGCATATCACCCATTCTATCTGTACCCTGGAGTTCGACGTTCACCGTCCTCTGTACGATTGGTTCATCCAGACTCTGGGTATTTATCCCAGCCATCAGTACGAGTTCGCGCGTCTGAACCTCACCTATACTCTTATGAGCAAGCGTAAACTTCTGGAGCTTGTGCAGAAGGGAATCGTTTCCGGTTGGGATGATCCCCGTATGCCTACGCTCTGCGGAGTAAGGCGCCGTGGCTATACTGCCGAGGCTCTTAAGATGTTCTGCGAGAAGATAGGCGTTTCCAAGCGTGACCAGCTTATGGATATCCAGCTTCTGGAATGGTGTGTGCGTCAGGACCTTAACGCCCGCTCCAACAGATATATGGTGGTTCAGGATCCCGTGAAGGTTACTATTACCAACTGGGAGCCCGGAAAGGTAGAGTGGTTCGATTGTCCTCTTAATCCTGCCGAGCCCGAGGGTGCTACCCGCAAGGTGCCTTTTACCGGAGAGCTTTACATAGAAAGGGCAGACTTTATGGAGGATGCTCCCAAGAAGTTCTTCCGTCTTAAACCGGACGGCGAGGTTCGCCTTAAATATACCTATATCATAAAGTGCAACGAGGTTGTAAAGGACGATAACGGGGAGATTGTAGAACTTAAGTGTACCTACGATCCTACAACCCGTCCCGGCGGCAGCGAGGAGTGGCGTTCTGTAAAGGGAACCATTCACTGGGTGTCCGTAGAGCACGCCAAGGAACTGGAACTCAGGAATTACGACCGTCTCTTCACCCTGGCCGATATGTCCCAGGTTCCCGAGGACAAGGATTACAAAGACTTCCTGAATCCTGATTCGCTCATCGTGGCAAAGGGTTACGCAGAGCCTGCCCTTCTGGAGGATAAATCCGGAATTGCAGTGCAGTTCGAGCGTACCGGCTACTACTTTATCGATAAGGACAGCACTCCTGAACATCCTATATTTAACAAGACGGCTGCGCTTAAGGATTCGTACAAGCCCGAATAAAAAAATGGTTATATCTTTGTAGAATTCAAAGGAATATACTATCTTTGCGTGTTACTAAGACCTGAAAATATGAACCTTTTAGAAGAAAGACTGGCTAAATATACTCTGCCTCAGCAGATGATTGACAGAGGAATTTATCCCTATTTCAGAGAAATAGAGAGTAAGCAAGGAACAGAAGTCGAGATGGAAGGCCATCCGGTTCTGATGTTTGGATCTAACGCTTATACAGGCCTTACAGGTGATGAGCGTGTTATTGAAGCCGGTATCAAGGCTATGCGT
>JBGVAW010000057.1:0-4678 GCA_045224955.1 Candidatus Cryptobacteroides sp.
AAAATGAAAAGATGGGGCCATATGGCCCGCGTTTTCACCAAACTGGGTAAGGAAATCACCATTGCAGTCAAGCAGGGCGGACCGGACGTAGTAGGTAACCCCAGGCTCAGGGCTCTTATAGCAGAGGCTCGCAACGAGAGTATGCCTAAGGAGAACATCGAGAGGGCTATCAAGAAGGCTACTGAAAAGAACGCCGGAGACTTCAAGGAGGTTACATTCGAAGGATACGGCCCTCACGGCATCGCTTATCTCGTAGAGACTGCAACCGACAATAACACCCGTACAGTGGCTAACGTACGTTCCTACTTCACAAAGTGCGGCGGTTCCCTGGGTACCAGCGGCAGCGTTGCCTTTATGTTCGACCATAAATGCGTATTCCGCATCAAGGAAGATCCCGCAAAGCCTATCGACATTGAAGAACTTGAACTCGAACTCATCGACTACGGTGCAGACGAGGTGTTCAAACAGGAAGTAGAGGACCAGGACGAGAACGTTACCGTAGAGATTTGCATCTACGGAGACTATACTTCATACGGCGCTCTCCAGAAATACATCGAAGAAAATGGCTACGAGCTTATTTCCGGTGGTTTCGAGCGCATTCCTAACGTAGATCTTAAAGACGTTACACCCGAGCAGAGGGCTACGTTGGACAAGCTCACCAACCTTCTTGAGGACGACGAGGATGTAACCAACGTTTACACCACTCTTAAACCCGAGGAATAAAAACAATGTCCATACAACAGGAAAACATTAAAAAACTTACTGAACGCAGGGCTTCCGCAAAACTTGGCGGAGGAGAAAAAAGAATTGAGGCCCAGCATCAGAAAGGTAAGAAAACTGCCCGCGAGAGGATAGAGATGCTTCTCGATCCGGGCAGTTTTGAGGAATATGATATGTTTGTGCAGCACAGGTGCACCAACTTCGGAATGGATAAGCAGCATTTTGACGGTGACGGAGTAGTTACCGGCTGCGGCACCATAGGCGGAAGACTGGTTTACGTATTTGCCCAGGACTTCACCGTTTCCGGAGGTTCCCTGTCCAAGACTATGTCAGAGAAAATCTGCAAGGTAATGGATATGGCGGTACGCAACGGCGCGCCTTGCATCGGCATTAACGATTCCGGCGGAGCCCGCATCCAGGAAGGCATCGATTCCCTGGCCGGCTTTGGAGAGATATTCGAGCGCAACATCCTTGCCTCCGGCGTAGTACCGCAGATTTCCGGTATCTTCGGCCCTTGCGCAGGCGGCGCTGTTTACTCCCCCGCCCTCACGGATTTTACTCTTATGGTAAAGAACACTTCTTATATGTTCCTTACCGGCCCTGCAGTGGTTAAGAGCGTTACCGGAGAGGACGTAGATCAGGAGAGTCTCGGCGGAGCCAGCGTGCACGCTTCCAAGAGCGGCGTGGCTCACTTTGCCGCAGAGAATGAAGAAGAGGCAATTGCCACTATCAAGGAGCTCCTCTCCTACATTCCCCAGAACAATATGGAAGAGGCTCCTGTCGTTCCCACCAGCGACCCCGTTTCCCGCGTAGAAGACAGCCTTAACGAGATTATCCCCGACAATCCCAACAAGGCCTACGATATGTACAAGGTTATCGGAGCCATCGTGGATGACGGCAAGTTCTTCGAGATTCACAAAGAGTTCGCAAAGAACATCATAGTTGGCTTTGCACATATGAACGGACGCAGCGTAGGCATAGTAGCCAATCAGCCTCAGATGCTGGCAGGCGTACTGGACATCAACGCTTCCCGCAAGGCTTCCCGCTTTGTAAGGTTCTGCGACTCCTTCAACATTCCTATCGTTACCTTGGTCGATGTTCCCGGCTTCCTTCCCGGCACTCAGCAGGAGTACGGAGCCATCATCACCAACGGCGCAAAACTTCTCTATGCCTATGGAGAGGCCACCGTACCCAAGGTAACTGTCACCCTCAGGAAGTCCTATGGCGGCGCACACATCGTAATGAGCTGCAAGCAGCTCAGGGGAGATATCAACTACGCCTGGCCTTCGGCTCAGATTGCAGTTATGGGGGCCGATGGTGCCGTAAACATCCTCTATGCCAAGGATCTTAAGAGCAGCGAGAATCCTGAAGAGATTGCAAAAATCCGTCAGGAGAAGAAAGATGAATACGAAGAGTTGTTCAACAACCCCTACAGGGCAGCCGAGAAGGGTTATATCGATGATGTAATCGAGCCCCGCAATACCCGCTTCCGCGTAATAAGGGCTCTGGAGCAGCTTTCCGGAAAGAGGCAGAATGTTCCTGCCAAGAAGCACGACAATCTCCCTCTCTAAAAACTTGTTATGAAAAAATTCCTAACGATAGCGTCTCTCCTTCTTGCCGCCGGCTTTGCCGCCAGCGCCCAGAACGTATCGGACCTTATAATATCGGAGGCCCTGGCTACGCCGGACAGCACCGGTATTCTGGACGATTATGGCGTGCGTGGCGGCTGGATAGAGATTCTGAATACATCGCAGGGCACTGTTAACATAGGCGGATGCTATCTTACCGACGACAAGGCCAATCCAAAGAAGAGCCTTATCCCCAAGGGAGACAGCAGGACTCAGATTCTGCCCCGCCAGGTTATGCTTTTCTATGCAAGCGGGAACGGAGACAAAGGCACCTTCTACACTAACTTCACGGTTAAGGAAGGTGGTACCATATACCTTGTGAGCAACGATGGCCGTACAATTATAGATTCCCTGGCCCTGCCGCTGAATCTTGAGGTTGGAAAGTCAGTTGCAAAGTTCCCGGTAGATGCCAAGAAGATAAAGCACACCGCTCAGGAAAACTGCAGGCCTACACCTCTTATTATAAATGGTAGCCTGGAGTCCAGGACCAACGCACAGATTATGCAGGAAAAGGACCCTCACGGTTTTATACTTACCGTAGTATCCGTTTCCGTAGTGTTCATATCTCTGGCCTTGCTTTGGTTCCTGTTCTCTACCCTCTTCCGTCCCAAGAAAGAGAAGGCTCCCAAGAAAAAGAAAGTATCGGCCGCTCCGGACGATGACGCCGTGGCTCTTGCCATTGCTATGGCTCTTGAAATGGAGTGCGGTGCCGGCGATGACCTTGCCGCCATTGCTATGGCCCTTCATCTTGAACTGGAGTGCGCGGCTCACGATAACGAGAGTTTCGTTATCACAATAGCCCCGCAGGCCGCATCAGGCTGGAGGAACAAACAGCTAAATTTCAGACAGTTACCTACTAGATAAATCAGTTATTATGTCAACATACAAATTCAAGATTTCCGGTAAGGAATATAACGTAACAATCGGTTCGATAGAGAATAAAATCGCCAATGTTAACGTAAATGGAAAAGACTACGAGGTAGAGCTTGAGAATCAGCCCGCAAGTGCTCCGGTTGCCGCAGCTCCTGTTGTTGCTGCCGCTGCTGCACCTGCTGTAAGCGCTGCTCCCGCTCCTGCAAAGCCTGCCGGAGCCGGCACAAAGGTTACCTCTCCCCTTCCCGGCGTTATAATCGAGGTATCGGTAAAGGAAGGTCAGGCTGTAAAGGCCGGACAGAAGGTTGCCGTTATTGAGGCTATGAAGATGGAGAACGAGATTGCCGCTTCGCAGGACGGTACCGTTACCGCCATTCACGTTGCAAAGGGCGATTCCGTACTCGAAGGCGCAGACGTCGTTACTATAGCATAACTTTATGGAACAGATTTTCAGCAGTCTGGAGCAGTTCTGGCAGTTTACGGGCTTTGCCAATGTCGCCTGGCAGAACCTGATTATGATTGCTATAGGAATTGGCTTTATCACCGTGGCCATACTCAAGGAGTGGGAACCGCTGCTTCTTGTACCTATCGGCTTTGGTATGATAATAGGTAATATTCCTATGTTTCCCGGACTAAATATCGGCATATACGAGAATGGCTCGGTTCTTAATACTCTATATCAGGGCGTTAAGCAGGGATGGTATCCTCCGCTTATCTTCCTTGGTATTGGTGCGATGACCGATTTTTCCGCCCTTATCTCCCAGCCCAGGCTAATCCTTATTGGCGCTGCCGCACAGATGGGTATTTTCGGTGCCTATCTTCTGGCTATGCACGCCGGGTTCCTGCCCAACGAGGCCGGCGCCATCGGTATAATCGGCGGAGCAGATGGCCCTACCGCCATCTTCCTGTCTTCCAAACTTGCTCCGGATCTGATGGGTGCCATTGCAGTATCGGCCTATTCCTATATGGCCTTGGTACCTGTTATTCAAAGGCCGATTATGCTTGCCCTCACCAATAAGAAAGAGCGTCTTATCCGTATGCCTGCGCCGCGTCAGGTGAGCCAGAAAGAGAAGACCATCTTCCCTATCATCGGCTTCCTTACCACTGCGTTCATAGTGCCTTCCGGTCTGCCGCTGCTTGGTATGCTTTTCTTTGGCAACTTGCTTAAGGAAAGCGGTGTTACCCGCCGTCTTGCAGAGACCGCACGCGGCCCGCTTGTAGATGTGGTTACCATTCTCATCGGCCTCACTGTGGGTGCATCAACACAGGCAGATAAGTTCCTGACAGGTAAGTCCTTGCTTATCTTCGGTCTTGGTCTTTTATCCTTTGTGATTGCCACCACCTGCGGTGTAATGTTTGTGAAGGGCATTAACTTGTTTATAAAGAATCCTGCCAAGAAGATAAATCCTCTTATTGGAAATGCGGGTGTATCTGCCGTTCCGGACAGCGCACGTGTT
>JBGVAW010000058.1:0-14000 GCA_045224955.1 Candidatus Cryptobacteroides sp.
AACATCAGTAAGTTCAAGAAAAACGATATTGGAATCAAAGCTTTTGTGATGTTTGATACCGGAAGCCGTTTCTTCTGGGGCGTTCAGACATACATAGGCCTGAAAAATATCCGGTCTTCTGCTATGGATGGTTCTGCCAGAGTACGTTCCGTTTCTTTATTTTTAGGTATTAAACTATAGGATTATTAACGGGTGGTCGTTTTTCTAAAGATTTAACAAAAGTTAACCTTCGAGAGATGAAAATTAAAACACACACTTATATTAGTTGGCCGAGTGAGTTCTGATTAGAAATATTACAACAATCAATAACACTTAGTATGAAAAGAATAATTATCACGGCGCTTGTGGCCATTGTGGGTATTAGCGCTATGGCACAGGGGAATGGGTTATTCCGTGCCGGAGTTGGTGTTAATCTGGACCGGGCAGTTTTAACAGATGACAAGGATTTGTCTTCTGAACTTAATGTTGGTCCTTCTTTGTTTATAGAGTACGAAAGGTCTTTGAATCCTTGGCTTAGTGTAACAGGAGGCGTGTCTTTTAGCAATAATCATATGAATAAAAAGATTATGGCAAGTGCAGTGGATAATGTTACATTAAAGGTGCAGAATTCCTGTAGTCATCTATCTCTGGATATCAACGGCCTGGTTAGACCTCTTTATATGATTCCTGTTCTTAACAGGATAGAGGTTGGCGGAGGTCTTACCGCAGATTATACTCAGGAAAGGGAGCATCAGTTTGGAACAACATCCTTTTCATTACAGGGCCCGGATGTGGTGTATGTTTCTCCCGCGACATTTTACCTGAACAAAAGAGACAAGGTACGCTTTGGAGTAATTGCAAAGGGCCGGCTCCATTTGTTAGAGACAATGAAACTGGATGTTAGCGTGGATTATGCATATAGATTACTCAGGTATAGAGAGACGTTTGGGGCCATCACTCACAATTGGTTTTATTACCATACAATAGCATTAAGCTTAGGGGTAAAGTTCTAGTTGTGTAGATTTACTAAATCTCCATATACGAAAAAACCGCTCCAAAAAATGAGCGGTTTTTCGATTGTATGGAAGGGAGATTAGTCCTCTTCTTTCTCCTGGGCTGCGTACTCTGCAAGAAGCTTGGTCTGTACGTCTGCGGGAACAGGCTGATACTCTGCAAACTTCATTGTGAAGGTAGCGGCGCCACCGGTAAGTGAGCTGAGGGTAGTGGAGTAGCGGTAAAGCTCTGCAAGAGGAACACGTGCGTGAAGCACTGTGAAGCCCTTCTCCATATCCTGGTTGATAATCATACCACGACGGCCGTTGAGGTCACTCATACAAGGACCTACATAGTCGTTAGGAGTGAGGATGTCAACATCATAGATAGGCTCGAGAATCTTAGGACCTGCGTTGCGGAATGCCTCTTTGAAGGCGTTACGGCCAGCGATGATGAAGGCGATTTCCTTGGAATCTACCGGGTGCATCTTACCGTCGTAAACGTAAACGCGGATGTCGCGGGCATAAGAACCTGTAAGAGGACCTTCCTCCATCTTGGACTTGATACCCTTAAGGATTGCGGGCATAAAGCCAAGGTCGATGGAACCACCAACTACGCAGTTGTAGAACTCCAGTTTGCCGCCCCACTCAAGCTCGGAAATATCCTGGCTCTTGAAGTTGAATACGGTATCCTTGCCGTCGATCTTGAAGTTCTTGGGAGCTTCCTGACCCTCTACGTAAGGGCAAACAAGAAGATGAACCTCACCGAACTGGCCGGCACCACCGGACTGTTTCTTGTGACGATACTGTGCGGTAGCTATCTTGGTAATGGTCTCACGATAAGGAACCTTAGGTGCATAAAGCTCTATCTGGAGCTTGAACTCGTTGTTTACTCTCCACTTAACGAGGTTGATGTGCTGCTCGCCCATACCGCTGAGGATGGTCTGACGGAGCTCCTTGGAGTACTCTACTGTGATAGTAGGATCCTGAGCCGCAATCTTGTTAAGTGCGTCGCCAACCTTAGCCTCGTCGTTCTTGTCAAGAGCCTTGACTGCGCAACGATATTTTGCATCAGGGAAGATCATATGGCTGATAGCCTCCTGGCCTGATACTGCAAGAGTAACGTCTGTCTTGCCGGCTTTGAGTTTCATTGTACAACCGATGTCACCTGCGCTGATGGAAGCAACCTTCTCTTTCTTTGCGCCTGCAACTGCGTAGATAGCGGAAAGACGCTCGCCGTTGCCGGTCTCGGGGTTGATAAGGTCTGCACCCTCGTTAAGGGTACCGCTCATTACCTTGAAGTAAGAAACATCACCAAGGTGCTGCTCTACGGCTGTCTTGTAGATGAAGATGCTTACAGGACCGTCTGCCTTGCAAGGAAGCTCGCCGCCGTCAACGGTCTTCTGAGTTGTACCTGCAGGTGAAGGAGCAACCTCGATGAGGAATTCCATAAGGCGTTTTACACCGATGTCATTCTTTGCGGAGAGGCAAAGAACAGGGATGATTTCGCCCTTCTTGAAGCCTGCTGAAAGACCCTGGCGGATCTCGTCTGCAGAGAGCTCAAGAGTGTCGAAGAATTTCTCCATAAGAGCGTCGTCGCCTTCAGCGGCCTTCTCCATAAGTTCCTGGCGGAGTTCCTCTGCCTCGTCTGCGAGGTTTCCGGGGATTTCAACTTCTTCGCGGGTACCGT
The DNA here is from genome assembly GCA_045224955.1 of Candidatus Cryptobacteroides sp. Classification (GTDB taxonomy): domain Bacteria; phylum Bacteroidota; class Bacteroidia; order Bacteroidales; family UBA932; genus Cryptobacteroides. The sequence goes on from JBGVAW010000058.1 coordinate 2,662, forward strand.
TGGCATCTTTGAACTTGTAGCACTTGCCTGCAAGGATATCAACGAAACCGGTGAACTCTGTACCTACGCCAAGGGGAATCTGCAAAAAGACAGCCTTTTTGCCAAAGGCCTCAGAGATAGAGTTGCGGCAAAGATCCCAGTTTGCTTTCTCGTGGTCAAGCTGGTTTACAGCGATTGTGAAGGGAACTTTGTACTGATCTGCGTAGCGTGCGAAGATTTCGCTTCCAACCTCTACACCCTGCTGGCCGTTGAGTACCAGAACGCCGCTCTCGCATACCTTGAAGGCTGCAAGTGCACCGCCGCTGAAGTCGTCTGAACCAGGAGCGTCGATAAAGTTGATCTTGGTGTTAAGATACTCTGCGTAGAGAGGAGTGGAGTACACAGATTTCTGGTTTGTCTGCTCAAACTCTGTGTTGTCCGAAACGGTGTTCTTGCCCTCTACGGTACCGCGACGGTCAATGACCTTGCCCTCGAAAAGCATAGCCTCTGACAATGTGGTTTTGCCGGACTTTGAGCTTCCGAGAAGAACAACGTTACGAATGTCTTTTGTTGTGTAAGATTTCATCGTGTTTATGTTATTTAATTACTATTTTTTACGAAAAAATGTGAGCCTGCAAATCTAATAAATTTATCGTTTAATAGCAATATCAACCCTATATTTATTTCTGAGATACCCTGGATAGTCCCTGCGATATCGGAGGATTAATTCTTCCCCTCCAAGGCCAATTGCAGAGAAAAGATAGTCATTCATAGAAGAAGGGTCTGTCTCCAGCATTCTGCAGATGTCTGCAAAGTTCCAGTAGGTATAAAGGTAGATGTGGTCCTCGTTCATCATTCGGAGGAAGAGATCGGCCTTGATGGATATTGACGAATCATTCATAGCTTTTTGTTTTTTTACACCGCAAATCTGGTCTATATCAAGATAAAAACAAACAAAAAGTGACTTTTGGCGGCAAAATAACGCAAAGAAATTGTTAAATCTTTAGAAAAATGACCAAAGTCACCAAGCAATGCTTATAATTTTTAGTCAAAAATTACTTCCCGTGCCGTATATTTTTGCCACATAATTAAAAACACAGGTTAATTGTGGCAAGCAAATTTGACCAACAGATAAAGAAAAACATCAGTCGCCGCCGCAAGTCTTTAAGGATTACCCAGGCGGAAATGGCAGAGAAACTAGGGGTGGACCGCAACACCTACAGGTACATAGAAATGGGAAAGACCATTTTGGTAAGCGAGAGGGTAGATCAGATTGCGGAAATCCTGGGCGTGGAACCGGAAGAGCTGATCCTGGGGTTCGAACTCTACAACCCAGAGTCCGATCCAAGACTATATGAATTCAAGGAGGATTTTGGACGCAAGATGGCCGATAGTGAAAGAGCCCGCTTAAGCGAGATTGCCAGTCTTCACGGCCAGATAGCCGCCCTGGAAGAAAAAATCGACATACTCCAGGACGCCCTGAAAGACAAAACGGAAATTATCAGCTTCCTCAAAGCAAATAAATAAAGAAAAATGCGTAATTTAGCATTCTATTTTGTGAGAGGATGCTGAAAAAAGCCATATCGCTGCTGCCTTATATGACAGACGACCTTATAGAGGCCGGCTGTGACGAGGCCGGGCGCGGGCCGCTTGCCGGACCGGTGTTCGCCGCCGCCGTCATCCTGCCCCGCGACTTTTATCATCCCCTTTTGAACGACTCCAAGCAGGTATCCCTGAAAGACAGGGAGCTGCTGCGCCCGATAATAGAGACAGAGGCCCTGGCCTGGGCCGTCGTGGCTGTGAGTCCGGAAGAAATAGACCAGATAAACATACTGGCGGCATCGATCCTGGGAATGCAGAGGGCGGTCAGAAAATTAACCCTGAAGCCACAGCTGCTTCTTATCGATGGGAATCGATTCCGGCCGATGGAGGGCTATGCCTACAAGACCGTGGTGCACGGGGATGCTACCTACGCCAGCATAGCGGCGGCATCGATCCTGGCCAAAACGTACCGGGACCAGTATATGAAAGAGATAGCCCGGGATTATCCCCAATATGGATGGGATAAAAATATGGGCTATCCCACAAAGGAACACATAGAAGCGATCCGTCAGTTCGGCCTCTCGCCTCATCACAGAAGGTCGTTTCATCCAAAAGAATTGGAACCTACTATTTTTGATATATTATGAAAAAGATTCTTATCACCCTGGCTGCCCTGCTCACTATCGGGAGCACTGCATTTGCCGATGAAGGAATGTGGCTTCTGCCCCTTCTTCAGAAGATGAACATCAAATCTATGAAGACCCTTGGCTGCAAATTGTCAGCAGAAGACATTTACAGCATCAACAAATCTTCTCTCAAAGACGCCATCGTCATCTTTGGCGGCGGCTGCACCGGAGAACTTATATCTGACGAAGGCTTGCTTGTAACCAATCATCACTGCGGTTACAGCAGCATTCAGAAACTTTCGACCCCTGAACACAACTACCTTGAGAATGGTTTTTGGGCAATGTCCCGCGGAGAGGAAATCCCCGCTCCCGGCCTGTCCGTGACCTTCCTGGAGAGAATGACAGATGTCACCTCCATCGTAAACAAGGCCTATGACGACGCTCTGGCCCTGACGAACGATGTCGAATCGGCCAAGATGGCACAGGAAAAAGCAAAGGACGAGCTTAAGGAAAAGGCTTCGGCAGACTTTCCCGGCTGCCGCATCAACATAACCGGCTTCTACAACGAGAATGTTTATTATCTCATCGTTTACAAAGTGTACAGGGATGTACGTTTCGTTGGCGCACCCCCGGCATCGGTGGGTAAGTTCGGCGGCGAGACAGACAACTGGATGTGGCCCCGCCACACCGGCGACTTCTCTATGTTCCGTGTTTATGCAGGCAAGGACAATGAGCCGGCCGAGTATTCGGAAGAAAACGTGCCCTATCGTCCCAAAAAGAGCCTTACAATATCGCTGAAGGGCGTAAAAGAGGGAGATTTCTCCTTTATAATGGGTTATCCCGGAAGCACCCAGAGGTTCCGTACCGCAGCCCAGCTTCAGTCTATGATTGACGGCTATATGGTATCCGTCGGCGCCCGTACCGCAAGACAGGAAGTTATGTGGGCCGGAATGGAGGCCGATCCCGTGGTAAGACTCCAGTATGCAGACAAGTATTCCAGCAGTGCAAACGGCTGGAAGAAGTGGCAGGGAGAGAAGCTGGCCTTCGAAAAGCTGAACATCATCGGCCGCGAAAAAGAGAAAGAGGCCGCCTTTATGGAGTGGGTTAATAAGGACCCTCAGAGGCAGATCAAATACGGCGACGCTCTTGAAACCATAGAAGAGGCCGTCAAACTTTCTTCCAAGCCCTCCAACGAGCTCACCCTGCTCGTCGAAACTATCTACAGAATAGGCCCTCTTGGCGTAAGCAACGCCTATGGCAGAGCTTTCAATACTTCTCTGAGGAACGGAGGCGACACCCTGACAGCCCTGAATATGGCAAAGGCCGCCGTGGAAAAACAGTTCAAGGACTACAATACGGACCTTGAAAAGAAGATAGCCGTAAGGATGCTGGAGTACTATCGTGAAACAGCCGACCCTAAAGACTATCCTACTCTTGCCGATGGCGATTTTGCAGCATTGGATATTCCTGCCTTCGTAGAGAATCTGTTCCAAACCTCCGCCTTTGCGTCAAAAGAGAATTTTGAAAAGGCTTCGGAAACCCCGGACTTCTACGACAACGACCCTGTAAACAAGTTCGGTGCATCCGTAATGGAACTCATAATGTCCAAGTTCCATTATGCAGGTCTTGACGAAGATGCTATTGCAGAAGCCTCCAAGGCCTTTGCGGGCGGTCTTCTGGAGTGGCAGGCCGGCAAGCCTTCCTACCCCGACGCCAACTTTACGATGCGTCTTACCTACGGAACCGTAGGCGGCTATTCCCCTAAGGACGGAGTATGGTACAATCACTACACCACCCTTGACGGTGTAATGGAGAAGGAAGACCCCGAGAACTATGAATTCATTGTTCCGGCCCGCCTCAAGGAACTTTGGAAGGCCAAGGATTTTGGTATGTATGCCGATGCTTCCGGTAAACTTCCTACCTGCTTCCTTACCAATAACGATATCACCGGCGGCAACTCCGGAAGTCCCGTGCTTAACGCAAAGGGCGAACTGATAGGTCTTGCCTTCGACGGCAACTGGGAGTCAATGTCCAGCGACGTTATGTTCGAGCCCGAACTCCAGAGATGTATTTGCGTGGATATCAGGTACGTACTCTTTATGATTGATAAGTTCGGCGGCGCCGGACACCTTATCAAGGAAATGAAGATTAAATAATTTTTGAGTCGATAATTCTATGGATATAGCCAAAATTCTAGAAACCGTAGTTCACCCCGCAAAGGGAGACCAGAGCATTGTGGCATTGGGTATGGTCGGGCCTGTCAAGCAGGAGCCCGGACGTGTAGAGGTAACGCTTCTCTTCCCTTCCAAAAAGGAACCTCTTGCCAAGTACCTTATAGGGAGCGCGCGTGCAGCCCTTTACAGGGAACTGCCTGCAGGGACAGAGATTGTGGTGAACAGCCAGGTGGATGAGACGCCCAAGCCCAAGAAGCCCAATGTAAACGACCTTACGCTGGACGAACTTAACAACGTACGTCACATTATTGGCGTTGCTTCCGGCAAGGGCGGGGTTGGAAAATCTACGGTTGCAGTGAATTTGGCTGTTGCCCTGGCAAGGCTTGGATATAAGGTAGGTCTTGCCGATGCCGATGTTTACGGACCTTCCGTTCCCATTATGACGGGAACGGAGGGCGCCGTTCCGGAGGCCTTCGAGGAAGAAGAGGGCAAGACCATTATAATGCCCATAGAAAAATACGGCGTAAAATGGATGTCCATAGGCTACTTTGCCCAGGCCGGACAGGCGCTCATCTGGCGCGGACCTATGGCCTGCAACGCCCTTAAGCAGATGATTCTCCAGGTTCGCTGGGGCGTGCTGGACTTCCTTCTTATAGATATGCCTCCGGGAACTGGCGATATCCATATCAGCCTTATCAACGATATCCCCGTGGAGGGGGCGGTGATAGTCACCACTCCTCAGCCCGTGGCCTTGGCCGATGTAGAAAAGGGTGTGGATATGTTCCGGGCAGAGAAGGTGAACCGCAGGATTTTCGGCCTTGTAGAGAATATGGCCTGGTTCACTCCTGAGGAGCTGCCGGACAACAAGTACTATATCTTTGGCCGTGACGGCGGCGTAAATATGGCTTCCCGCCTGGATGTTCCGCTGCTGGGCCAGATCCCTATCGTACAGAGCATCCGCGAATGCGGCGACAGCGGAGAGCCTATAGCGCTTTCTTCCCGTCCGGACGCCATAGCCTTCCTTAATCTTGCCCAAAAACTGGCAGAGATAGCCTAAAGACTTATTTGTAGAAATTGTCGCGGAAAGCCTGCGGGGCTTGTCCGTGGCTGTGAACCAGCAGGTGCCGGCAGGCGCGCAGGAAACCTGTGCCGTAGCCTGTCAGCTGGATAAAAGAGGCCGCTACGGAGAGCAGTCCTATGTGCAGGCTGCGGTTCTTCACGGAACTATCGGCCCAAATGGCCATAGACCAGAGGAGAAGGGGGGAGAGGCCGATGAGTACGGAGGCCCACCAGGGCAGGTGGCTCAAAATCAGCAACATCGGAATAACCACGCACAGGAGCGCCAGTGAGCCTGCGGTGAAGACTGCGGGCAGCAGATGCACTATCTTTAGTGAGCCGGGATGCAGTTTGGTAAGGTTGATGCGCGCAATACCTGAGTTGTGAACCTGCTTGAAAAACCTTCTGAGGTTGGTGCGGCGCTTGTGCCATACCCACGCGTCGGGGATTAACCGGCAGCGGTAACCGCCCTCGAAGATGCGCATACTTAGGTCTATATCTTCTCCGAAGCGCATCGCAGAAAAGCCTTTCAAGGCGGCAAAGACAGAGGTCTTTATTCCAAGATTGAAACTACGGGGGAAGAATTTGTCCATCTTGACTTTCCCGCCGCGGATGCCTCCGGTGGTAAAGAAGGAGGTCATTGCGTAGTTGATGGCTTTCTGTACCTGGGTAAAGGAGGGGTGAGCCCTATCGGGGCCGCCAAAGGCGTCGCAGTCTTCCTGCGCCAGCGAGGACTCTATCGACTCAAAATATCCCGGAGGAACCATTACGTCCGAGTCCAGAATTATCAGCCATTGGCCTGATGCCCGCTCTGCCCCATAGTTCCTGGATGGCCCCGGCCCTGAATTTTCCTTGAAATAGTACTTGATATCCAGGCTTGCCCCAAAGGCATCGGCCACTTCTTTGCAGGGCAGGGAAGAGCCGTCCTCTACCAGAAGCACCTCGAAATCCCGGAAAGACTGCTGCTGCAGGCTCTCCAGAAGTTCCTTGACCTCTTCCGGGCGATTATAAACTGGAACAATTACCGAGTACTTCATAACGCAAAGATAGCAAAAGTGAATAATTATCGTGGAAAATTATTATATTTGAGGACTTAGACAAATAATTATGAGAAGATTAATCCTTTTGGCAATAGCTGTCACGGTATTGTTTGGATGCTCATCCAACAACCATTTCATCAAAGAATCGGCACTCCGCAGCAGGGTGCACACCACCTTCACCGAGAGGATGGATGCCGACGGTGGCGTACTGAAGCAATTTTACACTCCCGGCGAGGGTTTGACGGAGAGGGAAACGGAGGCGCTGGAGTTTCTTTACGCCTATATGCCTTTGGCCGATATTACCGATTATCCCACTTGCTTCTTTGTACAGAATATCCGTGCTACGGAAGCCACAAAGGCAGAGATGGCCTGGGGAAATAAAATACCGGACCTTATCTACAGGCACTTTGTAGTGCCCCTTCGCATAAACAACGAGAACCTTGATTCTGCCAGGGTTGTCTTCTACAAGGAGCTTAAGCCCCGCGTAGAGGGCCTTGGAATGAAGGAGGCCATTCTTGAGGTAAACCACTGGTGCCACGAGAAGGTAAGTTATCAGCCTTCAGACTCCAGAACATCCTCTCCTCTCAATACGGTTAAGAACGCTCTTGGCCGCTGCGGAGAAGAGTCCACCTTCGCAGTTGCCGCCCTCAGGGCAGTGGGCATCCCCGCAAGACAGGTTTACACTCCCCGCTGGGCCCACACCGACGACAATCACGCCTGGGTAGAGGCCTGGGCAGACGGCCAGTGGTACTTCCTTGGCGCCTGCGAGCCCGAGGCTGTTCTTAATCTTGGCTGGTTCAATCTTCCCGCTTCCCGCGGAATGCTTATGCACACCAAGACCTTCGGTCACTATGAAGGCCCGGAGGAGGTAGTGCTGGAAGGCCCTCACTTCACGGAGATCAACCTCATAGACAACTACGCCAAGACAGGCCGCGCAGACCTCAAGGTGGTAGATGCCGAGGGCAATCCTGTAGAGGGCGCCTGCGTAGATTTCTGCATCTACAACTACGCAGAGTTCTATCCCGCAGTTAAGAAATACACGGACGCTCAGGGCCGCACCTTCCTTACCGCCGGTCTCGGCGATATGCTTGCCTGGGCCTCCAAAGATGGCAAATACGGCTATGCAAGAGTCAGATTCGGAGCAGAGGAAGAGGTAACGATCGTCATATCTGAAAAGCCCGCAAAAGACTCCGATGATATAGATATCGTTCCTCCCGCCGGCCACGACAACCTGCCGGAGGTAACTCCGGAGCAGAAGGCAGAAAACGAGCGCCGCTTTGCTCAGGAAGATTCCCTGCGCCACGCTTACGAGGCAACCTTCGCCCCCAAGGGCTCCAACCGCTTTGTGGTATTGGCAAGAGGTAACCACGAGGTTATAAAGAAGTTCCTTGAGGACCATCCCGGCACCCGCGCAGAAGAACTTCTGAAGGGTCTTAGCTGGAAAGACCTCCACGACGTAACTCCGGACATTCTGGAAGACCACTTCAATGCAACCGAGTCCGTGCTGGCACCCCGCGTAGCCAACGAATTCCTTACCCCTTACAAGGGCTGGTTCCTTCAGACTCTTACTGCAGAAGAGAAAGAGTCGCTCAAAGAGCCCGAGGCCCTCATTGCCTGGACAAGGGACAATATCAAGCTGCTTGACGACCCTACGGCCTGGAGAATCCCTATGTCTCCCCGTGGAGTTTTCCTTTCCCGTCAGGCCGACGCCCTTTCCCGCGCCGTATTCTTCGTGAGCCTTGCCCGCACACTTGGCACCGAAGCCCGCATAGATCCTGTAACACACAAGATTCAGTACAAGCCTGCAAAGGCAAAAGACTGGGTGGATGTTGATTTCAATGCAGAGGTGCAGACTTCCGCTCCCCAGGGCCTGCTCAGGCTAAGCTATAAGAGCAACGGATTTGTAGAGAACCCCTCATACTACGGACATTTCTCCATAAGCCGCATAGGCAAAGACGGACGCACCAGCCTCCTTACCTTTGACGAGGGTCAGGTTGATATGGGCGAAGGCGCAACCTGGAAGAATGTATTCCGTAACGGTGTAGCCCTAGACGAGGGCAACTACGTTCTGGTAAGCGGCAACCGCGTATCGGACGGCTCCGTTCCCGTAACGATGAAATTCTTCACCATCACCAAGGGCCGCGCCACCGATGTGGACCTGGTAATCCGCGAAGCCGCCGACGGCGTTTCAATCATCGGTGGGTTCGATGCTGAAATCAAGCTTTCTGTCGATGGTTCCCTTGTTTCCGTTCTCTCCCGGACCGGCCGCGGTTTCTATGCTCTTGGCCTTCTGGAAATTGGCAAAGAGCCTACCAACCACGCGCTTGCAGACCTTGGCCGCGCCCGCGAGTCCATAGAGCAGTGGGGCCGCCCCGTTGTGCTGGTATGCACAGACCAGGCTCAGCTTGACAGGTTCAACGCAGAGAACTCCGAAGGCCGTTATGGCACACTTCCTGCCAATATAATCCTGGCTGTCGATACAGAAGGCTCCGTAGCCGCAGAGCTTACCAAGGAGCTCAAGGCCAACACAGATCAGAAACCTGTGTTTGTAGTGGCCGATACCTTCAACAAGGCTTACTTCCTGTCCCAGGGATATACGATTGGTCTTGGCGAGCAGCTTGTAGGCGTACTTAAGAAAATTAACAAATAGACAGGATGCGAAAACTTCTACTTCTGATAGGATTGATGGTGTGGACCGTGGCGGCATCGGCCCAGGATAAAAAACATCTGGAGTTCGAAGGCCTGGAGGTCAATGGTACCGTGGCTTCGTTTGTTCAGAGGCTCAGCGACAAGGGCTTCAAACACGAGAAAGGCACGGCGACGCTCCGCGGCAAGGTGCTTGGCCGCAAGGCCACCATTACCGTAGCCTCCACCCCCGACGGAAATATGGTTTATCTGATACTGGTTACCTATCAGAACAAAAAGAGATGGGACGACGTTCACAATTGCTACGAGTCTATGCGTATGCAGCTCGAGGCCAGGTACGGCGCCCCCGTCCTCTATAAGGAAGAGTTTGATTCTCCGCTTGCCGAGGCCGACCCTATCCAGGCCCTTGAGTACGGCAACTGTACTTTTGCCAGTCATTTTAAGGCGCCGGGCGGCGAGATTATTCTTGCCATCTCCAGGGATGCGGTGGTTGAGGTTTATTTTGTAGACACATCAAATGCAGTATCATTATACTAAATGACTATGAATGTAATTTGGATTATTACGCTTTGTGCGTCCGGTATCTTTCTGATACAGAGTATTCTCACCTTTATCGGGGCCGGCGGGTCCGATATGGATACGGATATCAATTTTGACGGGGCCGATGCTGACGTGCCGGATTCCATTGCCGGTGGCAGCGGTATGGGACTGCTTACCTTCAGGAACCTTGTGAACTTTGTGCTGGGTTTCGGCTGGGCCTTTATCCTTCTAAGGGAAAAGATCGCTTCCACTACGGTATTGTCGATAGTTTCCGTTTTGGTGGGCATAGCGCTGGTGGTTGCGGTTATGTACCTGTTCAAATGGGTGTCCAGCCTGCAGCAGACAGGCACCATCAACCTGATAAAAGATGCTCCCGGATGCAAGGGAACGGTGTATCTTACTATACCCGAGGCACGCACCGGAGAGGGAAAGGTACAGATAACCATCAATAACTCCGTGCGTGAATACGCTGCGGTGACCGATGGCCCCAAAATTTCCACAGGCTCCGCAATCACCGTTGTAGAGGCCGTGAATAGTTCTTTGTTGTTGGTAAAATAGTTAAAATCAAATAAGATATGGAATCACCTAATACCATTTATCTGGTACTTATTGCAATTGCCGTAATCTTCGTAACCCTTACGGCGATACTTAAGCGCTATCGTAAATGTCCTTCGGACAAAATCCTTGTAATCTATGGTAAGACAGGACGCAACAAATCAGGCTCCATTTCGTCTGCCAAGTGCGTACACGGCGGCGCCGCCTTTATCTGGCCTGTATTCCAGGACTATGCTTTCCTGGACCTTAAGCCTATCAGCATAGAGTGCAACCTTACAAATGCGCTGTCAAAGCAGAATATCCGCGTAGATGTGCCTTGCCGCTTTACCGTAGGTATTTCTACAGAACCGGAGAATATGACCAATGCTGCCGAAAGGCTTCTTGGCTTGTCTGTAGACAGCATCCAGAACATCGCTACCGATATCCTCTTTGGTCAGCTCCGTCTTGTGATTGCCACAATGGATATCGAGGAAATCAACTCTGACCGCGACAAGTTCCTGGCAAACGTAAGTACAAACGTTGAGGCTGAGCTTCGCAAGATTGGTCTTAAGCTCATCAACGTTAACGTAACCGACCTTCGCGACGAGTCCGGCTACCTTGAGGCTCTTGGTAAGGAGGCTGCCGCAAAGGCTATCAACGATGCCAAGAAGAGCGTTGCAGAGCAGAACCGTTACGGAGAAATTGGTAAGGCCGAGGCCGACAGGGATAAGGATATCCGTATCGCAGAGACTGTAAGGGATACCAGAATCAATACCGCTGCAGCCAACGCTTCTGCCGTTGAGGGAGAGAATGCTTCCAAAATTGCAATTGCTAACTCCGACGCTGCCCGCCGCGAGAAAGAGGCCGAGGCTGCCCGTATTGCCGTAGCGGCAGAGAAGGTCCAGGCTGCAAAGGCTTTGGAAGAGGCTTATAAGAGTGAGCGTGACGCCGAGGTTGCCCGTGCCGAGCGCGAGAAAGCAACCCAGCAGGCTAACGTAGTTGTACCTGCCCAGATAGAAAAGGAAAGGGCTATTATAGAGGCCGAGGCAGAAGCCGAGAGAATCCGCCGCAAGGCAAAGGGAGAGGCTGATGCTATCTATGCCAAGATGGATGCACAGGCCCGCGGTACTCTGGAAATCCTGTCCAAGCAGGCTCAGGGTTTCAACCAGATGGTATCCGCCGCTGCCGGCGACCCTCAGAAG
>JBGVAW010000059.1:0-17575 GCA_045224955.1 Candidatus Cryptobacteroides sp.
AAACAAAGGACAGATTGGTGTTACCACAGAGAATATCTTTCCTGTAATCAAGCAATTTCTTTATTCAGACCACGAGATTTTCCTTAGGGAGCTTGTTGCCAACGCTGTAGATGCCAGCCGCAAGATGCAGGCCCTGGCTGCCAGCGGTGACTTTACCGGTGAACTTGGCACGCTTAACGTAAGTATCGACCTGGATGAAAAACATAAAACCCTGAGTATTGTCGACAATGGAATAGGTATGACGGAGGAGGAGGTTGACAAATACATCAACCAGATTGCTTTCTCGTCGGCCGGGGAGTTCCTTGAAAAGTATAAAGATAAGATAGACAGCATCATCGGCCACTTCGGCCTTGGTTTCTATTCCGCCTTTATGGTTGCAGAAAAGGTAACCATCGACACCCTTAGCTGGAAAGATGGTGCAAAGGCTGTAAAATGGTCCTGCGACGGCAGCCCGGAATATGAAATGTCAGAGGGCTCGCGTACGGAAAGGGGTACAACCATTACCCTTTACCTGGACAAGGAGTCTGCAGACGAATATGGGGCTAAGGGCAAAATCCGCCAGCTTCTGGAGAAGTACTGCCGCTTTATGCCGGTGCCGGTTGTCTTTGGCAAGAAGCAGGAGTGGAAAGATGGTAAATATGTCGATACCGCAGAGGACGATGTAATCAATAATGTCGAGCCGCTTTGGACCCGTCAGCCTTCCGAGCTTAAGGACCAGGATTATCTGGATTTCTATAAGGCCCTTTACCCTATGCACGAGGACCCTATGTTCTGGATTCACCTTAACGTAGATTTCCCCTTCCATCTTACAGGAATCCTCTACTTCCCCAAGATTAAGGAACGTATGGCCATAGAAAAGAACAAGATTCAGCTTTTCTGTAATCAGATGTTCGTTACTGACCACGTAGAGAACATTGTTCCGGACTTCCTTACCCTGCTTCACGGTGTTCTGGATTCCCCGGATATCCCGCTAAACGTATCCAGAAGCTATCTTCAGGCCGATGCTGCCGTTAAGAAGATTTCCGGCTACATTACAAAGAAGGTGGCAGACCGCCTGGAGGAGATATTCAAGGAAGACCGCCCGGCACTTGAGCAGAAGTGGGACAATATCAAGCTCTTCATAGAGTACGGAATGCTTTCTGACGAGAAGTTTGGCGAGCGTGCCCTTAAGTTTGCGCTTGTTAAAGATATCGAGGGTAAGTTCTTTAGCCTGGATGAGTATAAAGACGCGGTTAAGGAAGCCCAGACAGACAAAGATGGCAACCTTATTTTGCTTTATGCTACAGATCCGGAAAATCAGTATGCCTTTATAAATACAGCTAAATCAAAGGGTTACAGTGTGCTTAATCTTGACTGCGAACTTGATTCCCACTTTGTTAATTATCTTGAGACCAAACTGGAGAAAACCCGTTTTGCAAGGGTAGATTCAGACTCGATTGATAAGCTGATAGTTAAAGAGGAGCACGTTAAACCGGAGCTCTCAGAGGAAGAAAAGACAGACCTTTCCAATCTCTTTAAGGCTGTTCTCCCTCAAGGAAACGATTATATTGTGGAGGCTGATAATCTTGGGGCCGATGGTGACCCTCTTCTGCTTACACAGAACGAGTTTATGCGCAGGTATAGGGAGATGTCTGCTCTTGGCGGAGGTATGAACTTCTTTGGCAGCGCTCCTGCAAGCTACAATGTTACCGTTAATATGGAGCATCCCTTGGTTGTAAAACTTGTAGAAGAGAAGAAGGCTCTGGAGCTCCCGGAAGATAAGGATGCCCGCAAGACTGCTGTGGAAGAGTTTGCTAAGGGAAGCGACCTTGTACGTCTTCTTTCCGATCTTGCACTGCTCTCTAACGGTCTTCTTAAGGGTAAAGACCTCTCTGAATTTCTTGCCCGTTGTGGCAAGATTCTGGGCCAGGTGTATTCCAAATAATTACCCGAAAACATCCTTTTTTACAGAATCCTCCCGGAGCATTTCGCTTCGGGAGGATTTTGTAACCCCTGTGTTAGTAAAGGGCTTTAATTCGGAATTAAAAAATCTGTTTCTAATTGTAGATGACGGAATTAATAGCTATATTTGAGAGACAGTATCGATATTATGGAAGATTTAGTAAAAATTGCATCCGGCTTTGCCGTAGAAGGAAAAATTTTGGAGGTCAAGCCCCTGGGCAGCGGCCTTATCAACGACACTTATAAGGTTAATACCGATGGCGCCTGTGATTATGTGCTCCAGAGAATAAACAACGCCATATTTAAGGATGTGGACTTGCTGCAGCACAATATAGTGACGGTTACAGACCACCTCAGGGCAAAGCTTTCCGGTGCCAAAGACCTTGACCGCCGCGTCCTGCGCTTCCTTAATGTCAATGGCAGCGACAAGACCTATCTTCTTGCCCCTGACGGCACCTACTGGAGGATGTCGGTTTTTATCAAGGATTCCTACACCCACGAGACCGTGAATCCGGAGTATTCCTACTATGCCGGCAAGGCCTTCGGCGAGTTTGAACTTATGCTGTCTGACCTTAAAGAGCCTATAGGCGAAACCATACCGGACTTTCATAATATGGCTCTTCGCGCCCGCCAGCTTAAAGAGGCCATTGAGGCCGATGCCGCAGGCCGCGTGAACACTCCCCAGGTACAGGAACTTCTGGCAGAGATGCTGCCCCTTAGCGAGCCAATGTGCAAGGCCGAGGCCTTGCATTCCAATGGACTTCTGCCCAAGCGCATCTGCCATTGCGATACCAAGGTGAACAATGTTTTATTCGATGCCGATGGTAACATCCTATGCGTCATAGACCTTGACACCGTTATGCCCGGCTTCGTTTTCTCTGACTTTGGAGATTTTATGCGTACGGCTGCAAACAATGCGGCGGAGGATGAACCGGATACCTCCAAGGTATCCTTTAATATGGATATCTTCAAGTCCTTTGCCAAGGGTTATCTGGAAACCGCTTCCTTCCTTACTCCGGTAGAAAAGGAGAATCTGCCTTATGCCGCCCTGCGCTTTGCCTATATGCAGGCAGTAAGGTTCCTTGCAGACTATATTAACGGCGATACCTATTATAAGATAGCTTATCCGGAGCATAACCTTGTAAGGACTCGCGCGCAGATGGCTCTCTACCGCAGTATGGATGCCCATTATGAAGAAATGTCTGAATATCTGAAAACCCTATAAGTCCTATGAAGTATAGAATTTTATCCTTGATTATGTCCGTGGCGGTTCTTGCCGGCTGCTCCGGTAAAAACGCACTTATTAAAACAGATGTACCGGAGCGTCCTGCAGGGCAGGAGAGTATGCTCGGTTTTGCAGCGGCACCCCTTGACACCGTGAGGATAGGTATAGTAGGGCTTGGTATGAGGGGAAGCGATGCCATGGAGCGTCTTACCTATGTTCCCGGCACAAAAATCACGGCTATTTGCGACATTGAAGAGGACCGTACGGAAGCATCGGCAAAAAAACTTGTGGAACTCGGGAAACCGGAACCCAAGTGTTACAGCGGTGAGTCCCGGTCCTGGGAGGGCCTTTGCAAACAGGAGGATGTAGATCTTGTCTATATCTGCACGGATTGGATCAATCACGTCCCGGTTGCCCTTTGCGCAATGGAAAACGGCAAACACGTTGCAGTGGAAGTGCCTGCGGCTCTTAATCTTGAAGATATATGGGCCCTTGTGAATACCTCCGAGCGTACGCGCCGTCACTGTATGATGCTGGAGAATTGTATATATGATTTCTTTGAGCTTTCTGCCCTGGCAATGGTCCAGGACGGCCTCTTTGGAGAGATTGTTCACGCAGAGGGCGCATATAATCACAATCTTGACCCGTTCTGGGGTGAGTACTGGCAGTCCTGGCGAATGAATTATAACAAGACTCACAGGGGAGACCTCTATCCCACTCACGGTATAGGCCCCGTCTGCCAGGCCCTTAATATCCACAGGGGAGACAGGATGACTACCCTTGTATCTATGGATACCGATCCTTTCAACGGCCCTGCCGTTGCCCAGAGGCTTGATGGCGCTGCTCCCGAGGATTTCAAGAACGGAGACCATACCGGAACTTTCATCCGTACTGCCAATGGCAAGACCATACTTATAGAGCACAATGTGATGAATCCCAGGCCCTACAGCCGTATGTATCAGCTTGTAGGAACGGAGGGCTTCGCTTCTAAATATCCTATAAGCCAGTTTGCCCTTCGCCAGAGCATCAATCCCCAGGAAAAGGGATTCAAGCGCGAAAAGGTATATAGCGGCGATGCCGCCGAGGAGCTTATGGAGAAGTATCCCAGCCCCATTCTTACTCCTGAACTGACAGCCCTTGCAAAAGAAGTGGGCGGCCACGGAGGAATGGACTATATTATGGATTACAGGCTTATTTACTGCCTTAGGAACGGCCTTCCTTTGGATATGGACGTTTACGATATGGCAGAGTGGAGCGCAGTAAAGGAATTGTCCCGCATCTCCATTGAGAACGGAAACGCTCCCGTGGAGTTCCCGGACTTCACTCGTGGTGCGTGGGATAAGGTCAAGGGCTATTCTTATGCCTTTGCCGGTGCGGCTCCTTTGGCCGGAGACAGAATCAGGACCAAGTGGGCTGCCGAAGTGGATCCTGCCAATGTCCTTCCGGAGTATCCTCGCCCCCAGATGGTAAGAAATACTGTCTGGAAGAATCTTAACGGCAGGTGGGACTATGCGATAGTGCCCAAAAAATCTGCCGGCGAGGCCTTCCCTAAAAAGAGCGATGGAAAAATTCTGGTACCTTTCTGCGTAGAGTCCGCCCTCTCCGGCGTTGGCCGCAAGGTTACCGGCGACGATGCCCTCTGGTACAGGAGAACCTTTACTGCTCCGGTGGGGGAGAAGGTCCTGCTGCACTTTGGCGCGGTTGACTGGAAATCTACAGTTTATGTCAACGGCAACAAGGTTGGTGTTCATACCGGCGGATACACTGCCTTCAGTTATGATGTTACCTCTTACCTTGTGCCCGGCCCCAATGTCCTTGAAGTATGCGTAGAGGACGGCACAAATAACGGAGAGCAGCCCCGTGGTAAGCAGGTGCTGAAGCCCGGCGGAATCTGGTACACAGCCGTTACCGGAATCTGGCAGAGCGTATGGCTTGAGTCCGTTCCCAAAATGAACATTGTCTCCTGCTACGCTGTGCCCGATGTAGAAAACGGCACGGTAAAGGTAACAGTGGACGCTCCTGAACTCTTAAGTAACGGAGGTTCTGTGAAGGTTGAGGTATGCGAGGGCGGCATTGGCTACGCAGCAGGCGAACAGCCCTGCGGAGCTGCAGTCGCTGCCGGAAGGATAGACGCCTCCGGCGCAGAGGCCGTGATAACCATAGCCAATCCTAGGCTCTGGACCCCTGAACAGCCTTATCTCTATGCCCTTGAACTCACTGCCTGCGATGCCGAAGGCCGCCAGGTAGATAAGGTAAGCTGCTATACCGCTATGCGTTCCGTAACCCAGGTTATTGATGCCGATGGTTACAAGAGACTTGGCCTTAACGGAGCGCCCTATTTCCAGTTTGGCCCTCTGGATCAGGGCTGGTGGCCCGACGGGCTTTACACCGCTCCTACCGACGAGGCCCTGCGCTACGATATAGAGAAGACAAAGGAATTTGGCTTTAATATGATTCGCAAGCACGTTAAGGTAGAGCCTGCCCGCTGGTATTGGTGGTGCGACCGCCTGGGAGTGCTTGTATGGCAGGATATGCCCAATATGACCGATAACCTGAATCAGGGTAATTCTCCTCAGTGGGGTCAGTGGGGCTTTGATACAGGCTTTGACTATCCGCTTACTGAATCTGCAAAGACAACTTACCTTAAGGAGTGGCCTGAGGTTATCGCCCAGCAGAAGGTATTCCCCTGCATAGTGGTTTGGGTGCCTTTCAACGAGGCTTGGAGCCAGTTCGATACAGAAAAAGTAGTGGATCTTACAAAGGAACTGGATCCTACACGTCTGGTTAATCCCGCTTCCGGCGGAAACTACCGCCACTGCGGCGACATTATGGACATTCACAATTATCCCGGCCCTCTTATGAAGTTTACCAGCGAGGGTGAGAGGATAGATGTGCTTGGAGAGTACGGAGGTCTGGGCCTTCCTCTGGAGGGGCATCTCTGGCAGCCGGACCGCAACTGGGGATACATTGGCTACAAGACTGCAGAAGAAGTTATTGCCAAGTACGAGGAATTTGCAGCCCAGTTGGCATCTATCGTGTCCCAGGGCGTTTCAGCGGCAGTTTATACCCAGACTACAGACTGCGAGATAGAGGTTAACGGCCTTATGACCTATGACCGTATCCCTAAACTGGACAACGACCGTCTCTACAAAGCCAACAGAACCGTTATTGAAGCTCTCCCTCGTCAATAAGGCGGCGGAGGACGCTTACCCAGTCCAGTTCTGCAAAGCGTGAGGGAAGACCAAAGTGGGTCCGAAGCCCCTCAAGGGTGTAGTTCCCTCCCTGACTGCGAACATATTCTTTTATGGCCTCTGCGATTTCTTCATCTGAAATCGCGGGGCTTTTTTTAGCGGTGGCTTTGCGTCGTCTGCATACGTCGCAGCTGCCGCACTCCGGAGCGTCTTCCTGCCCAAAATAGGCAAGCAACTGGCGGGAGCGGCATTCCGAGTCATTGGCGGCATAGGCCTCCATTGCTGCGCTGCGCTGGTGATAACAATCCCTCAGGCTCTGATATCTTTTAGGCGAGAGGGCTACATTCCCTTTTTCCAGGCGGGGGTGGGCGATGGTAATGATATCTGCCCTGTCCTGGGGGATGTAGTTTATAATATGCTGGATAGACAGTTTGTATAAAAGTTGTCTCAGGGCCGCTTTGCCAAGCCCCAGTTTGGAACAGAGATAATCTTCTTCTATGCGGGCAGACTGGGAGAATATGCCGGCGTATCTTCTCATAAGAATCTCCAGCAGCGGAGCGGCGGCAGGATCGTCAAAGGTAATGTCGTAAAGCTCGTTGCGTGAAACCTTTATCCTTACGCGTGTTTCAACCTCCATATCTTCAGTGAAGGTCCAGTGACCTTCGCGTCCAATATAGACTATGGCATAATAAACTTCCTGGCGGTTAAGAGAGAAACGTTTGCAGAATTCTTCCAGATTAAACTTCAGCATCCGGCCGGCACCATCGCCATAGGGTATGTCAAAAAATGCGTGTACCTTCTGGTAAACGTCCGAAAGAAATTCTACGGGAGGGAAGCTTACTTTCTCTATCTGTCGCAGACGCTGAATGTCCGTGGAGTTCCATAGCAGCACGGCGTAAGAGGGTTTGCCGTCACGTCCTGCGCGTCCTGCTTCCTGAAAGTAAGCCTCCGGACTGTCCGGAAGGTCCAGGTGCACTACAAAACGCACATCCGGCTTGTCTATTCCCATTCCAAAGGCGTTTGTGCACACCATCACCCTTACTTTGCCGTTTCTCCATTCCTCCTGTCTCTCGTTTCTAAGGGTGTGGCCCAGGCCGGCGTGGTAGTAAGATGCAGAAATGCCGTTGGCCTTGAGCAGGGCGGCAATCTCTTCTGTTCTGGAACGGCTTCTCATATAGACGATTCCGGAACCATCGACCCCATTGCAAACGGACAGCAATTCTCCTATCTTGTTCTGGGCCTTGCGTACAATGTAGCTTAGATTCTTTCGCTCGAAGCTGCCTCCGATTAGCCTTCCGTCCCTGAAGCATAGCTTGTTCATTATGTCCTCTGCCACCTTGGGCGTAGCCGTGGCCGTGAGGGCTATAACGGGGGCATCGACCTCCTTTCTTATTTCGCCTATTCTAAGATAGTCCGGCCTAAAGTCGTAGCCCCACTGGCTTACGCAATGGGCCTCGTCCACCACAATGTAACTTATGTTCATCTGGGGCAGGTAACTGCGGAAGAGCAGGGTGGAAAGACGCTCCGGAGAGAGATAAAGGAACTTGAAGTCTCCGTAGCAGGCATTGTTAAGGGCAAGGTCAACTTCCTGGCGGCTCATTCCCGCATATACGGCCAGAGCCTTTATGCCTTTGTCCTGCAGGGTGCGAACCTGGTCCTTCATAAGGGCTATCAGAGGAGTGATTACCAGGGTGATACCCTCGCTCATAAGGGCCGGTATCTGGAAGCATACGGATTTTCCGCCTCCTGTCGGCAGCAGGGCCAGGGTGTCACGCCCCTCCAGGGCAGAGTTTATAATCTCTTCCTGGCCGGGACGGAAACTGTCGTGTCCCCAATATTCCTTAAGTACATCTAATGATGTCATATAAATCAATTTACCTTATGAAGGCGGCAAAAATTGGCAAAAATTTTGCATACAAAAGTAAAAAAAATACTGCATAAATCAGTGATTTTACGTATTTTTGCAAGACTGGCAGATAAATCATAAAATAACTATAAAAAGTAAAAGCTATGCCTAAATTTGATTTGAGCAAATATGGTATCAAGGGCGTAAAAGAAGTCCTTTACAATCCTACTTACGAAGTGCTTTACAATGAGGAAACCAAACCCGGCCTGGAAGGCTTTGACAAGGGACAGGTTACCGAACTTGGAGCTATCAACGTAATGACCGGTATCTATACCGGCCGTTCTCCTAAGGACAAATACATTGTCTATGACAAGACTTCAAAGGAAGGTGCCCCCGGTGAAATCTGGTGGACAACCGAAGGCTATCCCAACGACAACCACAAGATGTCGGAGAAGACCTGGAAAGCTGTAAAGAAACTTGCCCAGCAGCAGCTCAGCGGCAAACGCCTCTTTGTTGTAGACGGTTTCTGCGGTACTCACAAAGACACCCGTATGAAAGTTCGTTTCATTATGGAGGTTGCCTGGCAGGCACACTTTGTTACCAATATGTTCATTCGTCCCCAGAATCAGGCAGAATTCGACCAGGAGCCTGACTTCGTAGTTTACTGCGCAGCCAAGGCAAAGGTAGAGAACTATCAGGAACTGGGTCTCAGAAGCGAGACTTGCGTTGCCTTCAACGTAACTTCACGCGAGCAGGTAATCCTTAACACCTGGTACGGCGGCGAGATGAAGAAGGGTCTCTTCTCAATGATGAACTACTACCTTCCTCTTAAGGGTATCGCTGCAATGCACTGCTCTGCAAATACCGATATGAACGGTGAGAACACCGCTATCTTCTTCGGTCTTTCAGGTACCGGCAAGACCACCCTTTCTACAGATCCTAAGCGTCTTCTCATCGGTGACGACGAGCACGGCTGGGACAACAAGGGCGTGTTCAACTTCGAGGGAGGCTGCTACGCCAAGGTTATCAAACTTGACAAAGAGTCAGAGCCGGATATTTACAATGCAATCCGTCGCGACGCCCTTCTTGAGAACGTAACTGTTGACGCCAATGGCAAGATTGACTTCAACGACAAGAGCGTTACCGAGAACACCCGCGTAAGTTATCCTATTTACCATATCAACAACATCGTACGTCCGTTGAGCCACGGTCCTGCAGCAAAGCAGGTTATCTTCCTCAGCGCCGATGCCTTTGGTGTACTTCCTCCTGTTTCAATCCTTGACGCAGAGCAGACCAAGTACTACTTCCTCTCCGGCTTCACAGCCAAGCTTGCAGGTACAGAGCGCGGTATCACTGAGCCTACTCCTACCTTCTCTGCTTGCTTCGGCCAGGCCTTCCTTGAGCTTCACCCTACAAAATATGCAGAGGAACTGGTTAAGAAGATGAAGAAGAGCGGTGCAAAGGCTTACCTTGTAAACACCGGTTGGAACGGAACAGGAAAGCGTATCTCTATCCGCGATACACGTGGCATTATCGATGCTATCCTTAATCACTCTATCGACAAGGCTCCTACCAAGGTTATCCCTTACTTCAACTTCACGGTTCCTACCAAACTTGAGGGTGTAGATACAGGTATCCTTGATCCTAGGGACACTTATGCAAAGCCTCAGGAGTGGGAAGAGAAGGCAAAGGATCTTGCAGGACGTTTCATCAAGAACTTCCACAAGTACGAGTCCAACAAAGCCGGTAAGGCCCTGGTTAAGGCCGGTCCCCAGCTTTAATTGACTTTTACCCGATAATTTCAAGTCCGTCCCACGCTGGGCGGACTTTATTTTTTATGCCTTTCTGAAGGCATAACTGGGCCAATTGTTCTTCGAACTGAGCGTGACGGGGGAAGGTGTGGCTAAGATGTGTAAGCCAGGTATTGCGGGCGCCTATTTTCCCTGCAAGTTCAAGGGCTTCGTCCAGGGAGAAGTGGGAGTGATGTGGCTTGTAGCTTACCGTATTAAGGGTTACGTGCTCCAGGCCTTTAAGCTTTTCCAATTCGCTCTCCGGCAGGCAGCTCATATCGGTAATGTAGGCTATGTTTCCGAATCTGAAGCCCAGGACAGGCATTTTGTCGTGAAGCCCGCGGATAGGAATAATTTCCACACCATCGCCATTAATTCCCTTGCAAAGGCCGCTGTATCCGGCATCATCGGCCTTCTCTGCAATGGCCACGGGCTCGCCCGTAGTGACAAGGGAACCATCGGCCAGCCGATACCGATATCCTACGTCGTGTACCCATTCCAATACTTTGTCCGGGTGGCCGGGGTAGATGATAAAGGGCTTGTCGTCTATCAGGTGGATGTTTACTTCCGGAGCGCCGGGGTATTTGACCTCGGAGAAGATGTAGCCGTAAGACTGCTTGAGGGACTTGTAAACTGACTCCTCGCACCAGATGGCTACGGCCTGGCGGGCTATGTAGTTGAGGGAACGTACGTCGTCTATTCCTCCTGTGTGGTCTTTATGGTTGTGGGTAAGGAAGATGGCGTCCAGGGAGCAGACCTTCTGCCTTAGCATCTGGTACCTGAAGTCCGGCCCGGCATCTATCAGTATCCTTAGTCCTCCGTACTCCACAAGAGCGCTGGCCCTCAGCCTTTTGTCCTTGCTGTCCGGCGATGAGCATACATTGCACCCGCATCCCACGATTGGCACTCCAAGCGAGGTTCCGGTTCCAAGGAAGGTGAGTTTGGCCTGCATCATATCTGAATAGTTTCTATGGTTCCTATTTTTGCTCTTTCGTAAGGACGTGATATCCTTATGTAGTTTCCGGTGTAGCCGCTCATAGTACCGTCCTTGTGCGCCCCTTCCCAGAGCACCTTTTCTGTTGTGCCCTTGCAGGCTTCTGTGAAGGCCGCGTTAAGCTCGCTGCACAAATCTTCCAGCACTTTTACCCTCTCTGTCTTTATGCTGTCCTGCACCTGGTTCGGCATCTTGGCGGCCCTTGTGCCGGGACGGACAGAGTAGGGGAAGATATGTATGAAGGCCGGTTTGATGCGTTCCTTAAGGAAGCTTACGGTGTGGGTGAAGTCCTCTTGGCTTTCTCCCGGCAGGCCCACTATCACATCTATTCCAAAGAATACCCGCGGCCCCATTTTGGCCCTTATATAGTCTATCCTGGAGGCGAACAGTGCAGTGTCGTATTTGCGGCCCATTTCTTTAAGGAGATGGTCGCAGCCTGTCTGCAGGGGAATGTGGAAATGCGGCAGGAACTTGGTCCCGG
Organism: Candidatus Cryptobacteroides sp.; assembly: GCA_045224955.1. Classification (GTDB taxonomy): domain Bacteria; phylum Bacteroidota; class Bacteroidia; order Bacteroidales; family UBA932; genus Cryptobacteroides. The sequence continues at coordinate 11,469 of JBGVAW010000059.1, forward strand.
AGGCTATCCAGTCTATTATCTCTTCCGTGATAAGATTTGGCTCTATGGAGGAAATCCTGTAGCGCTCTATGCCTTCTACTTTGTCAAGGGCCTTAAGCAGGTCCAGGAAACTTTCTCCCGTAGTGCGTCCGAAGTCCCCGGTATTTACTCCTGTAAGAACTATTTCCTTAATGCCTTTGGCTGCAATCTCCCGGGCCTGGCGCACTACCTCGCAAATCGGAGTATTACGGCTGCGTCCCCTTGCAAAAGGCACGGTGCAGTAGGCGCAGAAATTGTCGCATCCGTCCTGGACTTTAAGGAAGGAGCGTGTGCGCTCGCCGCTGGAATAGGCGGGCAGAGGGGAGTCTTCGGCCTTGTCTCCAAGAGGGGCAGGGGCCTCGCTTTCCGTTTGCAGGCCCAGAAGATTTAGGGTTGCGGGTACCACGAGATTTTTCTGCGACGCTCCAAAAACCAGTTTAACCCCTTCCAGGGCCTCTACTTCTTCTCTTTTAAGCTGAGCATAGCACCCCGTTACCACAATTGCGGCCTGCGGGCTTGTCCTGTGGCATTTGCGGATTATATTGCGGCACTTATTGTCTGAATGCTGGGTGACGCTGCAGGTATTGATAAGATAGGCATCAGCCGATGTGTCCCTCCACGAGGTTATTTCTGCCCCGGCCTCCTTGAACCCTCTTTCGTAGGTCGATGTCTCTGCATAATTCAATTTGCAGCCAAGAGTAAGAAGAGCTATTTTCATACGGCCAGAATTATAAATACGCAGGGCCTTTTGCCAATTGCGGGCACATCCTTTTTCCAGGCCTCCACCGTCTTTGTTTTTATATAGGCCGATTCTAACGTGATATCTGCCGCTACGCATACCTTGGTGCGGCCTCCGCAGGTGGCCAGGATATCTGCCAGAAGGGCGTCGTTCCTGTAGGGAGTCTCTATGAAAATCTGGCTCTGTCTAAGTGTGGCAGATCTTTTCTCTATGGCGCGGATTGCATTGCGCCTCTCGTCCGGCTTAACCGGAAGATAGCCGTTGAAGGCGAAGCTTTGCCCGTTCAGCCCCGATGCCATAAGGGCAAGCATCAGCGATGAAGGCCCGGTCAGGGGCACGACTTCAATGCCTTCGCGATGGCACAGGGCTACCAGCAAGGCGCCGGGGTCTGCAACAGCCGGTAATCCGGCCTCCGAAAGCAGGCCTACTGGGTTCCCATCCCGGAAAAGAGACTTGAGGTTTTCTACGCTGGCAGGATTTGTGTGCTCGTTAAGTTCGTGAAACTCCAGGTCCTGTATATGCCCTTTGAGCCCTGCCGCAGAAAGGAATCTTCGCGCTGTGCGGGTTTCTTCCACAACAAAGGTCTTGATGGAGGGAAGGAGTTCCAGCACCGGAGCCGGAAGCACCAGGGCGGGATCGTAATCTCCAAGCGGAGTGGGAATAAGGTATAATTTTCCTGGGTTATTCATCGCTAAAACTCTTTAATCATCGGCCTCTATCACTATGACTGTTTTTTCTTTTTCCTCTGCCAGGGCCTCCGCATTGCCTTCCGGAGTCTTGAATGCCAGAGGCAGCAGGCTGCGGAACAGCTCCTTGAGAGTATCGAACTCTGTCTGGAATGACAGACCAAGGCCGCTTCGCTTAAGATTGTCCAGGTAGTTGGTATATTGGTCTGCCGAATGGTGGAAGGCCGTGGCACGGATGTCTCCGTTTCTTGTCAACTTAAATTCCAGGTCGATATCGCCCACTACGTCTTCCCGCGCCGTTGCGCTTGTCTGCCGGTTGCCGAATGTGCCGTTTATGCTTATCCTGTTGTTGAACAACTGCGTAGATACGGCCACCTCGAATATGTCTGCCCCGCTGGTGGATTGCTGATAGGCAAGTCCCAGGTCTATAGGTATATCCAGCCGTTGCAACACATTGGAAAGCTGGCTGGCCATCATATCCGCCATTGTGGCTCCGATCATACCGGAGTTGTTCACGATGCCTGAGGGCTCGTCTGGAATGAAGCCACCGGAAATCAGAAGCGACAGGAACTGTTTCTGCAGTTTGTCCTCTGTATTGAGGGCGCTCTCTACGCGGGCTCTGGTGGTAGGATCGATATTGGGTATGTCGATGGTGAAATCTATCTTTGGCGAGCGTATCTTTTCAGATATGTTGATACCGCATTCTACAAGGCGGCGGGTGTTGTTGGAAGTGGTGTCGGACAGCAGTGTGCTTAGCGTCGTCTTTGTAGTGTAGAGGGCACGGATGTTAAGGTCGGAGTCCATAATGTTGCCTCCGAACTTGACGTTGCTGCCGTCCTGGATAGTAAAGTCTCTCTTTGCTATGCCCAGGGCCGCGAAGTGATAGATTCCGGAATTGATGTTATAGTTTCCGGTGAAATCCAGCTTGCCTTCGGAGGGAATCACTTTTATGTTGATGTTTCCGCTTCCGTTGGCGCTTAACATATTTCCGGCAGTCTTGTCAATTTCCAGATATCCGGTTATGCCGTCGTGAGGTGCCAGGGAAGCCTCTATTTCTACTCTTGCCGCCTTCTTTTCCTTGGCCTTTCTGTTCTGACGGGTAACCTCGTAACGGTCCGGCTCCTGGGCTAACGGTGCCTCCTTGAATACAAGCAGGTCTGCCCTTGTCATTCCTCCGTTGTTGTTCATAGGTATGTGCAGCTCTCCGTTTCCTACCGTCTGGGCATTTGCCTTTATGACTATGTTGTTCACGGTTCCCTGGAGAGTGGCGTTTCCGCTGGCCATTACCTTTCCGTAGAAAGCTGGGTTCATATTCTCTTCCAGGTTGAGAACCTGCATCCTCTTTATGTCCAGGCCAATGTCTATCTGCACGTTCCTGAAGGTGTTCCACCTTACTCCTCCGGTTGCCGCACCCTTGGCTCCGAACTGGTCCTCCACAACGACATCCTGCATAAAGGCTCCGTTATTGTCCAGCGAAAGAAGGCCGGACATCTTGTAAGGCACATTGTTGAAGACAGGACGTATAAGACCGTCAGCTACCCTTAAATCCTGGCTGTTTAACACAACACTGTCTTTAAGAGGCCCTTTGGCTGTAATCTTGCCGCTCAGCGTGCCGTCAAAGTCGCTGAAGACAGATGCCACGGCAGGACTTATGCAACCCATCTTGAAGTTGTTCAGATCCAGCGTGGCGTTTACGTTGCCGTCGTCGGGGGAAATGCTGCCCCAGAAATCCAGGGTCCTGGTGCCGTCGGCAGCCGTGTTCCTTACAATAGCCTTGTAGGCCTTGAGTTCCTCGTCCCACATAGAACCTATCTTGATAAGCCCAAGTTTCTCTCCTCCAAGTTCCGCATTTGTAATGGTCAGGTTGGAAAGAACGGCTGCCGTGCTCTCCAGCGGGGACAGAAGCATTACTATGCCGGTGGCGTTTCCTCCTGCCTCCAGATTCAGCGGAAGGGCTGGATTGATAGCCTGGAGGTTGAGGTTGTTCATATTGAAGCGCAGGGTGTCTGCGTACTTTGTGGATACGCCTCCGCTGATTTCAAGACTCTGGTCCTGGCAGTAGGCCAGGAGCTGTCTCAACCTCATTCCGTCCTTGCCAATGGACAGGGGAGTGGAACTCAGCTTCCATTTTGCAGAGTTCATTATAATTTGCGACGGCAGGAGCGATGCCTTCATCGTAAGGTCATCATCGTCCCGAATAACCTGGCCTCCTATGGAGATTGTACCCTTGTTGGCGCCATCGGTATCGTTGTCATAGGAATAGATAAGGCCGATGTTGTCGTTGTCGGCTATAATGTTTATCCTGTTCTGCAAGGTCCTGATGGCCGACAGTTTAAACTCATCGGCATAAATGAATCCCTCCAGGGGACCGGATACGTTGTTCAGGGTGATGTCGGTATTCTTGAGGTAGTTGTCCCCAAGGGCGAGCCTTCTGGACTGTACCTTTCCGTTTATCTGGCCGCTGCGGTCTATACCTATCGACAGGGAGGAATGGTCTTCTACCCAGAGTCCGGGGACGATGTAATCCAACAGGGTGATGGCGTCGCCGGCCTTGAAGTCAAGGGTGTAGTTGTTGCCGCTCCAGGTGGCCGGCTTGCCTTTGACAAGGGAAGGAATGTTTTCGCCCACCGTGACGGCCGACAGGTCCTTGATGAAGCTGTCAAGGAAGGCCGAGCCGCTGTACCTGATTCGGGCGAAGCGGGAGTCGAAGTTGATCTTGTTCACGTTGTCCTTCATATAGGAGTCTATCTCTATGTTTCCTATATCGTTGGGACCTTTGTCGTTTACAAGTACAATATCGTTTATCTTGATGTTGCCAAGTACGTCGCCGTCTGCCAGCGTCTTGAAGTTTGCATCTACAAGCAGGCTTAACTCAGATTTGCCCCTCTTGTCTATGTGAAGGGCGTTAAGGTTGGCGTAAACCAGGTTGGCGTTGAATTTATACGCTCTGCTTCCCGTCTTGCCGGACAGGGAGAAGAGTCCCTTGAACATAAAGCTTAGGTTGGGGTCGTTGCAGAAAATAAGGCCGTTGAAGGCTTCTCCGCTGTAGGTTCCCGCAGCCATAAAGCCGTGGTAATCGTAGTCGAAGGCGTTAAGCTTGTCTATCCTTAGGGAGTCTATCTTTACGGAAACGTCGCCTTTCTTGATTTTTGTGCTGAAGCTGCCGTGCATTGTGCAGGGGCCCAGGGCCTTGTTTCCGGTAAGAATGCCGGCGTCCAGCTCGCTGGTCTTCATATTTCCGGTTATGGACAGGGTCTTGGCCGGCTCTATCAGGTTTGCAAATGTCAGATTGGTGTTCAGCGTGCCGCCGTGGCCTCCTTTAAGCGTGCCTGTTATTCTGGCAGAGTTTAGCAGTCCGCGGATAGTGCCGTTAAAGGTAAAAGTGTCTTCCTTGCCGAATTTTGCAAAGTCGAACTTTACGCCCGGGGCGAAGCCCTTGATGAATTTGTCCAGGCCGGCCGTAGTGAAGCGGGCGTTTTTAAGGTCGTAGTCGGTACGGGTGTTCTGGATTCTGGGCAGGCCGGTTATGGAACCATCGACCTCTCCGGAGAATGAGCCGTCGGGGGTGTTCATATTGAATCCCCAAACCTTAATGTCGCTTACCGTACCGGAAACGTTTCCGGAGTGTACATTTATTACCTGGTCCATCCTGTGAAGGGTGGGGGCAAAGTAGGCTATGCTCTCGAAGTTGATGCGGGACTTTTGGAATGTGCCTTCCAAAGACACTTCTTCTATGAAATGCTTTAGGGATTCAAGGCCCTGCGGGTAAATCATTCTGAAGTCGGACATATTGATGTCGCTCCACACATCCCTTATCACTACATCCTTCATCCAGGTGCGGGAAGAGTTTACTTCTACCTTGCCCTGTAGATGGTTTAGTATGTAGCCGCTTTTCTCTATACCTTCCAGATGTTCTATGGAAGCATTGACCTTCATTTCCTTGCCCCTCATCGATACCTGGCGGGCCGTCAGGTTGATGCCGGACAGGTCCAGGTCCGTGAAGTTCATTCCTCCGGGCCTGAAGGGCTTGGGTCTCCTGAAGTTCTTCATCCTGAAGCGGAAGCCTTCTATGTCAAGGTAGTTGGCCCTGAAGATCTCCCTGTCCGGGAGCACCATCTTTTTCTTTTCTTTCTTGGGTTTGTTCTTGCTGAAAATTCTCTTGAGGTTGTTCCCGCCGGGCTCGTTTACAAGGGTGAAGGAGCCGTCTTTTACCCTGAGGTCTTTAATTATGGCGGGCTCTCCTTTAAGAATGCCGGCGGCGCTGAAGACAAGGCTTACGTTTTTTGCAGAGATTACAGTGTCTGCCGGGGCAATCCAGGGAACCTCGGGGTCAGAGAAGGGATTGTTGTCTATGAGAACAAAATCCTCTATTACAACCGCGTCAAAGGGCCTTACTGTAATGGAAGAGAATTCCATACGGCCGTCCAGTTTCTCTTCCAGGGAAGAAAGAACCTTCCTGGTAAGGGCGGTCTGTACTGCGGGAGACATAAGTGCCACCATCAGCACAACCACAACCGTTACCAGTACGGCTGCTGCAATACCAACTATTTTAAGGAATCTCTTCATCTGTAATCTACAAATATACGTCATAAAACTGAATATTTTGCTATATTTGCGGTCAAATTAAGTTCTTTAAAATATGTCTCATATCATACTGGGAATAG
>JBGVAW010000060.1:0-9755 GCA_045224955.1 Candidatus Cryptobacteroides sp.
AGGAAGTACGCTGGGAGAATCAGTGGTAATATATGTATTGTCCTTGATTGCAAAGAAATTGGAAGAACCGAACTCCTCTATGTGGCTGTGGGTAGCGCTGTCAAGGAAGAGAAGTTCCCTGTAGCCCTGATTGTGGGCGATGTTGTAAGCGTGGAGGCTCTGTGCATAGTTTGCACCAAGTTTGTATCCGCCGCTGCCGTAGGTGGCTGCCCTGTCGTAGTTACGGGAAAGAACAGCGGTACCGGGGCTTAATATCTTGGCTCCTGAATAGGTACCAACGCCTGAAGCCATAACCACAAACATTACGTCATTTGCGGATTTGATTCCAAGCTGGGGATTGATACCAAAGAGAACCGGTCTCAGATACAAGGATGCACCAGACTCGTACGGAGGGATGTAATCCCAGTTTGCCTGGATGCACTTTACGCACATATCTACGAACATTTCTACGCTGGGGTAGGGCATATCAAGATACTGTGCGCTGGACTGCATACGAAGAGCGTTCTGGTCCGGACGGAAAAGGCGAACCTTGCCGTCTGCTCCCCTGAAGGCCTTTGCTCCCTCAAAGCAGGAAGGTGCATAATGGAACACACCTGCGAAGGGGTGAAGGGCCAGCTCGAATTTAGAGCTAAGCTCAGGTTCTGTCCAAACGCCGTCTATGCATTTTGCAGAGATAATGGCATCGGTCGGATAATAACTGAAAGATCTTTGTGAATAATCGATGTTTGCCATAGTTGTTGTGTTATTTTATATGTCCGATATTTCTAACATTCGTCAATTAACCTGTCTTTATTGTATGTCCTAATCTTGGTGGCGCCGGCCAGAATCATATAGCCGTTTTCTGCCAGGGAACCAAGTTCGTTTTCTCCGGGATATACTTTGATGGGGCCAAGGAAGCTTACTTTCTTGGAAATAGCATCGGTGATGTATTTGCTGTAGGCAACGCCTCCAGTCATAATGATGACGTCTATCTTGCCGTCCACTACGGAGGCCATTGCGGCGATGTACTTGGCCACGGTCATAACGAAGGCCTTAAGGAAAAGCTGATAGTCTTCTCTGCCTTCAATGGCTCTCTGCTCGATGACACGCATATCGTTTGTGCCGAAATAAGCCACGGCACCGCCTTCGCCGATAAGCTTTCTCTTTATCTGCTCCTTGGTGTACTTACCGCTGAAGCACATATCTATAAGAGGGTAGGGAGGGCAGCAGCCCGCTCTTTCAGGGGTGATGGGGCCGTCGCCTCCAAGACCGTGGGAAGTATCTATAACCCTGCCGCCTTTATGAAGCGATATGGTAACTCCACCGCCCATATGGCAGATAACGGCTGTAGTGTCTTCTGCCTTGCGGCCGGTCTCGCGCAGATAGCGGCGCATAATGGCCCTGGTGTTCAGGGCGTGGAAGAGGGTTGTCCTGGGGAACTCGGGAATGCCGCCTACGTGGCATTCAGGCAGCATCTCGTCTGCCATAGGAGGGTCTGCTATATAGGAAACGCACTCACCGAAGCGGGGCGAAATTCCTTTATCTGCCCTGATCTTGTTTATTTCTTCTGCAATCTCGCGGCCTATAAGGGCGCTGAGGTTGCAGGCGTGGCGTCCGTCCCTGCAGGAAGTGAGGACTTCCACCATATCGTCGTTAACATTGTAAACACCTGTAATACAGGGTGTGAAGAGGCCGCCGCGGGCCATTACAATGTCTATATCCTCCAACTTTACTCCAAGCTTGTCAAGAGCGCCAAGAATTGCCTGTGTACGCATCTTGTCCTGCTCCATCACATCTTTGAACTTGGATAATTCTTCTACGGAATGCTCTATCTTGTCGTCAAGAACTGTTTCTCCGTCAACGTAATAAGCGAATTTTGTGGTTATTGAGCCGGTATTTACCGCCAACACGTTTCCCTTTACCGGTTTCCCGTTTATAGTGTCGATTACTTTCATTAATAATGTGTGACTTTGTTAATATCTCTCAAATAAAAGCCCACAAATATAAAACATTTTAATAATCCTTGGAATAGTATAGGATTATTTTTTTGAAATATCTTTGATAATATTTTTAACTTTGTGAACGATATCGCAAGAGCTCGCGTTATGGAAGACATATTAAGGCATTTATTTGAGAGTTTTTCCGGGAAAACGCCGGAATCCTGCAAAGAAATGAACTCCTCCGGCAGCAACAGGCGCTACTTCCGCCTTTGTGCCGGGGATGTTTCCGCAGTGGGGGTGATAGGTACAAGCCGGGAAGAAAACGAGGCCTTCTGCACCATCGGCAAACATTTTCTGTCCAAGGGCATCCCGGTACCCAAGGTCCTGGCCGTAAGCCAGGATGGGATGGCTTATATCCAGGAAGATTTGGGCGATGCCTCCGTTTACCAGGCGGTAGCCGGCGGCCGTGAAAACGGGGATTATTCTTCTTCTGACAAAGCCCTGCTCTGCAAGGTGATGGAATGCCTGCCCGCTATTCAGTTCAGGGGCGCGGAGGGGCTGGACTGGAGCAAATGCTATCCGGAACCCGCCTTTGGCCCAAGAACCATTCTGTTTGACCTTAACTACTTCAAATACTGCTTCCTGAAGGCTACAGGCCTGGAATTCAACGAGGTCCGTCTTCAGGAGGACTTCGAGAAGTTAAAGGAAGATTTGCTCTGCGATATTGGGCAGACCTTTATGTACAGGGATTTTCAGGCCCGCAACGTAATGCTCAAGGACGGCGCTCCTTACTTCATAGACTTTCAGGGTGGCCGCAGAGGTCCCATCCATTACGATGTAGCCTCCTTCATCTGGCAGGCCCGCGCCCGCTATCCGGAAGCCCTCAAGCAGGAAATGCTCTCCGCCTACATAAAGGCCCTGCGAGTCTATATCCCGGATCTTGACGAAGAAGAGTTCAAGGAGAAACTGCGTCTGTTCGTGCTGTTCCGCTGCCTCCAGACCCTTGGCGCCTACGGCTTCAGGGGCTACTTTGAGAGAAAGCCCCACTTCCTTGCCAGCGTGCCCTATGCAATAGACAATCTGCGACAAATTCTAAGCAAGCCCTTTGGTAACTACCCCTACCTTAACGAGGTCCTTTCCGGTCTTGTCAACCTGCCGCAGTTCCCAAGCGGCTCAGAGGATATCAAGGGGGACAGGTCCCTGGAGGTATGCATTTACAGTTTTTCCTACAAAAAGGGTATTCCGGCCGATGACAGCGGCAACGGAGGCGGCTACGTGTTCGACTGCCGTGCGGTACACAACCCCGGCAAGTACGAGTTCTACCGCCAGTTTAACGGAATGGACAAAGAGGTTATAAAGTTCCTTGAGGACGATGGCGAGGTCCTTACCTTCCTGGACAATATTTATGGTTTGGTCGATGCTCACGTAAAGCGCTTCATCGAGCGTGGCTTCACCCACCTTCAGGTATGTTTCGGCTGCACCGGAGGCCAGCACCGCAGCGTTTACTGCGCAGAGCATCTGGCCGCCCACCTTGCTGGCAAGTTCGGTGTGCGGGTGCGCCTTATTCACCGCGAACTTAATATAGAAAAAGAGCTGTAGGATATGAAAGCGATGATTTTTGCAGCCGGCCTGGGCACAAGGCTAAGGCCACTCACGGACACTCTTCCCAAGGCCCTGGTGCCCGTAGGGGGAACGCCCCTCCTTGGCCACGTGCTGCAAAAGCTCAGCTCCTTCGGCTATGACGATATTGTAGTTAACGTGCATCACTTCGCGGACGATATCACCGCCTACGTAAATTCCCTCGATTTCCCCGGGAAAATAAGCATATCGGACGAAAGGGATTTCCTGCGGGAAACCGGCGGCGGAATCCTTCACGCCCGCCATCTTTTGCAGGGCTCCGGAGACTTTCTGGTGCATAACGTAGATATTCTTTCCAATGTGGATTTAGGCTGGCTCCGTTCCTGTGCAAAGCCGGATGCCATCTCCACAATCCTTGTAAGCGAGCGAAAAACCCAGAGATATCTTTTATTTGACGGGACGATGCGTCTGGTGGGTTGGACAAACCTGGCCACAGGCCAGGTGAAGAGCCCTTACGGCACCATCGACCCTACAAAATACAAAATGCTGGCCTTTGCCGGAATACATTGTATGAGTGACGATATCTTCCGGGCCTTCGACAATGAAAAAGTCGATGACAGATTTCCCATCATCGACTTTTATATAAGTGTCTGCGACAGATATCCTATCTATGGAGTCCAGGCTCCCGGGCTCAAGATTATGGATATCGGCAAGATAGAGACTCTATCTACAGCAGAGGCGTTTCTTCAAGACCTGCAGGAGGGATAGCGTCGCATCCCTTGGCCGGCATCCTTAGGAAGAATAATACCAGACCGGCTACAAGGAGAGATGCAACTCCAAGCAATGCCAGGTACAAAGGCATATCCATTACCTCCCACCATCCCTTTGCTTCCTTAAGCGTGTCAATATGCGCAATAATAAGGGCTACGGTGTTGTTTACAAAGTGCATAAGTATGGTAAGCTTGAGGCTTCCCGTCTTATAGTAAACTATGCCAAATACAAAGCCCAGTGTAAATGCGGGGAGGGCCTGCCATATATTCATATGAATCAGGGCAAAAATAGCTGCGGAAATGGTAATTGCCCACCAGGGATTCATAAGGCGGCCGCCGTTTCTGTTCCTGGCATTCAGAAGACCCCTTAGAACAAGTCCTCTTATGAACCATTCTTCCAGCAGGGGAGCCATTACGCTCACGCTAAGAAAACAGATAATAAAGTTTCCTTCTGTCAAATTTCTTAGGGCCTTGTCCAGTTCGTCCGAAATATCCGGGAGTATCAGAGAGGAAAGGCCGTCCATTATAAAGGCCAGGCCAAGGGTGCCAATGGAGCAGACTAAGGCCGGAAGCCAGAAACCGAACTTCCCAAAGTTGTTGTTGTCCAGCGCAAAACCTTCCCTGGAGTACATTGCCGCCTCGCTTTTGTGGCTTGCCCACAGATAGACGGGAATGAACATTATGGGGTACACAATAAGCTGCAGATACTCGACGCCTATGCCTTCTGTATTTTCGGTACCTATAATGCTTACTCCCATATCCAGGGCATCCCTCATTATTTCTATGAAGGCGCCCACAGAAATACTTATGGCTGTTCCAAGACCGAACCAGCCAAGAAGGGCGAAGGTACCTCCAATGCCGGGCACAAAGTATGCGTGCCTGTCCAGCAGATTGTAATTGGCATTACTGCCTCTTCTGAAAAAACCCATAGCGCTTATTTGTAAAGAGGTGTGGGATATACGCCTTTGTCGGACAGTTCCTTGAACTTCTCTACGACTGCGGGACGGTCTTCTTTATAGGTTACGCCGAACCACTTGCTGGGTGTGGAAAGAACCTCGCAGCTGCCGCTCTTGTCCTTAATCATACAATCTACTGCGTAGGGAATGTAGAACTCTTTCTTAAGCTCCTGGCCGTACTGGGTAAGGAAGGTCTTGAAAATCTCTTCGCTCTTTGTAAAGTAGTCGGGTGTGAAGCCCCACATATTCATAGAGCAAAGATCTTCTCCGCGAAGTTCCTTGTGGGCTGTTCCGCTTATGGAATCGTCTCCGTAAACCTTGCCGTCCGCCTCGCGGGAAATGTTAAGATGCTCCACTACGTCGGTAAGCTGTTTGTCCTTGTCGTAGAAGCAGATACCGCGGGAAACTCCGCCGGACTCCGACAAAGTATTCTCAAGGGCGAAGCCAACTATACAGTAGGCGCCGCTGCTCCCCTCGTGTGCGCGGAGCCAGTCGCCTAGTACCTTGAAGGACTCGCGGCCATAGAAATCATCTCCGTTAATCACTGCAAAAGGCTCGTTGATTACGTCTTTTGCCATAAGAACGGCGTGTGCCGTACCCCAAGGTTTCTCCCTCTGGGGATTAAGCGCGAATCCTGCGGGAATCTTGTCCAGTTCCTGGGTCACGAAGACAAATTCGAGGGGCTTTCCGTCCAGGCACTTTACGTTAGCGTACTTGGTGCGTACAGTCTGCTCGAACTGCTCGCGGAAGTACTCGCGTACAATGTAAACTACTTTTCCAAAACCGGCCTGAACCGCATCATAAATAGAATAATCGATGATAGTCTCGCCGCCGGGGCCAAGAGTATCCATCTGCTTAAGTCCGCCATAACGGCTGCCCATTCCGGCAGCAAGAACAAGGAGAGTAGGTTTCATAATGATATAAATTTGATTTTCTGTTTCAATTTATCCCCAAATTTAATTATTTTTGTCAAAACTTCAAACGATTATTCTTCAATGGCTAAAAGCAGCATAAAAAAGTTCTGGGCAAAAGTCAAATCTCTCTATGCAAAGAAGAACCCGAACCATAGTTTTTATATTTACGCGTCCATAATTACCGCCATTGCAGCGCTTTATATCTGCTTTTTCAGCACAGACAGCCTTCTGCGCTGGATAGGAGCCAAGAGGGAACTTGGCCGTCTGAACGACCAGATACTCTATTACCATAAAGAGAACGAAAAACTGGACAAGAAAATAGAGCGTCTCTCCACGGAAAGGGACACTCTGGAAGAATTCGCCCGCGAGAACTTTCTGTTCGCAGCTCCCGGAGAAGACGTTTATGTAGTGGAAGAAAAGCAGTAGGCGCTAGTAAGTCCAGGGAGTAAGCGCCCTAAGTTCCTCTTTAACGCTTTCGCTGACGTTCAGGCCTTCGATGAAGGCCTTTATTGTTGTCTCGTCCACAGCCTCCCCGGTGCGGGTAAGCCTCTTGAGGGCCTCGTAGGGCTGGGGATAACCCTCGCGGCGCAGGATTGTCTGGATGCCCTCTGCCACGACTTCCCAGTTCTCCTCCAAATCATTGTCTATCCTGGACTTGTCCAGGCTTATTTTGCCAAGGCCCTTGAGTATGGAACTATAGGCCACAAGCCCGTAGGCCAGCGGCATTCCAATGTTGCGGAGCACGGTAGAGTCCGACAGGTCCCTTTGCAGGCGGGATACCGGCAGTTTAAGGGAAAAATGGGTAAGGAAGGCATTTGCAAGGCCGATATTGCCTTCTGCATTCTCAAAATCTATGGGATTTACCTTATGCGGCATTGCCGATGATCCCACTTCTCCTTCTTTTACCTTAAGACGGAAGTAGCCCATTGAAATGTAGGCCCACGCATCGCGGCAGAAATCCAGAAGCACTGTGTTTATGCGGCGAAGGCAATCAAAGATTGCCGATAGATTGTCGTAATGGTCTATCTGTGTGGTGGGCTTGGAGCGTCTCAGGCCAAGGCTCTCTACGAAATTATCTGCAAAACTCTCCCAGTCAACATCCGGGAAGGCCGCCCTGTGCGCGTTCAGACCACCGGTCGCGCCGCCGAATTTGGCAGGGATGGGAAGGGCCTCGAACTGATTGAGCTGCTCTTCGAGACGGGCGGCAAAGACCTCCATCTGGCGGCCGGCCGTAGTGGGCGTGGCTGCCTGTCCGTGGGTACGGGACAGCATAGGAACGTTAGCCCACCTGTCTGCCAGGTCGTAAAGGCAGGAACAAATCTCTCTGAGGCTCCCAAGCAGGCCGCTGCCCTCCAGGGAGTCCCTTAGCATCAAGGGATAGGCTGTGTTGTTGATATCCTGCGATGTAAGGCCAAAGTGGATAAACTCTTTATATGTTCCAAGCCCCGCGGCCTCTAACTTCTCCTTTATAAAATACTCCACTGCCTTTACGTCGTGCGCCGTGGCGGCCTCAATCTCCTTTATCCTCAAGGCGTCGGCCTCACTGAAACCATCGGCAATAAGCCTGATATCCTCTTCGTTTTCCAGCGCTCCGGCAAGCTGAGGCACTCCAAGGCGGCATAGGGCTATGAAATACTCTATCTCTACCTTTGTGCGGTAGCGTAGGAGAGCCTTCTCGCTAAAAAACTCTTTTAGCGGAGCCGTAACTGCGGAATATCTTCCGTCAACAGGGGAGATGGCATCAAGTGAAATCATATTTTGGGAGAATTAGTTAGCATCTTGTATAGTTTGACTGTCTGTGCGGCAGCCTTAACGTCGTGAACCCTGAGAATATCGGCCCCTCTTTCAAGTGCGGCTATAAGCAGGGCCTGAGTTCCGGAAAGGCTGTCTTCCGGTCCAATGCCCAAAGGCTTGTATATCATACTCTTGCGGGAAAGGCCCACAAGCACCGGGCGGCCGAGAGCGCCAAAAGCCTCAAGGTTGTCAAGCAGTTCGTAGTTCTGCTCTACGGTCTTTGCAAAGCCAAAGCCAGGATCCAGAATCCAGGACTTTACCCCGGCAGCATCGGCCCTAATGGAAAAGTCCCTGAAATACTGTAATACCTCCCGGGTAACGGAGGCGTAATCTGTAAGGCTGCCCATCGTCTGGGGGGTGCCTCTCATATGCATAGCCACAAAGTCAAGGCCCAGCCTGCCGGCAAGAGGCAGAAGCCCGCTGTCCACAGTGCCGGCGGAAATATCGTTTACCATAACCGGCCCGGCCTCGTCAAAGGCGCGGCTTATAACATAGGAATAACTTGTGTCTATGGAAATCTGAACCCCTGGAAAGTTGTCCCTTATAAGCCGCGGAACGCCCTGGAGGCGCTGCCACTCCACTTCCGGGCCCACAGGAACGCTGCCGGGCTTTGAGGAGCAGGGGCCAAGGTCAATTATGTCCGCCCCTTCCTTTACCATACGGCCTACAACCTCAAGCACATTGCCGCGGCTGGTACGGCTGGGGGCGTAGAAAGAGTCATCGTTCAGGTTGACGATGCCCATAATCTTTATTTCTCTCTGGCTTTTCAAGGAAGCGGCGATAATTTTTTTCAAAAATACTCTTATAAATTTTCAAATCAAAGCGACAAAACTTATTTTTGTAAACTAAACCTTTAATTTATGCTATTTGTTGTAGAGGGGCTCGACGGGGCCGGAAAATCCACTCAGGTAAAACTTCTGAGGCAATATCTTACCCAGCGTTGCGGCGAAGTGGAATACATTCACTTCCCAAGGTACGACGCTCCTGTTTACGGAGACCTTATAAGCCGCTTCCTTCGCGGTGACTTTGGTTCTGTAGAGCAGGTTCATCCCCAGCTTGTAGCCCTGCTTTACGCAGAAGACCGTCACGGAGCCGCCGAGTCTATGCGCCGTAGCATAGAGGCCGGCACCCCCGTGCTTCTGGACAGATACGTCTATTCCAATATAGCCTACCAGTGCGCCAAAATTTCTTCCGAGGAAGAAAAGGAAGCCCTCAGACAGTGGATATTCAATACCGAATACGGAGACTTCAACCTTCCCCGCCCGGACCTCAACCTCTTTCTGGACGTGCCCATAGAGTTTGTAGAAAAGAAACTCTCGCTTAGCAGAAAGGGCAGCGACAGGGACTATCTCTCCGGCGCATCGGACATCCACGAGTCCAACATCAACTTCCAGAAGGCAGTAAGGGAGGTATATCTGAGGCAATGCACTCTGGACAATAAGTTTATCCGGATCGATTGTGCCGATGCCCAGGGCCATATGGCTTCCCAGGACGTTATTTTCCAGCGGATACGTCAGGCCGTAGACGAATTGTTAAAGAATATTTAGCCCTTTTTTTATGAGAAGGTTTTGTGCCATACTGGCAGGAATGGTCTTTTTCTGCGCAGGTCTCTTTAAGCTGACAGACCCCCTTGGAACCTCCATTACGGTTACTCAGTACCTGGACTTTTTCCACCTGGGTTTTCTTGACTGGAGCGCCTTCGGCATAGGAGAACTGCTGTCGCTTCTGGAACTCCTCACCGGTCTTGCCCTTCTTATGGGAGTGTTCAAGAAACTGACGGCCCGCGTAGCAATTGTGCTTACGGCATTCTTTACCCTTCTGACC
>JBGVAW010000061.1:0-3383 GCA_045224955.1 Candidatus Cryptobacteroides sp.
GCACGCCACGGCCGTAAACCATAAAGGAATCGGCATTAAGACCGGGTTTAACCCTTAGGGCAAGGTTCTTCTCCAACTCCTTGTCCAGACGGTCTTTAAGATGTCTTGAAGTAACGTATTTTCCGTCCTTTCCAAAGAAAGGGGAATTATTGATGGAGAACATCATACTCATAGTAGGCTCGTCCACTGCGATGGGCGGCAGGGCCTCGGGATTCTCGAAGTCTGCGATGGTGTCACCGATCTCGAATCCTTCTATACCTACGACGGCACAGATATCGCCGCAAAGAGCCTCATCGACATTCTTCTTTCCAAGGCCGTCGAATACCATCAGCTGCTTAATCTTCTGCTTCTCAACGATATCGTATCTCTTGCATAGGCTGATGTTCATTCCGGTGCGCAGGCTGCCTCTTGTTATGCGGCCCACGGCGATACGTCCGACGTAAGGGGAATACTCCAGGGAAGAAATGAGCATCTGGGGAGTTCCTTCCTTCTGCTCCGGAGCGGGGATTTCTTCCAGAATGGCATCCAGCAAAGGAGTGATATCCTGTGAAGGATTACGCCAGTCGTCCGACATCCAGCCCTGCTTTGCGCTGCCGAATATGGTTCTGAAGTCCAGCTGCTCCTCGCTTGCGCCAAGAGAGAACATAAGGTCGAATACCTCTTCCTGAACCTCGTCCGGGCGGCAGTTGGGCTTATCCACCTTATTAACCACGACGATGGGTTTCTTACCCATATCCAAGGCCTTGTTAAGCACGAACCTTGTCTGAGGCATACAACCCTCGAAGGCATCTACAAGCAGCAGAACGCCGTCCGCCATATTAAGCACGCGCTCTACCTCACCTCCGAAGTCGCTATGTCCGGGGGTATCTATAATGTTGATTTTTACACCTTTGTAAACGACCGATACATTCTTTGCAAGAATGGTGATACCACGCTCGCGCTCAAGGTCGTTGTTATCCAAAATAAGTTCGCCGAGATTCTCCGGGCGGCGAACAAGATCCGCCTGATATATCATCCTGTCTACCAGAGTAGTTTTACCGTGGTCTACGTGTGCTATCAGCGCAATGTTTCTTACATCCATCGATTACGATAATTAATAAATTTTGCAAAATTACTCAATTCCGCAGAACTTAATGAACTTTTTATCGTATTTTTGCACAAATAATTTAATTCCTATGCCGGAAAAAATAATTATCCTTGATTGCGGTTCGCAGGTGACCACTCTGATAGGCCGCAGACTTCGCGAGATTGGCGTATATTGTGAAATCCAGCCCTATGACAAACCCGTCCCCCAAGACAACAGTCTAAAGGGCATAATCATATCCGGCAGTCCCTGTTCCGTAAACCAGGAAGGCTGTCCTATGATTGACCTGGACGCATTCAAAGGCAAGGTTCCCGTGCTTGGCATCTGCTACGGAGCACAGTATCTGGCAAAGCATCTGGGCGGAGCCGTAGATAATTCAGATTCAAGAGAATACGGAAGAGCACGCCTTAGCTTTAACGACGGCGAGGAACTTTTCCACGGCATAGAAAGCGGCACGACAGTATGGATGTCGCACGGCGACAGCATATCGGCTCTCCCCACAGGCGCCAGCCTTATAGGCAGCACCGAAGGCCTTGACAACGCAGCCTTCAAGATAGCATCGGCCAAAATATACGGCCTTCAGTTCCACCCGGAAGTTTACCACAGCGAAGCCGGCGGGCAGATGCTCTCCAACTTCTGCTACAGGGTGTGCGGCTGCAAAGGCGGATGGACGGCCCAGAGTTTCATAACCAGCACAGTAGAAGCGCTTAAAAAGCAAATCGGAGACGGCAAGGTTATCCTGGGGCTTAGCGGCGGAGTAGATTCAACGGTAGCAGCCGTCCTTCTGGACAAAGCCATCGGCAGCAATCTTACCTGTATATTCGTAAACAACGGACTTCTTAGGAAGAACGAGTACAACGGCGTGCTGGAGTCCTATAAAGATATGGGGCTCAACGTTGTAGGAGTCGATGCATCCGACGCCTTCCTCAGCGCGCTCAGCGGTGTTGAAGAGCCGGAAGCCAAGAGAAAAATAATAGGCACCCTGTTCGTGGAGACCTTCGAAAGGGAGGCCCGCAAAATTAAGGGAGCCACCTTCCTTGGCCAGGGCACTATCTACCCGGATGTAATAGAATCTGCCGGCATAAAAGGAGCCGCAGCAAAGATTAAGTCCCATCACAACGTGGGCGGTCTTCCGGAGAAGATGAACCTAAAGATTGTAGAGCCGCTGCGTCTGCTTTTCAAGGACGAAGTTCGCCGCGTGGGCCGCGCCCTTGGCATCAAGGAAGAACTTATAGGCCGCCATCCCTTCCCGGGACCGTCGCTGGCCATCAGGGTTATAGGCGATATCACAAGGGAGAAACTTTCTGTTTTGGCAGAGGCCGATGATATCTTTATCCGCAATCTTAGGGAGTGGAAGTGCAGCGACTACCCGTCAGCGTCGGACCCTGCCCGCAAGGCCGACAATCTGTACGATGCCATCTGGCAGGCCGGGGTGATTCTGCTTCCGGTCCGCAGCGTTGGCGTTATGGGCGACGAGCGCACTTACGAGAATGCCGTTGCGCTAAGGGCAGTGGTTTCTACCGATGCTATGACGGCCGATTGGTTCCGCTTCCCTTACGATTTCCTGGACAAGGTCAGCAACGAGATTATCCGCAAGGTCCGCGGCGTTAACAGAGTAGTTTACGATATATCATCTAAACCCCCTGCAACTATAGAATGGGAGTAATTACTCACATTCTACAGTTGGTAATTCCCTGATATTATCCGCCATACCTTGGGCGAGCCTTCCACGGGCCTCTATACTTTGCCAGGCAGTATGGGGAGTAAGGCTCACACGCTCGGGGAAACGAGTATGCATAAGAGGGCTGTCGGCAGGCAGCGGCTCCTTGATGTAAACATCAAGTCCAACCCCGGCAATCACCTCATTATCAATAGCCTTGGCCAAATCCTCCTCAACGGCGATACCACCCCTTCCGGTATTAACTATTATGGCCGATGGTTTCATTAACTTCATCCTGCCATAGTCTATAAGGCCGGCAGTTCTGTTGTTATAAGGAGCGTTGATACTTACGACATCGGCCACGGAAAGCAATTCCTCTATAGAAAGGCTGGGATAATCAGTACAGTGGGAAGTGCCGGAAGTAGAATAATACACCACCTTCATCCCGAAGGCCTCGGCCACCTTCGCCACCTGACGGCCGATTGCGCCCATTCCTATTATGCCGATGGTTTTTCCCCTGAGCTCCAGGAAAGGATTCTCCGGATCTGTGTGGACATTGCCCCTGGAATAAACTCCGTCGAACACTTTCTTCCTGTAAAAATAGGTATGCCCCATCAGGGTAAGGATATGCATCCAGGT
>JBGVAW010000062.1:0-5607 GCA_045224955.1 Candidatus Cryptobacteroides sp.
CATTGGTGGTAAAAATAGAGTTCATCCAAAAGCTGATAGACCGTAAAGGGCCTCTGGTAGCGGTCGGGACAACATCGGTCCGTACCCTGGAGTCTCTATATTATATAGGTGTATCGATCCTGGAAACAGGAGTGCCGGAGGATGTGGAGCAGTGGGCTCCTTATAAGAGGGAGTATTCAGTTGGCACGGAAGAGGCCTTGCAGGCCATTATTGACTTTCTTGATTCCAAGGGGCAGGAAGCTCTTGTGGCCGGAACCAGGATTATTATCGTTCCAGGGTTTAAATTCCGCCTTGTAGACAGGCTTGTAACCGATTTCCATCAGCCGGAAAGTACGCTTATTTTGCTTGTTTCTGCCTTCCTAGGCGGCAAGTGGCGTCCTGTGTACGATTATGCCCTTGAAAACGGCTACCGCTTCCTTAGCTACGGCGACAGTTCTCTTTTGGTAAGAGAATGACTTTAAGCCTTGCATTTTTGGGCTTTTTTGGATAAATTCGCATCCTGTACACGAAATCTAAACCTTATGTGTGAACAGACAAATGAATTCGAGAGCATCTGCCCGTATACAGACGAAGAAGCGGCAAAAGCTCTTAGCGTAGTGGCAGAACATCCTGCCGTAGCAGCTATCTCCAAATTTATTTTCCCGGACGAAAAAGAGACCTTCCTTAAGGATAAACTTAAGCAGATTCATACTGTTGAAGAATTCCAGAAGGCCGTGATGTACAAGGCTGTAGAGTGGGTTATTAAAACTACTTCTTCAGGCTTTACATACGATGGTCTGGAGAATATCCAGGCTATAAAAGGCTGCTATCTGGCAATGTCTAACCATAGGGATATCATCCTTGACCCGGCTCTTACCCAGTACGTCCTTGGACAGAACAATCTGCCTATGACTCAGATTGCCGTGGGAGACAACCTGCTAAGCAACCAATACATTGAATTCCTTATCAGGAGCAACCGAATGATAAAGGTTATCCGCGGCATCAGCGCCCGCAGCCTTTATCTTTCTTCTCAGCTCCTCAGCAAATATATCCGCCGCAACATCACGGAGGGCATAAGTTCCATCTGGCTTGCCCAAAGGGAGGGCCGTACTAAGAATGGTCTGGACACAACGGAGCAGGGCCTTCTGAAGATGCTGGATATGAGCGGCCAGGGCAGCTTCGTAGAGAACTTCGAGCAGCTTAACATTGTGCCTCTGAGCATTTCTTACGAATACGAGCCTTGCGATATCCTTAAGGCCCGCGAGCTTTATCTAACCAGAAGAGGCCCTTACGTAAAGGCAGAGAAGGAAGATTTTGTAAGTATCGTCACAGGTATAAAAGAATTCAAGGGAAATATCCACCTTAACATAGGTACGATTCTTACCCACGACGAGATTTACGAGGCTTCGTTCTGTACCGGAAACGACCGCTACCAGTTCATCCGTCACGCAGTAGACCGCAGGGTCCGCGCCGGCTACAAACTGTGGAAGACCAACTATATGGCCTGCGATATGCTTAGCGGCGATTCTCTTTGGAAGAAAAAATATAGCGCCGAGGACTTCGAGAAGTTCGACGCATATATCAACGGTCAGCTTGACAAGGTAGAAGGCGAGGGTCTTGACAGGGCAGAACTCCGTGAGATTCTGCTTCAGATCTATGCCAACCCTGTAACTGCCAAGGTTTAATCCTATTTCTTAAGATGAACGTCAACCTGGGGGAATGCGAATTCTATCCCAAGCTGCGGCAGTGCCTTGAAGATTTCCTCGTTGTACTTAAGCAGTACAGGCCAGTAGTCTTCTGTCTTTACCCACGCCCTGAGTGAGAACTCCACGGTGGAATCCTTGAGGTTGGTAAGGAATACGACGGGATCTGCGGGAACACCCTCGGTCTTGGTGTCCAGAATCCTTTCGTCACCCTTTATTACGCCCAGAAGCGCTGCGCGAACAATGTCCGGGTTGGATGAATAATCCACATCTACCTTCCATACGCAGCGATGATAGGGCATATGGGAGAAGTTGTCTATGTTGCCTCCGGAAAGGGCTCCGTTGGGCAGGATGATGGTGTTGTTGTCCACCGTCCTTATCTTGGTGTTCACTATGTTTACCTCTGTCACGGTGCCTTCGAAGCCAAGGGCCTTGATATAGTCGCCGGCCTTGAAGGGCTTGAAAGCAAGCAGCATAATTCCGCCGGCAAAGTTCTGTACCGTGCCGCTGAGAGCCATACCGATGGCCACGCCTCCGGCAGCAAGTATCGCTGCAAGTGATGTAGTGTTTACGCCTAACTCACTTATAGTTATGATAACCAGCAGTACGGTCAGCGAAATGGATACCAGGCTTGTGACGAAGGTAGCTATGGTCTTGTCTGTATTTCTCTTGATAAAGAGAGCCTTAAGGAAGTTCTTAAGTTTTTTTATGAGCCACGCGCCGACAATATAAATAATTATGGCGATGACTACTTTCAATAGAAACTGAAGCGCTCCTTGTCCAAGTTCGTGGAAAAACCCGCTGGGATCAGACTGAATCCTGTCTGCCAGGTTGGCCAGAGCCACTTTGGCAGAATCCACAACGTTTACAGTGTCCTTGGGTATCTGGGGAATTAAATCAACTAAAAGCATCTATTATAATTCATTGAAGGTTTTTATCATAAATATAGCATAGGTAACAAGAAGGAGGATTCCTTCAGGGTACCATATTTTCTTTTCTCTCCTGGACACTGAAGAAATCCAGAGTATGGCTCCTCCTGCAAGCAGAACAGCAAAGTCAAAGATCTGGATATTCTGGAAGTTGATAGGGCTGACTATCGAGGATGTACCCAGGATAAGCAGCATATTGAAAATATTGGAGCCCAGAATGTTTCCAAGAGCCAGCTGGGATTTCTTTTGCATAACGGCCACTATGCAGGTAGCAAACTCCGGCAGGGAAGTGCCAACTGCAAGAATGGTTACGGCAATGAACTTGTCGCTCATTCCGGCCAGGCGGGCTATTTCTACGCCGGAATCTACGAATAGACTTCCGCCGAAGGCCAGCATACCAAGGCCTGCTGCCACAATAATCGAATACAGCCAGGTGCTGGTGTCATCTTCCTGCTTACTGTCTTCTGTTTCAGCTTCAGACCTGGAATCTTTTTTATAAGTAAAGAAGATATAGAGAAGGAAAACGGCAAAAATCGCAAGTCCCTCCCAGCGGGAAAGTTCGTCTGCCTCTCCAAGTCCAAATAAGGTGTGCGATTGTGCTGTAAACATCACCCCCAGGGTAAAAATAAAATAAAGGGGGATATCGAAAAACCGATTGTTTCTCTTTAGTTCGATAGGGGCCAGAACCGCGGTAATACCAAGGATGAGCAGCCCGTTGAATATATTGGAACCCAATACATTGCCTGCGCTGACATCTGAATTGCCTTCGAAGGCACCAACCAGACTTACTACCATTTCGGGGGCGGACGTGCCGATGGCTACAATT
The DNA here is from genome assembly GCA_045224955.1 of Candidatus Cryptobacteroides sp. Classification (GTDB taxonomy): domain Bacteria; phylum Bacteroidota; class Bacteroidia; order Bacteroidales; family UBA932; genus Cryptobacteroides. Next base: position 3,438 of record JBGVAW010000062.1, read on the forward strand.
GTGAGTCCAATTACAAACTCGCTTATTCCTGCCTTTCTGGCAATTCCTGAGGCACCTTTGACAAGGAATTCAGCTCCGAAGATAATAAGGAGCAATCCTATAAGAAGTATGAAGATGTGTGTGAACATAGTCTAGATTCTTTCCAATCGGCAAACGTTTTCTATATGATGGGTGTGGGGGAACATATCTACCGGCTGCACGTGAGTGATGCGGTATTTTTCCTTGAATATTGCTAAATCTCTGGCCTGGGAAGCCGGATTGCAGCTTACATAGACCATTCTCTGGGGTGCGCAGTCCATAATAACCTTGGCAACGTCCGGATGTATTCCGGCGCGCGGAGGATCCAGGATGATAACGTCCGGCTGTCCGTGCTTCTTAATAAATGCGGCGTCAAGCACGTCCTTCATATCCCCGGCAAAGAACTCGCAGTTGGTTATTCCGTTGAATATCACGTTAGTGCGGGCGTCCTCTATAGCCTCGGGCACGTACTCGATGCCAATAACCTTGGAGGCGCCTTTAGAAACGAACTGCGCTATGGTTCCTGTGCCGGTATAGAGGTCATAAACCACCTCGTTGCCGGTGAGGCCGGCAAAGTCCCGCACAACAGAGTAGAGTTTGTAGGCCTGGGCGCTGTTTGTCTGATAGAAGGATTTAGGGCCGATCTTGAATTGAAGATCTTCCATTTTCTCTATCAGGGCATCTGTGCCTTTATAAAGTATGCAGTCCTGGTCGGAGATAGAATCGTTCAGCTTGCGATTAACCACGTAATAGATGGATACAATCTCCGGAAACCGCTCTGCAGTAGCGTCCAGAATGGTTTTTATAGCCTTTTTATCCTCGTAGCCAAAGCAGACTACAATCATAAATTCGCCTGCCTCGTTGCTGCGTACGAACATATTGCGCATAAAGCCCTCGTTATTCCTTATATTATAAAAGGAATAACCGTTATCTATGGCTAACTTCTTGATAAATAGGCGAATATCGTTTGACGGGTCCTTCTGCAGCCAGCATTTTTCTATGTCCAGGACCTTGTCAAAGAACCGGCCTACGTGAAATCCAAGGCCGCATCGCTCCTGGGGAGTAAAAGAATCCGGATCCTCTCCAAAATCCAGCCAACGACGGTCAGAGAAGCTGAATTCCAATTTGTTACGATAAAATGTAGTATTATCGGAGCCGATAGCAGGGGAGACCTCGGGCACCTCAAGGTGGCCCAGTCTTACCAGCTGGTCATAAACCTGACGGGTTTTGTATTGGAGCTGAAGTTCATAAGGCAAAGGCTGCCATTTACATCCGCCGCAGGTTCCAAAATGCTGGCAGAACGGCTTAAGCCTCTGTGGCGAGGGCTTTACGATTTCAGTTATGTAGCCCTCCATATAATTTCTTTTCTTGTATGCCTTTACGTTAACTATGTCTCCGGGCACGGCAAAAGGAACAAAGAGAACGAGCGAATCAACTCTGGCGATTGCTTTTCCTTCCGCAGCAACATCCTCAATGAGAACATCTGTCAAATATACTTCTTTGTTTTTCCTGGCCATAGGGGATAATCTCTTTATTTCGGATTGATAGTTAACTTAACATAATATAAATTGTGTAACAAATACACCCATCAGCGTTCATCTTGCAAAATTACACAATTTCCTTAGATATATTTTATATAAACAAAGAAATATAATAGTGCTTTTGAATGATTAGGCAGAGCCAGCTGCCCTTCGACCCGGTACGCCCCTTCGGGGCTATCCCACCCCCGACCTACGGTCGGCGGTCCCCCCGTTCACATGCCACGGGCGGCATGCCTCTCGAAGGGCACAGGCTCTGCCGTTCAACCCCATAGAACCTCAAACTGCTGCTAACGTCCCATTTTTTGGGACGTCTGTGTCGTTTTTCCCCCTTTATCGCATCTGACGTCCCCAATTATGGGACGTCAGTAGCACCCTATGATTTCCAGATTTATCTTTTTATCACGGATTTTAGTTGACTTTGGTTGAGAATTATCCCTAATAAACGTTGACAAAAGGAAGGTCTGGTGACGGTCGCCGGGAGCGGGGCCCTTACCCCGAGCCCGGGCGACCGGCGAGCCGTAGCCGGCGGACACCGTATACTCCGCCGGCGTCACCCCACCGTCCCCTGAGGATGTCGCTTTTTCATTTGCGCGCCGCGATCGGTACCTATT
>JBGVAW010000063.1:0-4282 GCA_045224955.1 Candidatus Cryptobacteroides sp.
CCACACCAGTTAGAGTCCCAACCACGGGTGATACCGATTCTGTTGCTGATAGGATTAGTTTTCTGTCCCATATTTATGCCTCCACTGCTGTTGCGGTTTTCTTAACATCAAGAATGATGGTAACGTGGTTGCTGCGCTTGCGGATACGTCCGGCACGGCCCTGAGGGCAAGGACGGATTCTCTTGAGAGTGCGGCCTTCGCCAACCATAATGGTCTTAACGATTACGTTGCCATTGTCAAGTTCTTTTGAATTCTCAGGATTCTTGGCTTCCCAGTTAACGATGGCGCTACGGAGAAGTTTCTCAAGAGGGATAGAAGGACCCTTCTTGGAGAACTTGAGAATATCAAGGGCGTGATTTACCTCCAAACCTCTCACTGTATCTGCAACAAGGCGCATCTTACGGGGAGATGTGGGGACATCATTGAGTTTTGCTATAGCTGTCTGCCTTTTAGCTTCTTTCAGCTTTTCGGCCATTAATCTTTTACGAGCTCCCATAATTTCAAATCTTTTAAATTTTACTTCTTATTGTTGCCCGAATGGCCTCTGAAATTTCTGGTAGGTGCAAACTCGCCAAGCTTGTGACCAACCATATTCTCTGTTACATAAACCGGAATAAACTTGTTTCCGTTATGAACAGCGATGGTGTGGCCTACGAAGTCAGGAGAGATCATACTTGCGCGTGACCAAGTCTTGACAACTTCTTTCTTCTTGCTACCATCATTCATAGCAAGAATTCTCTTCTCCAGGGCTTCCTGGATATATGGACCTTTTCTTAATGAACGACTCATAATTCCTAAAGTTTAATTCCGATTATTTCTTTCTTCTTTCAATGATGAACTTATTTGAAGTAGCCTTAGGATTACGTGTCTTGTATCCCTTTGCAGGAAGGCCCTTGCGTGAACGAGGGTGACCTCCGGAGGCGCGGCCTTCACCACCACCCATAGGGTGATCATGAGGGTTCATAACAACACCTCTGTTGTGGGGACGGCGACCAAGCCAGCGGCTGCGGCCTGCCTTTCCATAGGACTCCAGATTGTGTTCAGGGTTGGAAACGGTACCAACGGTAGCGCGGCAGCTTACGAGCACCATACGAGTCTCACCTGAAGGGAGGCGAAGAACTGCGTAGTTGCCCTCGCGTGCTGCGAGCTGAGCGAAGGTGCCGGCGCTGCGTGCCATAGCGGCACCCTGACCGGGACGAAGCTCAATGTTGTGTACCAGAGTACCTACCGGAATCTCTGCGAGAGGAAGCGAGTTGCCCATATCGGGAGCAACGCCTGAACCGGAAGCGATTACCTGTCCTACCTTGAGACCGTTGGGGGCGATGATGTATCTCTTCTCGCCGTCCTCATACTGTACAAGGGCGATACGGGCGCTGCGGTTAGGATCGTACTCGATAGTGAGAACGGTCGCTGTGCAGTTGTCTTTGTCACGACGGAAATCGACGATACGGTACATTTTCTTGTGACCACCGCCGATATAACGCATAGTCATCTGACCGGTGTTATTACGTCCGCCGGTTCTCTTGAGGGGTTCAAGCAAAGCCTTGTGGGGCTTGTGGCAAGTGATATCATCAAAAGCGCTGATAACCTTGTTTCTCTGTCCGGGTGTTACCGGTTTGTATTTTTTTACTGCCATTGCCTATCCCTCCTATATGTTTGCATAGAAATCAATCTTATCTTCACCTGCGAGGGTAACGTATGCCTTCTTGAAGTGGTTGGTACGTCCGCGGAGAAGACCGGCGTGGGTAAAGCGCTGTTTCTTTTTACCGTGATAGTTAACGGTGTTAACCTCTGAAACTGTCACGTTGTATTTTTGCTCTACCTCTTCCTTAATCTGAAGTTTGTTAGCAGAACGGTCTACTATGAAACCATAACGGTTCAACTTTTCGCCCTGAGCCGTCATTTTTTCTGTTACTATTGGCTTAATTAAAATTCCCATCTCTCAAAAATTTTAGCTGTTAGCCCTGGAAGCGAGAATATCCTGAACGCCGTCAACAAGTACCAGTGAATAAGAATTCATAATGGTGTAAGTGTTGATTTCGTCTACAGTGATAACCTTTACGTCAGGGAGGTTACGTGATGAAAGATAAATGTTTGCAGAGTTCTCAGGAAGAACGAAGAGAACCTTGCGGTCACCAGCCTTGATAGCAGAGAGAATACCCATGAACTCCTTGGTCTTGGGAGCTTCCATCTGGAAAGGCTCGATTACCTTGATAGCATTATCCTGAGCCTTGTATGAGAGGGCAGAGAATCTTGCAAGCTGTTTGAGCTTCTTGTTCAGTTTATACCTGTAGTCGCGAGGCTTGGGACCGTGAATGTTACCACCGCCTACGAAGATACCGGCCTTAAGGGAACCGTGACGTGCGCCACCGCCGCCTTTCTGACGACCAAGCTTCTTGGTGCTGTATGCAACTTCGCTTCTGTCCTTAGTCTTTGCTGTTCCTTGTCTCTGATTTGCGAGATACTGGACTACGTCAAGGTAGATGGCATGATCGTTAGGAGTGATGCCGAACACCTTCTCATCAAGAACTACGGTCTTTCCAGACTCTGTTCCGTCAATTTTCAATACTTTCAATTCCATAGTCTTATGCCTCCAAAATCAGATAAGAACCCTTAGCTCCGGGAACGGAGCCCTTTACTACGATGAGATTGTTCTCAGGAATCATCTTAAGCACAGCGAGGTTGGTTACCTTCACTCTGTCGCAACCCATATGGCCGGCCATACGCATTCCGGGGAATACGCGTGAAGGCCAAGAGGATGCACCCATGGAACCGGGGTGACGAAGACGGTTGTGCTGACCGTGGGTCTTGCCGCCTACACCTGCGAATCCGTGACGCTTAACTACGCCCTGAAAACCTTTACCTTTGGATACACCGACAACATCTACAAATGCTACATCCTCAAAAACGTCTGTAAGCGTAAGAGTGTCACCGAGTTTTACTTCCCCTTTGAAATCTGCAGAAAACTCTACAAGTTTACGTTTAGGGGTGGTTCCTGCCTTTGCAAAATGCCCTTTAAGCGGGGCGCTGGCGTGCTTTTCTGAAATTTCGTCATAGGCAAGCTGTACGGCGGCATAACCATCTTTCTCTACCGTACGAACCTGCGTAACAACGCACGGACCAGCCTCAATTACGGTGCATGGAATATTTTTTCCATCAGCACCAAAAACGGAAGTCATTCCGATTTTCTTTCCAATTAATCCAGGCATTGGTTTTGTTAATTAATTGTTTATTAATACTTTACATATTCCGCACATTTTTTGCGGACTGCAAAGGTAGTGATTATATTCTGATTTTCAATCACTTTTCAACAATTTTTTCAACATAAACAAGACTTGTTTTTTTATTCGGCTACTAAAACCTATATTTGCAATGAATTACATTTGAAGCGATATGCTGCCAGCAATTTTTGGATTTTTGGATTTGTCGCTTGCCGACATTTTAGACATAATCATCGTCGCCCTGCTGATTTTTGTGGTATTCAGATGGATCAGGAACTCATCGGCCACAAACATCATCGTCGCCATATTATTTATATATGTGTTGATGGTGCTGGCAGAGGCCTTTAATATGAAGATGCTGGGCTCGCTGCTTGGCACTTTCATAGACGTGGGCGTGCTGGCCCTTATTATCATCTTCCAGCCGGAAATAAGGCACTTCCTGTCCAGGTTGGGCTCCGAGACCAAGATTGGTTCTACCGGAGGCGCGTTCATATCCAAACTCTTTGGCAAAAAAGAAGTCAAGATGGACTCCGAGGCAGTAAACGAGGTGGCCGAGGCCGTACGTACAATGTCCGACGATAAAACCGGAGCGCTCATAGTCTTCCCCCACAAGGATTCACTGGACTATATTATAGAGACCGGGGATATTGTCGATGCTGCCATAACCCGCCGCCTTATTCTTGGCATTTTCTTTAAGAACTCCCCTATGCACGACGGGGCTATGATTATTCAGGGCAACAGGGTCCGGGCCGCCAGATGCACCCTCCCCATAACCACCAGGACAAACCTTCCGGCAAGCTACGGAATGCGCCACAAGGCCGCCGTGGGCATATCGGAAGAATGCGACGCAGATGTTATAGTGGTATCTGAAGAAACAGGAAAGGTTTCCTTTGTCAGGGGCGGAGAGGTTTCCCGCATAAAGAATATGAACGAGCTTAAACTCAAGCTTGGCGCAGCAATCGCTACGGATAAACAGACAAACAGCGAAAATGAATAGCGAGGTAAAACTTGGGTTCGACAAGGTGCGTCAGGCTGTTTCTGACTGCTGCAGCACAGAGTAT
>JBGVAW010000064.1:0-30752 GCA_045224955.1 Candidatus Cryptobacteroides sp.
GGGCCGCCTTGTAAATCTTGCCGCAGGCGACGGCCACCCGGCAGAGATTATGGATATGTCGTTTGCAATCCAGGCTCTCAGCGCAAAATACCTCGCAGAACACCGCGACGCCAAACGCCAGAAGGGCGATATGCTGATTAACATCCCGGAAGAAATTGACAAGGCCGTAGCCGCCAGGAAACTGGAAGCCTGGGGCATAACCATCGACACGCTTACAAAAGAACAAAAGAAATATCTGTACGGAGAAGAAGGAGAGTAGAGAATGAAACTGATTCCTATTTATGCCTGGAACAAAGGAATTCACATCTTTGAATCCAAGCAAGAAAAATTCATAAAGAAACCCTGGGCACAAGGCGTAATCCTTATGGCCTGCGTAATAGTGGCAATGCTTTTGGCCAACCTGCCCTTTACGAAAGACGGCTACAAGGAGGTTCTGGAGACCACCCTTTCCTTAAAAATCGGTTCGTTTGAATTCCCCGGCGATTTGTCGGTAGAAAAGTTCATCAACGACATCCTGATGGTGGTATTTTTCTTTACCGTAGGCTTGGAGATTAAGCGAGAAATGGCCCACGGAGAGCTTTGCAGCCGCCAGAAAGCCATAATGCCGGTTATCGCCGCCATCGGTGGCGTGCTGGTTCCCGCCCTCATTTATACAATAGTGAACAAGGGTACGATATCGGCCGGCGGATGGGGAATCCCCACGGCAACCGATATTGCCTTTGCGGTTGGAATTCTCTCTGTCCTTGGCAACAAAGTGCCGGTATCCCTGAAGGTCTTCCTTACCGCCCTCGCAATAGCCGACGACCTCATTGCCATACTGGTGGTAGCCCTGTTCTACGGCGGAAGCATAAACCTGCTGCTCCTGGCCATTGCAGTGGCACTGATTATCTTTGTGCTCGTGCTTAACAAACTGGGAGAGAAGAGGATGATTTTCTACATCATCCCCGCTGCGGCCATTTGGGTACTATTCTACTATTCCGGCATCCACGCAACGATGTCCGGTGTTGTAATGGCCTTCCTTGTACCGATGACGCCCAGATACACCAGGGAATACTACTACCACAAGAGAGACCATTACCGCCACCTTCTTGACGAATACGATTCCATAGAAGAGGCCAGCGGCTTCCCAAACGGCCCCCAGAGGCACGTTCTGCGCCAGCTTAGCAAGACCAGCCGCAACTGCATAGGAATGAGCTACAGACTGGAGAACGCGCTTGGCGTATGGGTTAATTTCATAATAATGCCAATCTTCGCCCTTGCCAACGCAGGCGTTACAATCCCCAGCACGGAATACTTCAACGTATTCAGTTTCGACCCCGCCCTGGGCAGCGTAAGTATGGGTATCTTCCTTGGCCTCCTGCTTGGCAAGCCAATCGGAATCACCCTTGCATCCTGGATTGCAGTAAAGGCAAAGGTTGGAACGATGCCCGCTATGGCAGGATGGAAGATGCTGTTCGCGGTAGCCTGCCTTGGTGGAATTGGATTTACAATGTCTATATTTGTAGATACCCTGTCCTTTGGCGATCATCCCGAGGTAGCGCAGCAATTGCGTGATATGGGAAAGGTTGCCGTGCTGATGGCTTCACTTTGCGCCGGAATTCTTGGCAGCGTTCTGGTGAATATTTTTAACGACAGAAAGCACCGCGCCAACCCTGAAATAAGTTAATGATTGGAGATATACTAATATGCATCCTTGGGGTATTCCTTGGTTTGTTCGGGATAATCGGAAGTATTATCCCGGCCATTCCGGGCCCGCCCATCAGTTGGATTGGAATGCTTGTTATGTATCTTCAGTTCGATGACGAGATTTCCACCGCCAGCCTTTTTATCTGGCTTGGAATAACGATCGCCGTAACCATTTTTGATTTTATTGTCCCCGGAAGAATAACCAAGCTCACCGGAGGAGGCAAGGCGGCCAACTGGGGAGCAACCATCGGTATGCTGATGGGTATGGGCTTTACGCCGATAGGTATGATAATAGGAGCCCTTCTGGGAGCCTTTGTCGCCGAATTACTCTGGGGCAGCAAGGACGGAACGGATTCATTGAACGCATCGCTGGGAGCCTTCCTGGGCTTCCTGCTTGGAACCGGTGTAAAGCTTGTGGTCTCTATCTGGATGATGGGGATAATTATCAGTTCTATATTCTAGAACCATCGGCCCAAACATCAAATAGCATCTACGATAGTACGAAGGATTTCCTCCATCCGGGGGAATTCTATCAAAAAGCCGTCGTGCCCGAAATGGGTTTCAATCACGTGGAAATCGGCCCCGAGCATCTTGGCCATAGGTCCCATATCCACAGGCGGGAAGAGAATATCAGTACTGAAGCAAATTACCGTAGTAGGGCATTTTATCATTTTCAGGGCGCGCTCCACACCTCCGCGGCCACGGCCCACATTTATGCTGTCCACTATGTAAGTTAGATACCAATAGGAATAGGCATCGAAATCCCTTACGAACTTGTTGCCCTGATACCTTTGGTAAGAAGCGGCCCTGTCTGCAAATACCACGTCGGGCGACTCTTCCTCCTGCTTAATGTTGTAACCTTCTTCGCATCTGTAAGAGATAATGGCTATGCCACGGGCACATTTCAGCCCGGTCATTCCGCCTTTGAGGTCCCGCCTTAGACGGAATGTAGGGTCTGCTTCAAGAGCCATTCTCTGCGTTTCTTCAAGGGCGGTGAGCCAGGGAGTAACGCGGGGAGTCGTTGCCATAAAAACAGCCCTGGATATAAGATCCGGATACATAATGGCGAACTCCTGGGCAAAGAAACCGCCCATAGAAGCCCCCACAAGCAGGTCTATCTTTTTTATTCCAAGATGCTCTGCCAGAAGGGCAAAAGCATTGATGGAATCCCTTACGGTAACTTTAGGAAAATCAAAGAAATAGGTTTCACCCGTATCCGGGTTGACGGTTGCCGGGCCGCTTGAGCCAAAGCAGGAGCCAAGGGAATTTGCGCAGATAACAAAATACTTTTCCGTATCGAACAGAAGTCCTGGGCCGGTGATGGCACCCCACCACTCCCTTGGGTCTGCGCTGGCCGTCACCGCGTGGCAAAGCCAGATTACCTTGCGGCGGCCATCGTACCCGCCTTTTGAACACACATATCCAACCTCAAGTCTATTAAGCACCTGCCCGCCTTCTACGGTAAAGGGCTTCTCAGACACAAAAACCTTTTTCTCCATCAACCAGAACTATCTCTCTTTAAACTTGATTCCTTCTTTTTTGTAAACCGGGAATTCCTTGGCTGCAAGCACGGAATAGAACCTGTCCCAATCGGCGGCAAAAGACTCGTCGTCCGGCCAGCAAGGCTTTGAATTCCAAGCCCTCTCAAATGCGCCTATAGCCTTGGGGAAAATAGCGTACTGGAAGTCTCCTGGGTTGCGAAGCGTCTCGCTCCAAAGCTGAACCTGCACGCCAAGGATGTTCTCCGGGTGCAAAAGTTCCGTCTTGCCCTTGGAAGCATCGGCCAAAGAAATGGGAGTGTCCACACCGCTCCATCGTACCGATTCGTAAATGTTATAGGGCTGAAGGGCAAAGGACTTGCGTTCATCCACGTAACCGCCCCAGGTGAGGCCTTTCTCGTCCGGACCGTCAGAATAGGCCAGGTCGATATAGAGGTTGCCCACATTGGAAAGCACAGTGGGCACGCCGGCATTGGCCAACTGATAAGGAATCTGAATCTTGGCGCCTCTTGTGCTCCATACGTTCACGAACATAAGGTGAGGAATGAGCTCCTGAAGCGTTTCAGGCTTGATGCCCTGGGTGATTTCCTGCCAGCCGGCAAGTTTCACGCCCTTGCTTGAGGCAAGATCCATCATTTTCCTTATGAAGAGGTCTTTCATCTCCAGACGGCTGCGTCCGGCCCAGGCACCATCGGGAACCTCGTCACCCCCAATGTGAATGGCGGGGATAGGAACGCCTGAACGCTGGTGAGCCTCGATGAAATTATCGAACACAACCTCCATAAACTTATATACTCCGGGGTATTCCACCTCCAGAACATTGTCGTCGAAGTTCTGGGCCGATGAATACTTGGAAGGATCAAGAGGGTTGCTGAGCCTGTACGTGCTGTCTCCGGTACGCCTTTCATAAGCCTCCATAGCGCGGATGGCTGCGCGGGAATGGCCGGGAGCGTCCACCTCAGGCACTACGATAATCCGCCTTCCCCAGGCATACTTTATTATCTCCTCGTAATCTTCCTGGGTGTAATAACCCGTGCCGGAAGACTTCTCCGAGAGGCTGCCGTCGGTTCCCGGCATAAGGCCGTCCGGTTCCCAAAGAACTCCGTCCTTCTCTACCGGAAGGGCGTGACGGCTTGCATAGGACGTGAGTTCAGGAAGCTGAGGAATCTCGAATCTCCAGCCCTCATCGTCCACAATATGAATGTGCAGATAATTAATCTTATACCTTGTAAGAACGTCTATGAGTTCCAGTACGTCCTTCTTGGGAAGAAAGTTCCTGGCAACGTCCAGCATAATTCCCCTGTAAGGCAGGTCCGGCCAGTCCTCTATCTCTACCGGAGGAAGATGGGCGGGCAGCATACCATAGGTCATATTGGCATAGAAGAAGCCATCTTCCTCTGCCGCGGTTATGGTTGCCCCGTCTTCCCTGATGCTTATCTTGTACCAGCCCTCGGGGTGGGTTTCTCCGGGAGCGGGAAGTTCTATTTTCACTAAACTTGCATCCGGCTTTGTAACCGTTCCGGAGCCATATTCAACCTTCTTTATTGCAGGAATAATATCTGCCGGCAGAGGCTCATAGTTCTTGGCAAACCACTTTGCATCTGGCTCGGTGCCCACCCTGTCAATGAAGGAATAGACAACCTTCAGCTCCTTGTCTGTCTTGCCGCTTTGCTGAAGGACAAAACCCTCCGGAGCCCAGGATTTACGGGGAAGAGGCTCATCTTTATATTTTATGCTGATGGTTTCGCCCTCGTGCCGGGGAACGTCAAAATAGTAGCTGTTTCCTTTGTACTCGATGATTTTCACCTGGTCCGGAAGAACCTCCAAGGGCCTGGGAATACGTGCAAACCATACTCTGCCCCCGGCGGGAACATTATGGAGAACTATCTCGTGAACTACCTTGCCATCTTGGGCAGGAGCGCCTTCGATCCACTGAACATAAGGATCACTGCCGCAGGAGACTACAGTAATGATAGCCACGGCAAAAGATAAAAATTTCCCTTTCATAAAGCTGCAAGTATAAGAAAGTGCTAATATAGTCATTATATTTGTAAACATTAAATGTAACGCTATGAAATCTCTTGGCAATTTCCGGCAGAAATCCGCAGCCTTTCTGTCATCGCTGCTCATCCTTGGATGCAGCGGCGGCCCCGCGACACACGACACCCCCAAGACCATATTCCAGACCGGCCAGGGCTGGAGGGAGACAATAGATGTAAGGGCCGATGCCGCCCTTGTCTATGGCCCTGGGAACATTGAAGAGAGGCTTGCCTCCTGGAAAGAAAGAGGGTACAGCGCAGCCTTTATGACAGGCATTGCCTGGGGTGGCTACCAGGATTATTTTACGGGTCGATGGGACGGTATTCCTCACTACGACCAGGGGCAGATGAACATTCAGGGAGACACTATCTGGCACAACAAGAATGTCCCCTACATCGTGCCCACGGAGAATTTTCTACGTTACTTCAAAGAGGCCGTCATCCGTCCGGTAATTGACGCCGGGGTTAACGATATCTTCCTGGAAGAGCCGGAGTTCTGGGCTGCAGGAGGATACAGCGACTCCTTCAAGGAAGAATGGCAGCAGTACTACGGCAGTCCCTGGATGCCTCAGGACCAGAGTCCGGAGGCCACCTACCTGTCCAACAAACTGAAATATCACCTTTATTACAGGGCGCTGAACGAGGTTTTCTCCTATGCCAAAACTTATGGCAAGTCCCTTGGCAGGGATATTAAATGCTATGTGCCCACCCACTCCCTTTTGAACTATTCGATGTGGGAAATAGTTAGCCCCGAGGCCAGTCTGGCCTCTTTATCCTGTGTCGATGGTTACATAGCCCAGGTCTGGACCGGTACCTCAAGGGTAGAAAACTATTACGAGGGCCGCAGGGCAGAGAGGGTTTTCGAGACTGCCTTTCTGGAATACGGCTGTATGGCCTCGATGACAAGGCCCACTGGCCGCGAACTATGGTTCCTCACAGACCCCATAGAAGACCGCGCCCGGGATTGGAACGACTTCTCACGTAATTACAAGGCCACTTTTACGGCCCAGCTGCTGTATCCGCAGATTGCTAACTACGAGATTATGCCCTGGCCCGCAAGGATATTCGAGCGCGAGTATCCCGTGGCCCCCGGATCGGACAAAGAAGCCAAAATTCCCGCAGACTTTGCTACCCAGATCGGCATTATGATAAACGCCCTCCAGGATATGCCGGAGAGCGACAATAACGTCTTTGGAGACAAAGGGATTTCCGTTCTTATGGGAAACTCCCTTATGTTCCAGAAATTCCCCGTTCACGACGGATACGAAGACCCTCAGCTTTCCAATTTCTTTGGGCTGGCAATGCCTCTTCTGAAGGCAGGAGTACCTGTAACCATCAGCCATATAGAGAATCTGGAATATCCCCAAACCCTAAAGGACGTGAAGGTCCTGCTTATGACCTATTCCAATATGAAGCCCCTGCAAAAAGAGGCTCACGACGCACTGGCTGCCTGGGTTAAGAAAGGAGGAAAGCTAATCTATGCCGGGACCGACAGCGACCCCTTCCAGAACGTAAAGGAGTGGTGGAACACCGGGGATATGGATTATGCCGCACCATCGGACCACCTGTTTTCTCTGATGGGACTTGACTGCGGGCCGGCCGAAGGCCTTTATCCTGTGGGCGATGGTTCCGTCCTTATTCTGCGCCGGGATCCTAAGGAGTTTGCAATGACTCCTATGGGCAAGGACGCAGTGCTTAAGGCCGTAGAAAAACTGTACGGTCCTTTGAACACCAAGAACTACCTTGCCTGCGAAAGAGGGCCTTACATTATTGCTGCAGTTATGGACGAATGCGGCACCCTGGGCAACCTTACAATTGAAGGAAAATTCATAGACCTCTTTGATCCTGCGCTCCCCGTAAAAGACGGCGCAACTATCGCTCCGGGAGAAAATAAACTCCTGTATAACCTTGGCCTCAGGCCACAGGGAGCCGCCATCCTTGCCCAGGCCGGCCGTTCAGATATTACCGCCAATGAGGCCGGGAACTTCTCCTTTGTAAACAAAGGCCCCTCCGGGATGATGAACTGCAGCAGGGTATCGCTCCCCGGGGAACCCAAGGAAGTATCTGTTTCCTGTAAAGAAACGGTCTGGTCTTGGGATGCCCAAAGCCAAACCGTTCTTTTGCAGTTCCCCTGCTCTCCGGAAGGGATATCGGTAAGTATTAAATACTAACGGATGTAACTTGTAATAAGGGTTGCGGACGAATCAGGAGTAAAGCTTACTGCCTTGGCGCTGGCCGGAATAAGTACGGTCTCGCCCTGACGGATAGAAACAGCGTTTTCTCCCTCTGCATCGGTCACGGCAACCTTGCCGCCGCCGGCAGTGCAGATTACGACCATAAAGGAATCTATCCCGGACAAATCCTTGCTTACAGGCTTGTCAAGATCGTAAACGGAAGTAGTGAAATACTTGCAGTCCACAACCTCAACCTCCTTGTCTTTGCAGGACTCGTATTTGGTAAGGTAATCCGGATATACCTTATAGTCGATGGCGTCCTTGGCCAGTTCGGTATGCAACTGACGGGGCTTTCCGTCCAGGCCCAGGCGGCCGTAGTCGTAGATACGGTAGGTGATGTCCGATGTCTGCTGAATCTCGGCGATAAAGCAGCCTCCGCAGATGGCGTGGATGCGGCCTGCCGGCAAGAAAAAGACATCTCCCGGATGAACGGGATGGTCTGCAAGTACCTGGGTGATGGTATCATTTTCTACCCTGCGGGTATATTCCTGAGGGTCGATGTTGTCCTTGAGTCCGGCCAGAAGGTGGGCTCCGGGGTCTGCTCCTATTACATACCACATCTCTGTCTTGCCCTTGGAACCATTGTGACGCACGGCAGCCAGTTCATCGTTGGGATGAACCTGGATGCTAAGGTCGCTCTTGGCATCGATGAACTTGATGAGAAGAGGGAATTCATCGCCTGTAGCGGCATATACCTTTTCTCCCACAAGGGCGCCCTTGTACTCTTTTACAAGTTGGGCTATGGTCTTGCCTTCGAGCGGGCCGTTGGCTACAACGGACTCATTACCGGCTACGCCGGACAGTTCCCAGCTCTCGCCTATATGATCCTGGGTTGTCTCTACACCTTTGAAAGGGGCTATTTTTTCTCCGCCCCAGACAACGGTTTTAAATATCGGCCTGAATTTAAGAGGATACATTTCTTTTGAATTTTAATACCAACAAGTAGGTTCGTCGCCCATTGTATAAACAAGAGTACCGCCGGCAGCTATGTTTACATAATCCAGATAGCCCTTGTCATAAGGGTGTCCGTTAAGGGTTACGCTCTGAATGTAGCGGCCCTCGCCACGGCAGGATATTTTAAGATCTCCGCCTGCAACCTTAACGCTCATTTCCTTGAAGCGAGGCAGACCAAACCAGAATTCTGTTCCGGCAGGCTCTACCTGATAGAAGCCCATAGAGGAAAGTACATACCAGGCGCTCATCTGACCCTCGTCCTCGTTTCCTGCAAGACCGTTGTCGTTGTTGAAGTACATAGTCTCATATACCTCGCGTACGGCGTCGGCAGCCTTAGCGGGAGCACCGGCCATAGAATAGAAGTAGATGATGTGATGGCTGGGCTCGTTGCCGTGAACGTACTGGCCTATGAGACCGGAAATATCCGGGGATGCATTCTCGCCCTCAACTATGGAAGGACGGGTAAAGAGGGTATCCAGCCGGGAAACAAGATTCTCTTTTGAGCCATAGAACTCTACAAGACCCTGGAAGTCGTGAGGTGCCAGCCATGTGTACTGCCAGGCGTTACCCTCCATATAGTCCTGCTGCCTGTGGTTGGAATAATAGGGATTGAAAGGAGTGCGCCAGGTGCCGTCGGACAGTTTTCCGCGGGCAAGCAATGTCTCCTTATCCATATAGTTCCTGTAAGAAAGGCTCTTCTGGTAAGCGTTCTTGTAATCTTGCATATAAGCCTCTTTCTTAGCATCGTCGTCTGTGCGGGCGCAGAGGTAAAGCGCAGTGTTGGCTACGGCGCCATCGGCAATGGCATACTCCATATCGTTGGCAACGCTCTCGTTGTAAAGGTCGGAGGGAATGAAGCCGTATTTCTTGCGGATGTCCTGGCCTCTGTCGTCAAGGTTTACAGAAACCTTCATTGCCTCGAAGGCTGCCTCAACGTCAAAACCGTCATAACCCTTTACAATGGCATCGCCAAGGGCGGTTACGCCGGGGTTACCTGCCATACAGTAGTTCTCGCAGCCCCAGAGGTGCCATACGGGCAGCTGTCCTGCCTCGTTGTAAATCTGCAGAAGGGCCTTGGCCATATCGTTGGCCTTCTCCGGATGAAGTACGTTGAACAGAGGCATCTGTGCCCTGTAAGTATCCCAAAGAGAGAATACGGTATAGTTGGTGAAGTCTCCGCTGTGAACCTCGCCGTCGGAACCGCGGTAGCGGCCGTCAACATCGCTGAACACGCAGGGGTGAATCATAGTGTGATAGAGGGCGGTGTAGAAGATTGTGCGGGACTCGGGGTCTTCGCCGGAAACCTTAACCTTTGCAAGCTCTTTCTCCCAGGCAGCGTCGGCGGCCTTTACGGTTGCATCGAAGTCCCAGCCGGGAAGTTCGGCCTCAAGGTTTGCAAGCGCACCGGGAACATCCACTGCGGATATGGCAACCTTGGAGAGAATCTGCTCGTCCTTGGCGGTAGTGCCGAATTTAACCCTTGCGTAAAGCGGAAGCTCGCGGTTGCCTCTCTTGATATTTATTATCTCTACGTCCTCGATGGCCTTGTTGAACTTTGCGGCAAAGAACACTTTCTGATTGTCTGCCCAGCCCTTTGAATGACGCCATCCGCAAATGGTTCCGTTGGCGGCATCGCACTCGAAGCCGGTATCTACGGGGCTGTCCCAGCAACCTCCGTTCTCAAGGTCAATGACGATAGCGGCGTCTTCTGCCTCCGGGAAGGTATAACGGTGGAAACCAACCCTGTTGGTAGCCGTCATTTCTGCCAGCACATTGTACCTGGTAAGGGGCACGCTGTAGTAGCCGGGCTTGGTTACTTCCTTGGTGCGGTCTGCATAGGACCACAGTCCGGATTCGGGATTCTCCTCCGTGCCTCGGGCATAGGTTACGGGACCTGTCACAGGCATAAAGGTTACGTCAAAAAGGTCTCCGATGCCTGTTCCCTCAAGGTGGAGATGAGAGAATCCTATAACGGTGGAGTCACTGCAATGATAGCCGGAGCACCAGTCCCACTGCTGAGGGATGCTGGTGGGTCCAAGCTGAACCATACCAAAAGGCACGTTGGCACCCACGAATACGTGTCCGTGGCCGCCGGAGCCTATGCGGGTGTTAACATAGGATGTTAAATTCTCTGTCTTGGGGCCGCAGCAGGCAGCAAGAGCCAGCGCGGGGAGGATAAACTTAAAGAGTTTCATATCTTTTATTTGCATTTGAATTCAATGGTTCCGGTTTTCAAAAGGGCCTCGTGGGTAATACGGTAGCCGGATTTCTTTCCGCCAAGGCGGATGCCTGTTATGCGGCGGCCGGGCGTCTTTGTTATAACTATCTTGTCAAGGCCGTGTACATTTTTGTCGATGCTTACCTCTATCCTGTCAAAGGCCGGGGTGGTAAGCGTGTATTCCGGGGTTCCGGGAACGTCAGGATAAAAGCCCATCATAGAGAATACAGCCCAGGAGCTCATTGTGCCGGTATCGTCATTTCCTGGGATGCCATCGGGGGCCGTGGTGTACCATTTTTCCAGGAGGGCGTCGATGGTTTTGGCCGTGCGCCACTCCTCTCCGGGGAAGTAACTGAAAAAGTAAGGATAGGCTATGTCCGGCTCATTTGCAGGATCGTACAGACCCTCGTCAAATACCCTCTGAAGGTTCTTGACATAGGCCTTGCCGCCACCCATCAGTTTTGCGAAACCCTTTACGTCGTGAGGCACCGCAAAGGTGTAATTCCAGGCAGAGCCCTCGTGGAAGCCCACGGCGTTGCTGAAGTCGGCCCCGTCCTTAGGGTCGAAGGGTGTAATGAATTTGCCATCTTTTCCCTTGGGACGCAGCGCTCCTGTTTCCTTGTCGTAGTAGTGCCTGTAGCCAAGTGATCTGCTGCGGAAAAGTTCTGCGTCGGCCTCTTTGCCAAGGGCCTTCGCAAAATTGGACAAGGCATTATCTGCTACGTAATATTCAAGGGCGTGGGACACTGAGTTGTCCCCGGAAAAATCTGCCGAGAACCAGCCCACAGGTATGTAGCCAAGAGTATTGTAAGGGTCGGCATCGGGACGCATACGATTCTGCTCTCCGGGAGTGTTGGCACTCTTCAGGAAGGCCTCGTAAGCAGCCTCAACATCAAAATCCCTGAGGCCCTTAAGGTAAGAATCGGCAATGACGCAAATGGCGGGATCGCCCTCCATCGTGAAAGTCTCCCGGCCAAAAAGTTCCCACTTTGGCATCCAGCCCCACTCCTTGTACATATCCACCATAGACCTTAGCATATCGGCCTGGCGATGTGGATAGACAAGGGTAAGCAGCTGATGTACATTGCGATAGGTATCCCACAGGGAGAAGACGCTGTATCTGTTGTGTCCGGCCTCAACCTTGCCTATGCCGCTATTCTCCATAAGCGGGTACTCTCCGTTTACGTCGTTTAACACGGAGGGGTGGATCAGGGCGTGATAGAGGGCCGTGTAGAAGACCTGCTTCTGCTCCAGCGTGCCGCCGGTAACCTTGATTTTGCCAAGGTCCTGCTCCCACTTGTCGTGAGCGGCGGTTTTAACGGCCTCAAAGTCAAAGCCGCTCTGCTCTGCATCAAGATTTTCGCGGGCATTGGCGCAGCTTACAAATGAAATACCCATCTGCACCAAAACCTGCTCACCGTCCTTAAGACCGTCGAAACTGTACCAGTAGCCTATGCGGTCTCCGGCCAGCTCCTTGCCATATTTCCTGTAGATTTTATATTTTCCGGCATCGGAGTCCCAGGCTGCCTCCGCAGTCATAGGACGCTGTTTTTTCCAGAAGCCCTGGGCCGATGGTGCCTTGCTTATCCTAAGTACAAAATAAATTGGGAATACGGCCTGATTGTTATAGCAGAAGCCTCCGGCAAAGCGCATTCCCTCTATCTCGGTGTCGCTTACGCGGCGCACCACGGCTCCGGTTTCATTGGTAAGGCCCTCCCCAAGATTAAGGAGAATATTGCCCTGGCCGGCAGGGAAGGTGTATCGCTCTATGGAAGTTCTGAGCGTAGCGGAAGTCTCTGCTTTTATGCCGTAGGCGCTGAGGTTTATGGAGTAGTAGCCGGGCTCCGGCGCTTCTCCGGTGTATTCGCTGCCATAAAGATGGTAATCTACCTGCAAAGGGCCCGTGGTAGGCATAGTGAGCAGGGCTCCGGTGTCCGGGCAGCCAACACCGCTTAGGTTCACGTGAGAAAACCCGGTGAAGTATTTATTCTCGTAAACGTAGGGAGTGCTCCACCAGCGGCTGTCCTTATCCCAGGTGTTGAGTTCAGATCCCATTACATTGAACGGGCTGACGCTCATCATTCCGTTGGGGACTACGGCTCCGGGATTGCAGGCGCCGAAATTAGTCGTGCCCACAAAGGGCTGGACATAACTTGTGAAAGAAGTTGCGAGGGCGACTATGGCCCCGGCCAAGGCGGTTATCATAAGCATCTTTGGGGCTGATAAAACCCACATCCACAAAGATACCTAAAGTTTACATATCAAACAATACCACAGAATTATCTTAGTTCCCAGCTGGAGGCCAGGGCCTGAGGTATTTGCTTATCGTAGCGAAGGCGGATTTTTACTCCTGCGGCCTGATAGTAGAACCTTGTTATAATCTCCTCTTCTATCCAGGGGATAACCTCGTCCTTCTTAAGCCTCAGGAACTCTTCCTTATCCATCTCTATGGATTTCTTCAGGGCTGCAAGCTCATCGGCGGCAATATCTGACAGGCCGTCTTTCTCCAGTTCTGTCTTAACCTGGTCCAGAAGAGCCATTGCGCCCGAACGATAATCAAAGTCCTTTGTCTTGGCGAAGGCCACGAAATCATCGTACATATCGTCGAAATGGAAATCTTCCGGCTGGGCTATAGACTCGTGTTCGCTTACGAATTTAAGAGTATATTGGTCGATGATGCCGTTAAGCACCAGCGAATATACCAGCCTGCTGTAAGGATAGTATTCAAGGGTTACGTCCGGGGTGATGCCGCCTCCGTCCCTTACGCTGCGCCCCAGCCTGAGGGTCTTGAACTCGTGGGTCAGCGAATCCGGGATGAAGCCTACGCTGCCATCATCATTCCTCTTTGAATAGTCAATTGCCTGGACGCATCGGCCACTGGGAGTATAATATTTGGCGATGGTCACCTTTAGTTGGGAATTATATGGCAGAGGCTTGACTATCTGGACCAGGCCCTTGCCATAGGTACGGCGTCCCATTATAACGGCCCTGTCAAGATCCTGGAGCGCCCCGGATACAATCTCGGACGACGAGGCCGTGCCACCATCGACCAGAACCATAATGGGGGTGATAGTGTCGATAGGTTCCGACGGTGTCTTGTACTCGTAGTAGGTGTTGGGGTCTTTTCCGTTCTGGCTTACAACCGTGGAGCCCTTGGGCACAAAGAGCGACACTATCTTAATGGCCTCCGACATAAGGCCGCCGCCGTTGCCTCTAAGGTCCAGGACGAACCTCTTCATTCCCTTGGACTTGAGGAAGGCGTACTGGAGACGCAGGGTTTTGGAAACATTTTCCGTAAATCCGGTCTGAAGGATGTAACCGGTAGTATCGTCCAGCATACCTACATATTCGATGTCCGGCAGATGGATTCTCTCGCGGGTGATTTCTATGTCTTTAATCTCTCCGGTGTGTACCTTCTGAACCTTGAAAACCACCTTTGTTCCGGGCTTTCCCTTCATTCTGTCGCTGCACTCCCCTGCCTCAAGGCCGTGTGTGGAGACTCCGTCGATTTCCATAATCTGGTCTCCGCTGTGAAGCCCTGCCTTAACCGCAGGAGAATTTGCGTAGGGTTCATTTATAATTACGTTGCCGTCTTTCTCCGGCTTGTAAATAATTGCGCCAATTCCG
This sequence comes from Candidatus Cryptobacteroides sp., assembly GCA_045224955.1. Lineage (GTDB taxonomy): Bacteria > Bacteroidota > Bacteroidia > Bacteroidales > UBA932 > Cryptobacteroides. Next base: position 14,258 of record JBGVAW010000064.1, read on the forward strand.
CCGTAAACCTTGGAAAGGCTCATCTTGAAGCTCTCTGTCTCCTCTTCCGGCACAAAGACCGTGTAGGGATCCAACTGCTCCAGCATAGCGTCTATCGCGGCAGTATTCATCCTGTCTATAGGGAGAGTATCGACATAGCTCATATTGAGCTCGTCCATAATGGCCTTTGTTATTTCCATCCACTTTCCCTGCTTGAAATTGCCGGACTGGGCAGATGCATTGACGCCCAGGAATATCAAAATGGCAGCGCTGAGAGCCGCAAATATCTTTATCTTTCTCATAATCATAACTTGTCCGGGCACAAATATACAAAAATCAGTCCACGTTTTTGATTATTTGGTATATTTGCGATATGAAACTAGTATTTGCAACCGCCAATCTTCACAAAGTAAAAGAGGCCTCCCAAATATTGGGCCCCGGTTTTGAACTCTCCATCCCGGCAGACTACGGCCATCCGGAGGATATCCCAGAGACAGGAAACACGCTTGAAGCCAACTCCCTGCAGAAGGCAACCTATGTCTATGACGCTATCGGAATGGATTGTTTTGCCGATGACTCAGGTCTTGAAGTAGATGCCCTGGACGGAGCTCCCGGCGTTTATACAGCAAGATACGCCCACGGCGACAGCCGCTTCAAAGATAATCTGGACAAATTGCTTTTCGCCCTTGAGGGCAAGACAGACAGGCGGGCCCGCTTCCACACGGTGGTAACCCTTATCATTGATGGCAAGCCCATCCAGTTCCAAGGCTACTGCGAAGGCACCATCGGCCTGGAAAGAATAGGAACCGGTGGTTTTGGTTACGACCCTATTTTCATCCCGGCCCAAATTCCCGTATTCGAGGCCGATGGTTCCTGGAATCTTGTTCCTAATTCGGAGGGTCTGGCGATGGCTCAGCTGCCCGACGGCGCCAAGAATTATATTTCCCATAGGGGCCGATCCTTACGTATAATGGCGGAATATCTTGCCACACTGGTAAAATAGCGGTCCCGCGATGAAAGAAAGGGCCCAAATAATCATACTTAACACTACCGCCTTCGGCGACAAGTCCCTGATTCTCCACTGTATAAGCGATTTATGGGGAAGGCGCAGCTTCATAGTGAGCCGCAGTTCCAAAACCGCTCCGGTGGTGTACCGGCCTATGAATGTTCTGGATTGCGAAGTAACCATCAACCCGAAATCCGATCTTTGGAGGGTTGGCTCCGTTACTCTTAAACATCCGCTGACCTCCATCCAGTCCAGTATGGAGAAAACGGCTCTCTGTATGTTTATGAGCGAGGTTCTGTACCGCACCGTGAGGGAGCCGGCGCAGGACGATGCGGCCCTGTTTTTATGGTGCGAGCAAAATGTGCTCACCCTTGAGGCCCTGCAGAACGATTTTGCCAACTTCCATATTTTGTTCTTGCTGGGGTTGTCCTCGGCCCTTGGCTTTGCGCCCACAAGAGAGGCCCTTGCGCCCTTTGTGGGAGAGGCATACTCCACTGCGGGCGAGTTTCTCACCCTTCCGGCGGCAGAGGCTATGCTGCTTCCGCTCAGCGGGGCAAGGCGCACAGAACTGTGCCGCAGTATAATAAAGTATCTGGAACACCATACGGAATCCAGAATAGATATAAAATCGCTTGATGTTCTGCATCAAATTTTCGTGTAAATTCTTATCTTTGCGCGCTAACACTGAAACAAATGAAACCTACATCCAATCCCAAATCTAAGCGTAGCATAATAGAAGCCCTCGTATTCTTGCTTGTCATCGCGGGCGGCTTCGCGATTCTTGCCGGTAAAATGGGCAGCGGCAATCTGCTTAACACAATGATGAATACAGCCCACAAGCTTATTCTGAACGTGGTTCTATACCTTATGGGTATAACCGTTCTTACCGGAGCGCTTAGTAAAATGATGGCAGAATTTGGGGTTGTATCCCTTCTGGAGAAGGTGTTAAGGCCTCTTATGAAGCCTCTTTTCAACCTTCCCGGCGTAGCGGCTCTTGGCGCGGTAATGACCTTCCTTTCCGACAATCCCGCCATCATCGCCCTTAGCAAAGACAAAACTTTTGCATCTTTCTTTAAGAAATATCAGCTGGTATCGCTCACCAACTTCGGTACCGCCTTTGGAATGGGCTTCGTAGTGCTTATCACTATGATAGGCTTCGGCCAGGCAGCCCCGGCCCTCGTGGGTCTTCTGGGCGCATTCTGCGGCTCTATTATTTCTACCCGCCTTATGCAGCGCTCGGTGCTTAAGTCCTACCCCGAAATGGACAGCCCGGCCCTGGAAGAAAGCGAGGAAGAGCTTAAGGAAGAAATGGAAACAGAGCATAAAAAGGGCCTGTTTATGAGATTGCTGGACGCCCTTCTGGACGGTGGAAAGAACGGTGTGGAGCTTGGTCTTCAGATTATCCCCGGAGTCGTGATTATAACCACTATGGTAGTGCTTATTACCTTTGGCGCCGGAGAAGGAGGAGTTTACGACGGTTCCGCCAATCAGGGAGTTCCAATCCTTCCCTGGCTTGCAGACAAAATAGACTTTGTGTTCAAGGCTCTCTTTGGTTTTGACGCAATGCAGCTGATTGCATTCCCTATAACAGCCCTTGGCGCAGTTGGTGCCGCTCTTGGCCTTCTGCCTTCATTCAGCGCAGCAGGAATTCTGGACGGCAACGCCATTGCAGTTTGCACAGCGATAGGAATGTGCTGGAGCGGTTATCTCTCTACTCACACTGCTATGCTGGACAGCCTCGGCTACAGGCACCTTATTTCCAAGGCCATAATGTCCCACACCGTTGCAGGACTCTGCGCCGGTGTAGTTGCCCATTATGCCTGGCTGCTTATTTCTTTAATCTAGCGGGATTCTACAAGCTCGAAGTCAAGAAGACGCTGCTCAAGATTAGTGTCTTTCACACGTATTCTCACCGGGTCTCCCAGGCGATAGATTTTGCGTTTGCGCTTGCCCCGTACAATGAAACGGGCCTCGTCAAACTCAAAGAAGTCGCTGCGGATAGTGCGTAATGCCACCATACCCTCTATCTTGGTAGGCTCTATCTCCACGTACATTCCCCACTCGGTAAGCCCGGAGATTCGGCCCTCGAATTCCTGGTTCACCTTATCCTGCATATACTCCACGAGCTTGTACTTGATGCTGTCCCTCTCTGCGTTGGCGGCGATGACTTCCCTCTCCGAGGCGTGCTTGCACTGCCCCTCGAAGTAGTTCTTGTCTGCATTGCTGCCACCGCTAAGGTATCTGGACAAAAGGCGGTGAACCATAAGGTCCGGATAGCGGCGGATAGGCGATGTAAAATGAGTGTAGAAATTGAATGCCAGTCCGTAGTGGCCGATGTTATCCGTACTGTAAGAAGCCTTTGCCATAGAACGCAGGGCAATCATCTCCATAGGATAGAACTCCGGCTTGTCCTTGGCCTGGGTAAGAAGGTCGTTAAGCTTGTGGGCCACCTTCTGACCATCGGGACTGTCGAACTTGGTCTTATAACCAAAATGACTTGCAAACTTGCCAAGAAGACCGAGTTTTTCCAGATTGGGCGTGTCGTGTACACGATAGACAAAGGTCTTACCCATCTTTGTCACGTACTCTGCCACCGTTCTGTTGGCAAGAAGCATAAACTCCTCGATCAGCCAGTTGGCTTCCTTGGATATATGCTGATGAACGTCCAGCGGGCGTCCCTCGGAATCACAGACTACCTTCATCTCCGGCCTCTCGAAACTGATGGCACCTGCCTTGAACCGCTTCTCCCTAAGGGTGTCGGCTATCTTCCAGAGAGTAAGGATTGCATCGTCGATATCCCTTGTCCCCTTCCCGTCCTCAATTATCTTCTGAGCGGCCTCATAATCAAGACGATAGTCGGAATTTATAACTGTACGGCCAATCCAGGAATCCAGAATCTTCCCCCTGGGGGTCATATTGAATACGGCGGCAAAGGTAAGCTTATCCTCTCCTGGTCTAAGCGAGCACAGTTTGTTGGACAGCTTTTCCGGCAGCATCGGCACCGTCCTGTCCACCAGATAAACGGATGTTCCCCTCTCCTGGGCCTCCTTGTCCACAACGTCCCCGGGTTTAACATACCAGGAAACATCGGCAATATGAACACCCACCTCCAGGTTGCCATCCTCCATCCTCCGGAAAGACAAAGCGTCATCGAAATCTTTTGCATCCGCAGGGTCGATGGTGAAGGTCATCGTCTTCCGGAAGTCCTTTCGGCCTTCCAGATCTTTTGGGCCGATGGTGTCCGATATCGCATCTGCGGCATCGGCCACTTCCTTCTCGAATTTATACGGCAGGCCGTATTCGGCAAGAATCGCGTGCATCTCGGTATCGTTCTTGCCCATAGGGCCAAGCACATCCGTAATGTGCCCCTGAGGGTATTCATAGCCACGGGGCCAGTCGTCCACAACCGCTGCCACCTTATATCCGGACTGGGCATCCTGAGGCAAGTCGCCGGCATTCACCTCTATGTCGTAAGGCATATTCTTGCTCTGCATAAGCACCCAGGCCTTGGAACCCATCCTGTGCAGAACTCCCACGAAGGGTTTCTTGCTTCTTTCCACAATGGCAAGTACCTCGCCTTCTACGTGCGTGCCCTGACGTGCGTGGCCGGCCTTGGCAATAATCCTGACGGTATCGCCGCTAAGGGCGCCCCTCGTTTTTACAGGACGGATATAAATATCGTCTTCCAGTTCCTCAACCGTAACAAAAAGGCTTCCGTCGCGGGTCATCTGGCCCACACCCACATACTCCTTTCCCTTCATCCTTGATGCGGGTTTTTTTGAGCCTCCTCTGGCATTGCCTCTTTGTTTTCCGCTTTTATTGTTTCTGGACATACTTTCCTGTTTTATTTTGATTATCTTTGTGGACTTAAATAAATTACACTGCAAAGTTAAGAATAATTACGATATGAACAGAAAAGTACTGCTTATGATACTGGATGGTTGGGGCGAAGGCCGCCACGACTATTCCAACGCAATCTGGACACAGGGAACCCCCAACATTGACGCCCTCCGGGAGAAATATCCCTTCGGCCACCTTCAGGCCTGCGGAGAATATGTTGGTTTGCCCGACGGCCAGATGGGAAACTCCGAGGTTGGCCATATGAACCTTGGCGCCGGACGCGTGGTATATCAGGATCTGGTAAAGATAAACATTGCGTGCCGCGAGCATAAGCTTTTGGAAAACAAAGAGATAAAGGCCGCTTTCGACTATGTAAAGACCTCCGGCAAAAAACTTCACCTTATGGGACTTACCTCCCACGGCGGAGTTCACAGCTCTCTGGACCACGTTTACGAGATGCTTCGCGTAGCCGCAGAAATGGGCCTTGAGAAAGTCTTCGTTCACGCCTTTATGGACGGACGAGACACAGACCCCCGCAGCGGAAAAGGCTTCGTAGAAGAGCTTGAGGGCAAGATGGCCCAGACAACCGGAAAGGTGGCTACAGTTTGCGGACGCTTCTATGCAATGGACCGTGACAAGCGCTGGAACCGCGTAAAAGAAGCCTACGACCTTCTTGTAGAGGGCAAGGGCGCAGCCTTTACCTCTGCTCTTGAGGGCATTCAGGCCTCTTACGACGCAGAAGTTACGGACGAGTTCATCAAGCCTATAGTCATTACCGATGCTGCCGGTGCTCCGCTGGCAAAAGTAGAAGAAGGAGACGCCATCATTTTCTTCAACTTCCGTAACGACAGGGCCCGCGAGCTTACTACCGTACTCACCCAGAAAGATATGCCGGAAGAAGGTATGCACACAATTCCGCTTTACTACTGCTGCCTTACTCCTTACGACGCGTCCTTTACCGGAGTGCATATCCTCTTTGACAAAGAACTTGTACAGGATACCCTTGGAGAGACTGTTGCCAAAGCCGGGAAACGCCAGCTTCGCATCGCAGAGACAGAGAAGTACGCACACGTAACCTTCTTCTTTAACGGAGGCCGCGAGACTCAGTTCCAGAACGAGGACCGCATACTTGTAAACTCCCCCAAGGTTCCTACATACGACCTTCTGCCGCAGATGAGCGCCCCCGAGGTTGCAGAAAAACTCATCGGCGCCATCCGCTCAGAGAAAGAAGACCTTATCATCCTGAACTTCGCCAACGGCGATATGGTCGGCCACACCGGTGTTTACACCGCCGTTACCCAGACAGTCGCCTGCATAGATAAACTTGTGGGCCGCGTTGTAGAAGAAGCCATTGCAAAAGATTATGTGGTTCTTCTTACTGCCGACCACGGCAACGCAGACTTTGAGGTCAATGCCGATGGTTCCCCTAACACAGCCCATTCCCTCAATACAGTGCAGTTCGTTGTAATTAACGCAGGAAGCGAGGTTAAGACAGTGAAGGACGGAGCCCTATGCAATGTTGCTCCTACGATACTTAAACTTATGGGTATTCCCCAGCCGGCCGCTATGACAGCCGAGCCGCTTATCTAATACAGGCAAATATGAAAAATCTTGAAATAATAGGTGAACCCCTTCCCAACATTCCCTGGGAAGAAAGGCCTCAGGGCAGTTCCGCTCCGGTTTGGAGGTATTCCCAAAACCCTATAATCCCCAGAAATCTTCTGCCGGATTCCAACAGTATCTTCAATTCTGCAGTAGTACCCTTCCAGGGCGCCTTTGCAGGAGTGTTCCGCTGCGACGACAAGAACCGCCGTATGGCTCTTCACGCAGGTTTCTCAAAGGACGGTATTCATTGGGAGATTAATCCGGAAATTATCAAGTTCGACTGTGACATTCCCGAGGTTGGAGAGTGGGTTTATGGTTACGATCCCCGCGTGGTAAAGATAGAGGACAAGTACTATGTTACCTGGTGCAACGGCTATCACGGCCCCACCATCGGCATAGCCTGGACAAAGGACTTCAAGACCTTCCATCAGACAGAAAACGCCTTTCTGCCATACAACCGTAACGGCGTACTCTTCCCGCGCAAGATAGACGGCAAGTTCGCAATGCTTTCAAGACCTTCCGATACAGGGCATACCGCGTTCGGCGATATCTTCTATTCAGAGTCTCCGGATCTGGAGTACTGGGGTCATCACAGACACGTTATGGCACCCGCACCTTTTGAGAAGAGCGCCTGGCAGTGTATGAAGATTGGCGCAGGCCCCGTTCCCATTGAGACTTCCGAGGGCTGGCTGCTTATCTACCACGGTGTGCTTCGCTCCTGCAACGGTTATGTTTACGCTTTTGGCAGCGCCCTTCTGGACAGGGAGAAGCCCTGGAAGGTGCTTGCACGCAGCGGTCAGTATCTTATTACTCCCGAAACTCTGTACGAGCTTGTAGGAGACGTGCCCAGCGTAGCCTTCCCCTGCGCCAACGTTTATGACCCTGAAACCGGGCGCATCGCCATCTACTATGGCTGTGCAGACACGGTTACCGGTCTGGCCTTCGGGTACATTCAGGACATCATCGACTTTACCAGGAAAACCAATATCCTTTAAACAAAAAAGCTTCTCTCGATTGAGAGAAGCTTTTTTTCTATTCCAATCCTCTGTTTCTGAGCAGTGCCCCGGAATCCGGAGCGGTGCCGCGGAACTGGATGAAGAGGGTCATAGGCTCCTCGCTGCCGCCCTTCTCAAGGAAGATCTCGCGGAAGGACCTGGCAACCTCTTTATTGTAAATTCCTTTCTTCTGGAAGAACTCGAAGGCATCGGCATCCAAAACCTCGGCCCACAGATAGCTGTAGTAGCCTGCGCTGTATCCGCTGTTGAAGATATGGTTAAAGTACGTGGTACGGTAGCGAGGGATAATCTCCCCTATAAGCCCCATTTCCTTGCACTTGTCAATCTCGAACTGACGTATGCTCTGGGCATCGGTAAAGCCGGCAAGCTGTTCTGCGGAAAGCTCGTGCCACTTCATATCCAGAATTGAAGCTGCGCAAAGTTCGCCGGTCATAAAGCCCATATTGAACTTAAGCGCGTTGCTTACTTTCTCTACAAGTTCTGCGGGGATAGGCTCGCCTGTCTTATAATTATTGGCGTAATTTGCCAGAATCTCTTTCTGGAAGGCCCAGTGCTCGTTGAACTGAGAGAACATCTCTACAAAGTCGCGGGCAACGGAGGTACCGCTTACGGAAACATAATTACACTTGGTAAGGAAGCCGTGAAGAGCATGACCGAACTCGTGGAACGCTGTCTGCACCTGATCTATGGTAAGCATAGAAGGAACCTCGTCAGTTGCCGGAGGGAAGTTGCATACGTTAACTATGATAGGACGTACGTCCTCACCCTCGGGAGTAACGTACTGGTCGCGGAAATTATTCATCCACGCACCGCCGCGCTTTGTGTCGCGGGTGTAATAGTCGCGGTAGAAGATACCAAGCAGGGAACCATCGGCATCGCTGATGCGATATGCCTTAACGGCAGGGTTGTAAACCTCTACCTCGGGGGCCTCGGTTACCTTTATTCCGTAAATCTTCTCTGCGGCATAGAATACGCCCTTCATCACGCTGTCTGCCTGGAAATAAGGCTTGGTCTGCTCCTCGTCAAGGTCGTATTTAATCTTGCGGACCTTTTCTGCATAGTAGAACCAGTCCCAGGGCTCAATAACTGAGCCGGCGGGAAGAAGACCTGCGGCTATATCGTCATTCATAACCTTCTGCATATCGGCCTTCTCCTTCTTGGCCTTGGCCATTGCAGAGGCCATAATATCGGCAAGGAACTTATCTACGGTAGCAGGGTTCCCGGCCATCTTGCCGTCAAGAAGATAAGAAGCAGAGTTAGGATAGCCAAGCATCTCTGCCTGCTCTGTGCGCAGCTTCATTATCTCCAGGACAATGGCGTTATTGTCGTTTTCGTTGCCGTTGTTACCGCGGGAAGAGTAAGCCTTGAAGGCCTTCTCCCTAAGTGCCCTGTCAGTGCAGGAGGTCATAAAATCGGAGTACTGGGAAACGGTAACGCCTATAGCATCGCGGAAGGCATTGTTCTCTGCAAGAAGGTTGTTGCCGAATTTCTGGCTTAGCATAGCCAGGCGGGCGTTAATTTCCTTGAAGCGGGCCTGACCGGCCTCGTCAAGACCAATACCGTTCTTTACGAACCTCTTGTAGAACTTGTCGGTTACCATCTGCTGCTCGCGGGTGAGGGACGACATATTCTCATAAACAGCCTTAACCCTTGCAAAGAGGGCTGCATCCATAAAAATCTCGTCATCAGCCTCGCTCATAACAGGAGTTATCTCCTCCATTATGGCGTTGATTTCGGGAGTAGCGTCAGACTCGGCAAGGTTGTAGAACACGCCTGATACCTTTGCCAGAAGAGCGCCGCAGCGGTCAAGAGCCGCGATGGTGTTCTCGAAGGTAGGCTCCTCTGTATTTGCCGTTATTGCGGCAATCTCTGCCCTGCGCTCCTCTATGCCTTTGTTAAAGGCAGGAATATAATCGGACGTCCTTATTTGGCTGAATGGAGCATTCCCATAAGGGGTACTCCATTCTTCCATAAAGGGATTAGTCCTATCTGTACAAGCTGCTATTGCCATAGCAAGTATCGATAAAGCTAATAATTTTTTCATTTGTTAACGACTACGCTGTTTTCGTCAATCAAAGTAAACTGAATAACATACTCTCCGCTGCTAAGGTAGCAAGTGAGAATACCTGTAACATCGATGGTGGCGTTGCCTTCAAGAACGTCAGCGTCAATCTGACTGTCGGCAAAGCGGGCAAAGCCGCTGGAACGCACCTGAATAGTAGTGTTGCCCATCTTGAAGTACTGGCTTACTGCGTAAGCGTTTGCCTTCTTAATCATAAGCGCCTTAAGCTCAGGATCGGAAACCTTGCGGGAATCGTCGCCGGTGGTGGCGGCATCGAAATCACCTGCATTAAGATGGTTGATAAGGCCCTGCTTTGAAAGCGCCCAGGTGGTAAGATTCCAGGTACCGTCGGACAGGAACACACGGTTTCCGGGATGATCGGAATCGTGGGCCTGGTCCGGGTCGGGATAAATAAGGCAGAATACTTCTTTGCCATATTTAAGACCCTTCAGGGTAACAAGGGTGCCGAAGTCGGGGCCCTGCTGGGGCATAATGGCACCGTTGAGGCGGGCATTAAGATTGGCTGCAAGGTCTGCCTCAGTAAGCACCTTGGGAGTTACGGGAGTATCTACCTTACCTCTGAAGATATGAGTATCGATGATGTACTGAACCTCTATGTAAGTGGTCTCGTAACTATCGGCACTCTCGCCGTCCTCGTTGGTGCCCCATTCCTCTCCTGAAGCCTTTCTGTTGCGGCCATATCCAAGCTGGAGCATTCCGCTGTAGTTTCCGAGAGTAAGTCCCTCGCACTTGACATATAGCCACTGGCCGGGCTTATAGTCGCTGTACAGGGAGGATTTTCCTATCTTGAGCTCGATGGCTCCGGTAGCGTCCTGGATATAAAGACTCTTGTAGATGTTTCCGGAGCGGTCTTCGGAAATAACCTGACCGGCGATGATAATGTCATCATCGATCTTTACAGGAGTACCTATACTTGTATAGAGTTTCTTAAGGTCTGCTATGGTACAGTTGACTTCCAGGTTTGCAGGTTCTGCAAGCTCTACGTCATCGTAATTAACATTTACTACAGGCTCCCATTCTTCGCAAGAAACCAAGGCGGCAAGAGCCGCAACCATTGTTGCAATAATTAACTTTTTCATAGCCTTAGAATCTGAAATAAATGTTCAACATATAATTGATTCCACTCATATAGAAGTACTTGGAATCGAACCTATAGTACCTGTCCTTGTTTACTGTATTGTCCACAAGACGGGTCTGCTCGTAACCGCCTGTCTTCACATCCTTCTTGTTAAGAACATTCTTAACGTTGAGGGAGAAGCCCAGCTGATACTTATACTTGATAAACCAGGACTTGCCCACAGAGAAGTTTACAAGGTAAACAGGGTCGAATTTTTCCTGGGCTGCCATATACTCAACCTCTTCGAGGGTAGCAATCCTGTCGCCTCCGGAGGTGGCCATATCGGTACGATACAGAGGATTCATATCGAGGTATGCCTTGTCGAAGTAGTTGACATCGGCGTCGATGAACCAATAATTTTTATTCCAGTTAAGGCCGATGCTGCCTGCAACCTGAGGAGAGCCTGCAACATAGTGCTTCTTGGTCTTGCCTTCTGCGGTAGGATGGCTCTTCCAGTAAGGAATAACCACACCCCAGGTGTCGGCAACCAAGGCAGCGCTGTTGTCATAGGTCTGATACATCTTGGGATTGGATGTGTAGATGTAGTCACCCCAGCTGAAAACACCCTGGAGGGAAAGGGCCTCGATAGGGGTAGGAACCTTTACACCAAGCTCAACGCCCATATGGCGCTCGTTGATTCCGCTCATAGCGAAATTGGTAAAGGTATTCTGGGCATCGTCGTAGAAGCTCATAACCTTGGACTGGTCCGATATCTCGGTGTAATATCCGGTAAGGCGTACATTGTAGCCGGCATTGGAGAACTGATAGTTCACGTCACCGGTGAGAGTCTTGATGATAGATGTCTCCGGGATGATGGAGTTTCTGGTCCTGGGAGACATAAACAGCTGGTTGAAGTTGGGAGCGTCGCCAAAGTAACCTGCATTTGCATAGATACGGTGGCCGCCCTTGAATACATATTCCAGATTAACCTTTCCTGCATAGGTGACGAAGTCCTGAACCTTGGACTTGCCGTAAGAAGTGATAGGCTGGCCGTCACTGTCGTAGTTCGTTATAATCTGTCCGTTGTAGGTCATTACGGATCCGGTTTCGGTAAGTCCGGGGAACAAACCCTTGCGGATACGTCCGTCACGCCAGAAAGCGGTATAGCCTACGCGGCCGCCCAATGTTGCGCGGAAGTTGCCTGCAGAGAACTTGGAAGAAAGCCAGGCGTTGTACTTGCGTACCTGTGCATAGTAATCATAACCATACTTGTCGCCCTTGTAAACCTTGGGAGAAGTACCATAGGTAAGGTAGTAGTCAAGGTCATTCTGCAGCATTGTGGGAGATGAAGCAAAGTCACGCTCTGCGAAGTTGTCCACATCCACAAAGTAATCGCCGCCAAGAAGGTCGTTAAGAATCTTGTAGTACTCCGTGCGGTTTACCTTGGCATCCACGCCGCCGGTAAGGGTTACGGTCCTGTTGATTCTCCACTTGGTATTAATGGCAAGGTTAAGATCCTGCTGGTCTGTGCGGCGCTCCTCAAGAACATACTTGGAACGCTTTGCGCCATTCTCTGTATTCAGGAGGTTAACGTTGTACAGCCTGTCCCAATTGATATGGGTAATATTATCCAAATCCATAAGCCAGGCGTCGGTAGCCCACATTGCCTTGGACATATTAAGACGGTTGTAGTCCTCGTTGTCGTTCCAGAAATAGCTGGGCAGGTTGCGGTAATAGTCCGGCCTGGGGTCTGCGGCATCGTACCAGTCAAGCGAGGTGTAACCATTCTTTCCAAAGCGATAGAGAACGGTTGCGCCAAGGCTGAAGTCCTGTGAAGGAGTAAAGTCGTAACGCAGGATGGCGATAGGCTCGTGGGTAATTCTCTCGCGGCTGTTGCGAACCTTTCCGTTCTGATATCCCCAGTTGGAGTTATACATATTGTCGCCTACCAGATCATATACTTCCTGGGTAGATGCGTTCTGGGCTCCGCGGGTACCGGGAGTTCCCATAAATACGAATCCAAGCTTGTGAGCGTCATCGAGTTTCTTCTCCGCTGCGAAATAATAACCGAAGCTGCGGTAGAACACACCCTTTATCCAGTCATTTCCTCCAAGGCGGGCCGATGCGCTTACGGCATAGGACCAGCCGTTGTCCTGAGGACCGGAAGCATAGGTCATCATAAGACGAAGGCGGTAAAGGGCGCTGTTTGTAAGCACGCTTCCGCGAAGGCCTTTGCGGACATTGCTTGCATTTACAGGGATATTGGTAAGGCCGTTGTAGCCGCCCAGTCCATAATCGGAAATCTCTGTTCCGTTTACGGTAGTCTTTGTCCTTGTAGCCTCGTTAAGTCCGCTCCACAGTGAAAACGGAGAGTATCCGGTGATGGCGTCGTTCATCTTTACGCCTGCCAGATATACATCCTGGCTCTCCGAGGAATAACCTCTTGCACGGAAACGCACGGAAGAGAAGTTGAAACCGGCAATATTGTTGAATACATCGTTCTGTCCAAAGAGAATGGAAGGATTGTCGGAATAACCCGAGTCTTCCATATCGAAGTCCTCGAACAATTCGTCGCTTGCCTCTTCCTTGATTCGGGACAGACGGATATTGAACAGATTTTTTACATAACCGCCGTTAACGGTTACGTTGATTGTGGTCTCAAGGTAGCCGGGGGCAATCACAAGGAGGTCGTACATACCGTTGTCCAGATCGGGTATCATAAAGTTACCCTCGCTGTCCGACACAACTTTGGCCAGTTCTACGGCCCCCTGTGTCAGGGTGAGCGCGGCTCCCTCGATTGCGGCATTGTCGGTACGGCTTATGATCGTACCCTTTACGCCTCCGGTATAGGTTTGGGCCATAAGTGTAGCCCCAACCAGCAGAGACGCAAACGCCATAATCAATTTCTTATGCATATTTGTCATTTCTATTTATTACTTACCAGAATGTATGTAGGATAATGGTCCGAATATCCGCCCACGAAGGTGCCGCCGGAGAAGGTTCTGAACGGGGTACCTGCATAGGGGCCGTCCTGCTGTACCATAAAGGGCTGGTTGAAGACGCGGCCATAGAATTTTTTCTTAACTATCGGCTTAATCCTTAATCCGCCTTCGGGGGCCTTGGCAAGATTGTAATTGCATACAAGGATATCGTAGATATTCCACTCTCCGCGATAGGCCAAAGAGCCGTAGCCGGCTTTGAACATAGACAGGAAGGGGGAGAAAAAGTCCTCCGGGCCAACCTCGTCGATTGTCTCCTTGCCTCTCATATAGACAGCCATACTGTCGTCGGTAGGATTATCGTTCATATCGCCCATTGCCACTATCTTGATGCCGGGGAATTCGGCCTCCAGAAGCCTTGACTGCTCGTACATAATCTCACCGCCACGGCTGCGAAGGTCTGCTCCCTTTCCACCTATACGGGAAGGAAGGTGGGCTACAAAGAATGCGAACATCTCGTCTCCCAGCATTCCGCGAACCATAAGTATGTCACGGGTGCGGAAGTAGTCCTGCTCTTCCTGGGTAAGGGTGAATTCTATCTTTTCGCTATTGAAATCGAAGGGAATGGATTTGCTCTCTATAACTTTGAAGCACTCCGGACGATACAACAGGGCAACGTCCACACCACGGCGGTCGGGACCGTCATAGTGTACAATCTGGAAGTTGGCGTCTGCAATGGCAGGTTCTGCGACAAGGTCTTCAAGAACGTGACGGTTCTCGATTTCGCTCACTCCCAGAACAGCGTGCCATACTTTGTTCTCGTCTTTCATAGCCCTTATTACGCGGGCCATATTCTTGAGTTTCTTCTGATACTTGACTTCCGTCCACTCGTTGGAGCCGTCGGGAAGATACTGGTAGTCGTTCTTGCCGTCGTCGTGAACTGTGTCAAAGAGGTTCTCAAGGTTATAAAAACCAACTATGTAGCTCTTCTTGCCGCCTGCAAAGGCAGAGAACGGGGCAAGCATCAAAAGGACTGCAAGTATGTAAAATATCTTTTTCATAATCTTTACAGAGTGCCTGCCTCTTTTGCTGTGTTGGTATTCTTAACTGTAGCTGCCTTGTCTGCTCCAATCTTGGCAGGGAGATTTACAAAGAGTTCGTACCCAAGTTTGGTCTCCAGCTCGGAGATAGACATAGACATATCCATATCAAGGCTTGCGTTGTACTTGCCGGGAGCGCTGTACTCTTCGTGGTCAAAGAAGAATGCGCATCCTGCGTATCCACCTGTAGAGGTGTACTTGGAAGAAGAGGAGTTCTCGTGAAGGAGCAGAGCCTTGAAGTAGCCAGTCGGAACAGTTACTCTCCTGAAGGAGGCATCCAGAACATAATACTGGGCTCCGGTGGTAACGCATCCGGTTACAACATAGAGAGTATCGGTATAGGTCTTCTTTGCCCACTCGCGAACCTTACCCTCCAGGCTGGCCCACAGAGCGCCGTTGAAGTCGTTGTTCTGAGGAGTCATATTAACGCCGTAGAAAGTCTGTGCGTTGTCTGCAAATGAAGCCTGACGGTCTGCAGAAGGAAGCTGATGGCCGCGTGCATACCAGCCATTGTTGCCGTCCTTGTATGCAGATGTTACGTTCTGCTGCTGGTTGGAAGGAAGCAGAGGGCACAATGACCAGGCATTGGAACGGCCTGCGCCGGATCCGATAAGGGAAGCATTAAGCGGATAAGCGACCCACTGGGATACAAGGTTGTCGTAATCCCAATAGAAGGTGTAGCTGCGCTTATGGTTTCCAAACCTTACAGTGTAGGCGTCGAATCCGTCTGTCTCGGTGGTCTGGGGAAGTTCCATCCATCCGGCCTTGATGGTTGCGTTGCCGCCTATATCTACCTGAGCGTCCTTGGTACCCTTCTGGGAAACTTCCAGGACCTTGGAGTATTTTCCGGAAGAAAGGGTTATCTCTGCGTAACGGGTGTCTTCTTCTGCATTGGCAAGGGAAATAACCACTATAGCGTCAGCGCTTGTGCCCTGGAGCGTGGTGCTCCCTGCTGCATCCTCGTCACCGCTTATTATAGAAGATATCTTGGTAAACAGCAACCAGTCTTCGGACGATGTAATAGTCCATTCGTCTCCGGCGCTGTAGCTGAGCATCTGCTTGTATGAGTCTACGGGCAAAGGGTTGGTTATCAACCTCATTACAACCTCTATCTCCGGCTCCTTATCTTTGTCGTCACTCGAACAACTCACAGATGTTCCCGCAAGTGCTGCGCCCAGCAGCACTGCGAGAATTATACTGTGTATTTTGGTGAACATTATCAAATCTTGTTTAGTTAGACGCTACAACATTATAAACCACTTTGTTGATCTCGAATATTCCGTTGGCCGTATGCTCAGCCATATCCCATACGAGCATATAGTAGCAGTTTGCCGTAGGAGTGGTTACATTATAGGTAATGTCCCCCGTTCCTGTTACAGATACGGTTGTTTCCTGGACATTCTCGGTGAAATTTGCATCAGTGGCAACAATAAGTTTCGCAGAGTTAATCTTGCTTGCTGCGCTAACCTTACTGTAGGATACGACTACTGAAGATACCGGAGCTTCGATACTGGTTACTATATACGCTACAGATGCGTTGTTCTTTCTTCCGGCTCTAATAAAGGTCCAGTCGTTTCCCCATTTATTATTATTGAATGCGGTAATTGCCCAGGAGTGATTATCTTTTATGGCAGTCCACGTATCAGTATATGTGTTAACACCGTTATTTGCGCTGTTATCATCCGGGAAAGTCAAGGTTAGTGTGCTTACTGTTGTAGGATCATCTCCGCCAGGATTGTCTCCGCCACCACCGGGATTGTCTCCGCCGCCACCGGTAGGATCACTGCCGGTGCTGCCGTTAAGAGAGTAAAGGTATGCTGAACCGGAAACGGTCTCGGGAGTATTGCCCTTGTAGTTCATAAGCTTACCG
>JBGVAW010000065.1:0-16912 GCA_045224955.1 Candidatus Cryptobacteroides sp.
TACGAAGTCCTCGTTCCAAGTCTTGAGCACCTTGGCTGCAAGCTTGCGGCCCATATTGGCCTTGAGGCTCTCGGCAGAAACTTCTACTTCCTCGGCGAGACCGAAGATGTCGATAATGTCTTTGTCGGAATCAAAACCGATAGCTCTGAGCAGAGTTGTAACGGGAAGTTTCTTCTTACGGTCGATGTAAGCATACATCACGTTGTTGATATCGGTTGCGAACTCTATCCAGGAACCCTTGAAGGGGATGATTCTGGCAGAATAGAGTTTTGTTCCGTTGGCGTGGAAGCTCTGGTCAAAGAACACGCCGGGGGAGCGGTGAAGCTGTGATACTATAATTCTTTCGGATCCATTGATTACGAAGGTACCGGCAGGAGTCATATACGGGATGTTACCAAGGTAAACGTCCTGTACGCGGGTGTCGAAGTCCTCGTGGTCGGGATCACTGCAAGAAAGGCGGAGTTTTGCCTTCAGAGGAACATTGTATGTAAGTCCTCTCTCAAGACACTCTTCAATCGAATACTGTGGAGGATCGATGAAATAGTCGATAAATTCCAACTCGTAGTTGTTTCTCGTATCCTCAATCGGAAAAATCTCCTTGAAAACCTGGTAAAGACCTTCATTCTTCCTGTTCTCAGGAGTGGTGTCAAGCTGGAAGAAGTCCTTGAACGACTTCAGCTGCACCTCCAGAAGATCCGGGTATTTCAGGATTTTTGAAGTTGCGAAGTTTATTCGTTTATTGTTGGTCTTTTTTGACATAGTCTGCCTTTGAAATAGAGAAAAACTTTAAGACGACAAAAAGGTTTAGAGCCCCATTATGGCTCTAAACCTGATTTTAATCCCATCCAAGGGAGAGAGGAGAGTTATTTAATCTCAACCTCTGCACCAGCCTCTTCAAGAGCAGCTTTGATCTGCTCAGCCTCGGCCTTGGATACTTTCTCTTTCAAAGTTGCGGGAGCAGCGTCGGTAAGATCCTTTGCCTCTTTAAGACCAAGACCAAGAGCCTCTTTAACTGCTTTTACAACAGCGAGTTTGGTCTGACCAACGGAAGTAAGAACTACGTCGAACTCGGTCTGCTCAGCAGCTGCGGCTGCCTCGCCACCTGCTACGGGACCTGCTACTGCAACAGCTGCAGCTGCGGGCTCAATGCCGTATTCTTCTTTGAGAACCTTTGCAAGTTCCTGAACGTCTTTTACAGTAAGGTTTACCAACTCTTCTGCAAGTGCTTTGATGTCTGCCATAATAAATTGTATTTTAAATTGTTAATATTATTTTTACTTTTTCTCTTCCAATGTCTTCACCAAACCGCCAATTGTGCTTGCGCTTGCGTTCTGCAGGGCAGAAATAACGTTGCGAGCAGGGCTCTGGAGAAGAGTGATGATATCGCCGATGAGTTCTTCCTTGGATTTGATGGATGCAAGTTCTTCAAGTTTCTCTGCACCTACGAAAGCGCAGTCCTGAACGTATGCAGCCTTGAAATCAGGCTTGGGAAGACCCTCTTTGCGAAGTTTCTTTATAAGTTTTGCAGGGGCATTAGCTACCTCTGTGTACATTATAGCGGAATTTCCCTTGAGTGCAGGAATAACAAGTGCAAGTTCCTCATTGCCGGACTCTTTGATTACGTGCTCGAACAGAGTGTTCTTTACAACGGTGAGTTTGATTCCGGCCTCGAAGCAAGCACGACGAAGCTGAGTTGTCTGCTCTGCGTTAAGACCTGCGATATCTGTAATATAGAAATTGGGAGTTTCCTTGAGCTGAGCTGCGATAGTCTCGATTACCTGGGCTTTAAGTTCTTTCTTCATAGCTTTCTCTTTTTAATTAATCAGCAACGAAACCTTTGATATCGAGCTTAACGCCGGGGCTCATAGTTGTGCAAACAGCAGCGCTCTTCATATAGGTACCCTTAAGTGCCTGAGGTTTGAGCTTAGCGATTGCAGAAAGAACGGCCTTTACGTTCTCGTATATCTGCTCAGGAGTGAAGGATACCTTACCAACTGCGCAGTGAACGATACCGGTCTTGTCAACTTTGAAGTCGATCTTACCACCCTTAACGTCCTTAACTGCTGTTGCGATATCCATAGTAACTGTACCGGTCTTAGGGTTAGGCATAAGGCCACGGGGACCAAGGATACGGCCGATAGGACCAACCTTTGCCATTACGGAAGGAGTACAGATGATAACATCGATGTCTGTCCAGCCACCTTTGATCTTCTCGATATAATCGTCAAGACCAACGTAGTCTGCGCCAGCCTCTTTAGCCTCGTTCTCCTTGTCGGGAGTACAGAGAACCAAAACGCGTGTAACCTTACCTGTACCGTTGGGGAGAGTAACGACGCCACGAACCATCTGGTTGGCTTTGCGAGGGTCTACGCCAAGGTTTACAGCAAGCTCTACGGATGCGTCGAACTTGGTGAAGGTTATTTCTTTAAGAACACCACACGCCTCAGAAATCTCATAAAGTTTTGAAGGATCGTATTTCTCTACGGCTGCCTTCTGATTTTTTGTAAGTTTTGCCATAATGCGTGTGATTTATTTGATGTCTGCGGGGAATTCGCCGGAAATCTTGATACCCATACTTCTTGCGGTACCGGCTACCATAGACATAGCTGATTTAAGTGTGAATGCGTTCAAGTCGGGCATCTTGCCTTCTGCAATTTCCTTTACCTGATCCCAGGTGATGGTTGCAACCTTGTTACGGTTAGGTTCGCCCGAAGCCTTCTGAATCTTAGCGGCCTCTTTGAGGGAAACTGCCACGGGGGGCTGCTTAACCTCGAAGCTGAACGATTTGTCTGAATATACGGTAATGACTACGGGAAGCACTTTGCCTGCCAGATTCTGGGTCTGAGCGTTAAACTGCTTGCAGAAGTCCATAATATTCAGTCCCTTTGAACCGAGAGCCGGTCCTACGGGAGGGGCAGGATTCGCTGCTCCGCCTTTAATTTGGAGCTTAATGAATCCGGAAACTTCTTTTGCCATAATTCTTATTCTTTAGTTACTTGATTAAAGTTGAGCTCAAGCAGAGTCTTTCTGCCGAAGATCATAACTATAACTTTGATCTTGCTTCTGTCCTCAACAATTTCGTCCACTGTACCATCAAATCCGGTGAAAGGACCGTCGGTGATCTTGACTGAGTCTCCTACCTTGTAGTCGAACTCTGTCTCTGCAACGCTGACGGCAGTCTCGTCTTGCTGGCCAAGTATGCGCCTTGCCTCATCATCTCTGATAGCGACAGGACGTCTTTCGCCTGCTTTGTCGGTCTTTTCCGTAAGGAAGCCGGACATTCCGGGGATAAGGTTCCTGATTACATACTCAAGTTCGGCAGTGAGCTCCGCTTCAATAAGTACGTAGCCCGGGAAGAGCAGCTTCTCTGTAGCTGTTCTCTTTCCGTTCTTGACAACGTATTTCTTTTCTACGGGGACCAGAACCTGCTCAACTTGGTTCTGTAGGTTACCTCTGAGAATTTCTTTCTCCAGATATTCCTTAGCCTTTTTTTCTTTGCCTCCTGCGGTTCTAAGGACGTACCATTTCTTTTCGCCCATGGTGGTAATGGATTACAATGTGTAAATAACAGACATCAGCTTCTGGAAAGAGTAGTCAATGACCAGCAGAGCGGCTGCAAGGATTACGGTGGCCAGCATAACAAGCACTGCAGAATTCTGAAGCACTTTCCAGGAAGGCCAGGAAACCTTTGTAGTGAGCTCTACAAAAGACTCTTTACAATAGTTTATGAACTTTCTCATCTTTTTCTTTAATGGGCCTCGCGGATTGGAAGCAGATGCGTAGGCCTGTTAAACATTACCAAATCGTAACCTTTGATATTTGGCAGGGGAAGCAGGATTCGAACCCACATCGACGGTTTTGGAGACCGCTGAACTACCCTTGTTCTATTCCCCTGTGGGAAAGACAGACCGCCCCAAGGGGCAATCTGTCTTTAATTGTTTTCGAGAATTAGTCCTCGATGCGGATTACCTGGCCTGCGCCTACGGTACGGCCACCTTCGCGGATAGCGAACTGGAGACCCTCGTTCATTGCAACAGGAGTAATGAGCTTAACGTGGATTTCTACGTTGTCACCAGGCATAACCATCTCCTTGTCAGCGGGGAGCATAATCTCACCGGTAACGTCAAGAGTACGGATAAAGAACTGAGGACGATAGTGGTTGTGGAAAGGAGTGTGACGACCACCCTCTTCTTTCTTGAGAACGTAGATCTGAGCTACGAAGTCAGTGTGAGGAGTGATAGACTTAGGAGCGGCTACAACTTCACCTCTCTTAACTTCTTTCTTATCTACACCACGAAGGAGAAGACCTACGTTATCGCCAGCCTCACCGGTAGGGAGGAGCTTGCGGAACATCTCAACGCCGGTAACTACGGAGGTACGAGGCTCATCGCCGAAACCTACGAGCTCTACAGGGTCGTTTACGTGGATGGTACCAGCCTCGATACGGCCAGTTACAACGGTACCACGACCGGTGATGGAGAAGATGTCCTCGATAGGCATAAGGAAGGGCTTGTCAACAAGACGTACAGGGAGAGGAATGTACTCATCAACTGCAGTCATAAGCTCCATAACCTTGTCTTCCCAAACCTTCTCACCGTTGAGTGCACCAAGTGCAGAACCGCGGATGATAGGGCAATTCTCGTCAAAGTTGTAGAAGCCGAGGAGGTCACGGATCTCCATTTCTACGAGGTCAAGCATTTCCTCATCGTCAACAAGGTCAACCTTGTTCATGAAAACGAGGATCTTAGGTACGTTCACCTGACGGGCGAGGAGGATGTGCTCACGAGTCTGAGGCATAGGACCATCAGTTGAAGCAACAACCAGGATAGCACCGTCCATCTGAGCAGCACCAGTTACCATGTTCTTTACGTAGTCAGCATGGCCAGGGCAGTCTACGTGTGCATAGTGACGATTTTCTGTCTCGTACTCTACGTGTGCAGAGTTGATGGTGATACCACGCTCTTTCTCTTCAGGAGCGTTGTCAATCTGATCGAATGACTTAATTTTGTCTGCATTACCTGCAACTCTCTCTGCGAGCACTTTGGTGATAGCAGCGGTAAGAGTTGTTTTACCGTGGTCAACGTGGCCGATAGTACCGATGTTAACGTGCGGTTTGGTTCTTTGGAATGTTTCTTTTGCCATAATATTATGTTTAAATTGTGTTACCTTATTATATATAACCTCAAAAAAAGAGCCGGTGATGGGATTTGAACTCATGACCTCATCCTTACCAAGGATGCGCTCTACCCCTGAGCTACACCGGCTTTTTGAGCGGAAAACGAGGTTCGAACTCGCGACCCTCAGCTTGGAAGGCTGATGCTCTACCAACTGAGCTACTTCCGCGTCAAGTTTATTTGTGGGAGGTGGTGGACTCGAACCACCGAACCCTGAGGGAGCGGATTTACAGTCCGCCGCAATTGCCACTATGCGAACCTCCCAAAGTGTTGAAAGCCAAATGCTTAGTTGAGCCGATAGAGGGATTCGAACCCACGACCCCGAGATTACAAATCACGTGCTCTGGCCAACTGAGCTATATCGGCGTTGCCTATCTTTCCCAAAAGGGATTGCAAAAATAGAGATTATTCTTCAATTTCCAAAACTTTTTTGGAAAAAAATATTCATCGCTTTTTCTGCTATGCCTGCCGCATCAATGCCATACTTCGCTCTCTGCCCTTTCTGAGTATCCTGTTCTACAAACTCGTCATCTACCCCAAGGGAAGACAGACTTGTGGTTATGTTATTGGTAGCCAGCAACTCGGCTACTGCGCCTGCGAGTCCTCCTGCCAGGCAGCCATCCTCTATTGTAAGTAAAAACTCGTGAGAGGAGGCCATCTTTATAATAAGATTCTCGTCCAGAGGCTTTAAATAACGTATGTCTATGATGGTGGGTTTGAAGCCCAGCAATTCCTTTATTTTAACGCTTGCTTCCATTGCCCTGGAAGAGCAGTGCCCCAGCGCTATGATGCAAAGCCTTCTTCCTTTCTGGAGCACCTCTCCTTTGCCGGGAGCAAGTTCCTGATAAGGTTCTTCCTCGTAAGGCACGCCTTCTGCTTCTCCGCGGGGATACCTTATAATATAAGGGCCGCCGTCGTGCTTAAGGGCGCTGTACATCATATTCTTCAGTTCAAGCTCGTTCCTGGGGGAGCATATCACGGTTCCGGGGATGCACCTTAAGGCTGCCAGGTCGAACAGTCCCTGATGTGTGGCTCCGTCTTCTCCTACAAGGCCGCTTCTGTCAAAGCAGAGCGTTACGGGAAGATTCTGCAGGGCTACGTCGTGGATAATCTGATCATAGGCCCTCTGGGCAAAGGAAGAGTAGATGTTGCAGAAGGGCCTGAGGCCTCCGGCTGCCAGTCCGGCAGAGAAGGTAACGGCGTGCTCTTCCTCTATGCCTACATCGTAAAACCTTTCCGGATAAACCTCTGCAAAATGGCTCATTCCGCATCCGGAGGCCATTGCAGGGGTGATTCCTACAACCCTGGAGTCCTTGGAGGCAAGGTCTGTAAGTACTTTGCCAAAAACATCCTGCCACTTGGGCACGTCGGAGTGGCTTATGATTCTCTCACCTGTTGCGGGATTGAATTTTCCCGGGGCGTGCCATACGGCCGGGTCGTTTTCCGCGGGGCCGTAGCCCTTTCCCTTAACCGTATAAACGTGAAGGAGTCTGGGGCCGTGAAGGTTCTTGAGCCTTGCAAGTGTGTCTGTAAGCGCGTGGATATCGTTACCATCGACCGGTCCAAAATACCTGAATCCAAGGGCCTCGAACAGGGAGCCGCCGGTGTTCCTGATGATATTGGACTTTGTGTCCTTGGTCCACTTCTGGAATTTGCGCCTTATCCAGGTTTCACCCAGCTTGTCCCAAATCTTGGCCTTGAATCTGTTATACCTGGTGGAGGTGGTAATTCTTAAAAGGTAGTTGTGGATGGCTCCGGTGGCCTTGTCAATGGACTGATTGTTATCGTTAAGGATGACCAGGATGTCCGCCTTGCTGCTTCCGGCGTTGTTAAGTCCTTCGAAGGCAAGCCCGCCGGTCATGGCACCATCGCCAATGACGGCCACTACCTTGTTGTCCAGACCCTGGAGACGGGCGGCCTCGGCAAGGCCCAAAGCTGCTGATACTGAAGTGGATGAGTGTCCTGCGCCAAAGGCGTCGTACTCGCTTTCGCTCATCTTGGGAAATCCGCTTATCCCGTTTTTCTTGCGATTGTTCTTGAAGGCATCGCGCCTCCCGGTAAGAATCTTGTGGGCATATGCCTGATGGCCCACGTCAAAGACTATTTTGTCTTCCGGAGTGTTGTATATGCGATGAAGCGCGACAATCAGTTCCACAGCACCCAGCGACGCTCCCAGGTGCCCCGGGTTCTGAGCGCAGCTGTCTATCATATAAAATCTCACCTGCGAGCACAGTTCCTTGAGCTCGTCTTCGTCCAGCCTCTTAATATCCTGCGGAGACTCTATCTTGTCCAGAATTGCCATACGGCCGCAAAGGTACTACAATTTTTTGAAGAAGTCATTATTTTTCTTATATTAGCAGGTTGAATAATTATATTGTATTTTATGGCAGAAAAGATTGCAAGATTGATGAACGACAGGCCTTCAATGCGTTGGCTTGCTCTTATTCTTATAGCCTTGATGATGTTCTTTGGCTATATGTTCGTGGACGTGATGTCTCCGCTACAGGAGATGGTTGAATCGCAGAGGGGTTGGTCTCCTGACGTATTCGGTAAATATGCCAGTGCGGAGTACCTGTTGAACGTCTGCGGATTCCTGATTCTGGCCGGTATCATCCTGGACAAGATGGGTATCCGTTTTACCGGAACTCTCTCGGCATCTATGATGTTCATCGGTGCTGCTATAAAATACGTTGGTATCAGCGAATGGTTCCAGGATACTTCTTTCTGCGCCTGGTTGGACAGCTGGTGGGTATCTATGCCCGGCAGCGCCAAGATGGCAGCCTTCGGCTTTATGATCTTCGGATGCGGCTGTGAGATGGCCGGTACCACTGTGTCAAAAGCCATAGCCAAGTGGTTCAAGGGCAAGGAAATGGCAATGGCAATGGGTATAGAAATGGCCATCGCTCGTGTGGGCGTGTTTGCCATCTTCTCCATCAGCCCGCTTATCGCTAACAAGCTAGGCGGCGTTCAGGGCCCTGTAGGCTTCTGCACCGTACTCCTTCTCATAGGCGTCATCAACTTCCTTGTATTCTCCGTTATGGACAAGAAGTTCGACGCCCAGCTCGTAGAGGCCGGTCTTGCCAAGGCAGAGAAAGACCCCGAGGACGAGTTCAAAGTATCGGACATCAAGAAGATATTCACATCAAGGAGTTTCTGGGTAGTAGCAATACTTTGCGTACTTTACTACAGCGCAATTTTCCCGTTCCAGAGATTCGGAGCCAATATGCTCCAGTGCAATCTTGACGGTATCCCCGCAGACACCGCATCCAACATTTTCAGATGGTTCCCCATCGGTGCGGCAGTCATTACTCCTTTCCTGGGCAGATACCTTGATACCAAAGGAAAGGGCGCGACTATGCTCATCCTTGGTTCGCTCCTCCTTATAGTCTGCCACCTTGTATTTGCCTTTGTGCTGCCTGCAACGCACAGCAGATTAATAGCTTACGCAACCATCGTTATCCTTGGTATCAGCTTCTCGCTTGTTCCCGCAGCCCTCTGGCCTTCGGTTCCCAAGATTATAGACGAGAAGATACTCGGTTCCGCTTACAACCTTATTTTCTGGGTACAGAACATAGGCCTTTGCCTTGTTCCTATGCTTATAGGCAGCGTTCTGGCTTCTTCAAATGCAAATAATCCTGCAGTAGTCGCAGCCAAGGCAACCGGAGCCGAATTCATTCCTTACGACTATACTGTTCCGCTAGTCATCTTCTCCTGCTTTGGCGTTGCAGCCTTTGTAATAGCACTTTACCTTAAGGTGCTCAACGCAAAGAAGAACTTAGGCTTGGAAGACCCCAATATAGTTAAATAATGACCCGCAACAGTTCCATTATTTCTTCTAAGCTTTGCTGGATTGCATTGGCCTGCCTTGTGCTGCCGATGGTGGGATCATATTTCTTTGACGATATGTTCTCTACCCTCAGCCAGATCTTCCAGCATCCGGAGAATTTGGAATTGGGTTGGGATTCCGCAGATTACGGATTTTATGCCGGTGGCTATTCATTCCTTTGCGTATGGGGAGGCCTGGTCATTTGCGGCGTCCTTTTGGACAGATTCGGAGTAAGGATTGTAGGGTCGGTTTTTGTCGGGCTGATGGTTCTGGGCGCCGCCCTTGTAACCTTTGCCATTACGGCAGGATTCAATCCCGGAACATCCCTTACCCTTGCCTATGCCGGATGTATGATATTCGGTCTGGGCAGTGAAATAGCCGGAGTAGCCGTAACCAGGTCCATTGCCAAATGGTTCAAGGGCAGAAACGTTGCCCTTGCTATGGGCCTCCAGCTTGCAATAGCCCGTCTGGGAACAGCCGCAGCCTTTGTGCTGTCGCCCGTGCTTGTGGCTCAGAAAGCCCCCGGTGAGATATACACCCTGTCAGAAACCGCCCGTCCAGCCTTCGTCGGCCTGACGCTTTTGCTATTGGGCGCCATTGTCTGGGGTGTGTTCGTGGCGATGGATGCCAGGTTTGACAAAGCCTCCGGCATCGGGACGGAGAAGGGTCAGACTCGCAAGGAAGACAAGTTTACTTTTGCCGATGTTATCAAAGTCCTCACCAACAAGAGGTTCATAATGATATCTCTGCTTTGCGTATTTTTCTACTGCTGCGTAATATCGTTCAAGAAGTTCGGCACTTCCATAGTGATACCCCGTTTCGGGATGGACCTGGATTCTGCCAAGTGGGCAATCACAATGATACCCTTCTTTACGGTATTGTTTACACCTTTGTTCGGAGCGCTGGTAGATAAGGTGGGTAAGGCTACATTATGGATGATAACCGGCTCTGTGCTTGTACTTGTGGCCCACCTTATAATAGGTTTTGCCCCGGCCGGAGTTCCATTCTACGGTTATCTGGGCATCGCCATTCTTGGTATAGGCTATTCCCTGGTACCATCGGCAATGTGGCCGTCAGTCCCTAAGATTGTCCCTGAGAAATCGCTTGGAACAGCCTATTCCCTTATGTACTGGATTCAGAATATGGGAATGTTGCTCGTGCCCGTTTTCGTGGGAATGATTTTCAGAAATTCAGGGGACGATACTAAGGCAGCCGCAGTGGGAGCGGAAATTATTTTTGTAGGATTGGCAATAATGGCTATCTTAGTAGCCCTTTTGCTTAATAGAAAACATAGAAATTATCAACTTTAAACTTTAATATTATGTCAGCACGATTTTGCCCCAAATGTGGTACGCCGATAGGTCCTGGACAGAACTTTTGTCCTTCCTGCGGCACTAAGGTAGAAGAGGCTCCTGTTTACCAGCAGCCTGCACCTCAGCCTGTTTATCAGCAGCCCGCACCTCAGCCGGCTCCTCAGCCTGTTTATCAGCAGCCTGCACCTCAACCGGCTCCCCAGCCTGCATACCAGCAGCCTGTATATCAGCAGCCCGCACCTCAGCCTATGTATCAGGCTCCGCGTCCTGCATACAACCCTTACGGACAGGCAGCACCCAAGGCAGCCGGAAAGAACAACCTCTGGGCTGTCATTATAGGTGGCTCCGTAGCGCTTTTTTCCTTTATCGCCCTATTGCTTGGTATTCTTAACGGACCTTGGGGCTTCATCAGAGGCGGTGGTCTTTGGATGGGCTTCCTCTGGTTCTTCTGCGCTGTAGGAATCGCATTCCTTTTTATGGCACAGAGACGCTTCACAGACAAGACCATACCTTCACAGAAAAGGATTTTTTCTTATGTATTCCTTGGAACTTTCGTTCTTGCCTTCACCTGGTTCATTACCGCATTCGGCATAAGAGGAGACTCCACTGTATTCTTCATCTTCATTATGCTTCTTCTCATTGCATCCGGAGTATTCGCTGTTCTAAGCTTCATGGATGAGATCAAGAAGCCTAATATGCTTGGTATGGGTCTTTATGTTGTACTGTTCATAGACTTCTTCTGGTTCCTCAATACCATTATCTTCCTTGCCGGAGCAGGTTGGGGATACACCAAATTTACCTTTATATTTACGCCTTTGCTTCTTGCCGCAGCCGCCGTGCTTCCGGCATTGCACTATATGAAGGCTCCCGATCAGAAAATGTTTTAGTTTAATTTAATAAATAAAAAAACCATGAAAAAAATTCTTTTCGCTGCGGTAGCAGCTATCGTTCTTACCGCTTGCGGTTCAAACGCACCTAAAGCAGGTTCACCTGTAGACGAGCTTACAAACCTTATTGACAAGGGTATCGAGCTTACATTGTCAGATCCTCAGTCAGAGGAACTCGAGGCTCTTGGCGAGCAGATTGACAATCTCTTCGAGCAGAACAAAGACTATGTTCTTACCGATGCTGACAAGGAAGTTCTCATCGACAAGCTTGCAGAGACCGCAAAGGCAGCTGCAAAGGCTCAGGGCGCAGAAGCTCTCGCTCAGGCAGAGGCTCTTGGTGTTGACATTGACGCTCTCATCAAGGAGCAGCTTAAGCAGGTAGAGGAAAAAATCAACGAGTGCACAACTTTGGGCGAGCTTACAAACCTCTTCTAAGAAATGCCTTTCGGGATTTCCCGATAAGAATAACTCCCGCAAATCTTATGGTTTACGGGAGTTTTTAATTGTCTTTAATCTGACTTACAGCTGGGAAGCGAACATTCGAATGACGTTCTGGAACAAATGCCTTCCCAATTTAAGTTTCTGCACGCTTTCCGGAAGTATTTCTGTGGATATTTCCAGGTCTTTAAGGAAGATGGCTTTGTTGGCCAGGGCTATTTCTTTGTCGTACAGATAGGTGTTTACCTCGTAGTTTATGTTGAGGCTTCTGTTGTCTATGTTCGCGGAGCCTATCGACGAAAGATAATCATCCACGACAAAGGTCTTTGAGTGGATGAAACCTCCGCCCCTTTCGTAAATCTTTATTCCAACTGCAAGGCACTCTTTGTAGTAGGACCTTACTGCCGGGCCGATAAAGAAGTTCTCTGATTCGTGAGGCACCATCACCCTTACGTCCACTCCGCTCAGGGCTGCGGTCTTAAGGGCATCCAGCACGCTGGGCGGCGGTATAAAATAAGGAGTCTGCAGCCAGATATATTTCTTTGCGTTGGTGATGGCCCAGATATATCCAAGTTCTATTACGGGATATTTTGTGTCCGGTTCGTCGGGGGTTACCTGCACAAGTTTATTCTTGAACATCCTCTTGGCAGACACTTCGCTGTCCCAAGGCTTATGGTACTCTTCAGGGAAATAATAGTCCGGCTCCCTGTCCGGCATAGCTCCCGATGTAATCCAGGAATCCAGGAAGATGTACTGAAGCTGAGATACTGCCGGACCTATTATCCTAAGGTGGGTATCTCTCCATTTGGTAAAGTACCTGTCCTTGATGTTCATTCCTCCGGTGTAGCCTATGCGTCCGTCGATGATTACTATCTTCCTGTGATTTCTGTAATTGAGTCGGGTAATAAGCCTGAGAAGGCGGAACTTGGGGTTGTAAATTCGCACTACTTCCACTCCGCTTTTACGCATCTGGTTGTAAAAGCTGCGCTTGGTGTCGTAGTTGGCCACATTCTCGTGAAGCAGCCTTACTTTTACACCCTGGGAGGCCTTTCTCATAAGAGCTTCCTTTACTGCCCTTCCACTGACGTCATCCCCAAAGAGATAGTACTGGAAATGGATGTATTCGGTGGCGCTTTCTATATCTTCCAAAAGGGCTTCCAGTTTTCTGGGGCCTTCGGTAATAATCTCTACATCGTTGCCGCCGGATACGCCGGGAAGTAATTTTCCCTTAAGCAGCTTTGAAAAGCTGCGGAAACCGGGCTCAACCCCGGAATCATCGCCCCGGAGTATCCTCCATACCCTGGAGGACCCCGAAATCCAATCGGCAAATGGCTTGTGCTTTCGGTCAAAATACTTTCTGTTCCTGAAATTCAGACCAAAGATCAAATATAAAATAAGGCCTACGAGCGGCAGGATGATTATGGTGATGAGCCAAAGCAGTTTGCGGCCGCCGTCGCCCTCCGTAGAAAGCAGGATGACGAAAGCGCCTATGATTACAAGGGCCAGGAGCAGGGTTATGATAAGAGAGAAAGACACGGCTTTTAGATTTCTTTCCTTAGGCGGGCCTTTGGAATGTTAAGCTGGTCGCGGTACTTGGCGATGGTTCTTCTGGCAACCTTGTATCCGCGTTCTTTCATAATGGAAACGAGCTGGTCGTCTGTAAGAGGATTGTGTTTATCTTCGCTGTCTACGCACTCCTGCAGGGCTTTCTTCACTTCTCGTGTAGAAACTTCCTCTCCTTCCTGGTTTTCCAGGCCCTCGGAGAAAAGATACTTGAGGGAAAGAATGCCGAAGGGAGTTTCTACGTACTTGCTGTTTACGACACGGGAGATTGTAGAGATGTCGAAGCCTGTGACCTCTGCTATGTCCTTAAGCACCATCGGCTTAAGATTACCCTCGTCTCCGGTAAGGAAGTACTCTTTCTGGTAATCCATAATGGCCTGCATAGTGCTCATAAGTGTGTTGTGTCTTTGCTTAAGGGCCTCTACGAACCATTTTGCGGAATCCATCTTCTGCTTTACGAATGTAGCGGCCTCTTTTTTCTGTCTCTCTGAAGAGCCGGCTGCATCCATAAGTATCTGGGCGTATTTTTTATTCACCCGGATCTCCGGCAGAGAGAAACGGGGCATAGTTACGTTCAGTTCTCCGTTTTCGTAGGTGAGAAGGAAATCCGGGACAATTTGCTGGGCCTGGTCATTGTAGGAATCGTCTATCTGGCCGCCGGGAGCCGGATTAAGTTTTACTATCCTGGCTGTGGCCTTCTTCATCTGCTCTTCCGATAGATTCAGCCTGGACATTATTTTCTGGAAGTGGCGGTTAGAGAACTCCTGGAAGTAATCCCGGAGGATTACGGTGGCGTTGTGCACGTCCTCCTGGCTCTGATTCATAGTCTCCAGCTGCAGAAGGAGGCATTCCCTAAGGTCTCTTGCGCCTACGCCCGCAGGTTCCAGTTCCTGAACAACGTAGAGCATCTTCAGAACTTCTTCCTCGTCTGTGTTGATATTGGCACGGAAGGCCATATCGTCCACAAGACTTTCTATGTCGCGGCGCAGGTAACCATCCTCGTCAAGACTGCCTATGATAAAGGCAGCGATGTCGTGCTGATGCTTATCCAGATTTCGGAAGCCCAACTGCTCCATTAGCGACTGGGTGAAACTCTGTTTAACTGAGAAGGTGTTGTACTGCGGTCTCTCGTCCTTACCGTAGTTGTTTACATACAGGCGGTAAGAAGGAATGGAATCGTCTTCTTTGATATCGCTGAGGGAGATATCGGAGGTATCCTCCTCTCCGTCTTTTTTCTCTGCAGGAGAATCGTCCAGAACGGGGTTCTCTTCAAGTTCTTTACGGATACGCTGTTCCAGCTCCAGGATAGGCAGCTCGATAATCTTTATCGTCTGTATCTGGAGAGGGGAGAGCTTTTGCTGCTGTTTCTGGCTAAGTTCCTGTTTTAGCATATCCGGGAAGGTTTATCAAATAGCGTGCTAAAGGACTTTGAGCGTATCTATTATATATGTATTGTCCTTATCTGCAATGGGATAGTTGATGCCTTCCTTTACTATGAAGGCTGCTGGGAACATCCCTTTCAGGGAACGGAGCATCTCCATAGCCTCTGACTTAGTGCGGAAGTCTCCGACAGTCACCTTAAAGAACGGACTCTGGTAACTGAGGTACGACGGAATGCCTTTGAAGGCTTTGTTAAAAGCCTCGAGCGCTTCTTGCGCAGCTATGCGGGAATTCTGCTTATTGTCAAAGAAAATTCGTACCCTGAATCCGTTCAGAGTCTTTTCCTTGTTGCGGGAGATATAATTCTCCATAACTGAAGGAAGGTGGGCGCCCTGGGTAAGGTTTACATCGGAGGCATCGCCCTTGTCCTTGGAGGGGAGGATATCGAATATCGATACTCCCACAAGGGATGAATCGACCTGGGAAACAAGGCGGTAAACAATCGAATCCCTAAGGGCTACGGGTTCTTCTGGCTCCTGGGCATAAAGGGCTCCGGGGGCTGCCAAAAGGGAAAGTATCAATATATATCTGTAAAGTTTCATCGTCTTAAATGGTAATTATTTGCCAAGAAGTCTTTTTATCGGTACATTCTTGAAGGAGAAGGTCTTGGTTATGCCCGTCTTTATTTTGGCCTTTGCGCTTATGTCTGTGGTAAGGTGCTTGGAAGACATATCCGGCAGAATGGCCAGCACGTCCAGAATGTTCTTGGAGGTGTCCAGCACCAGGGAACAGTCGCTGCTGTAGGTCTTAACGCAATTCCCGTCCAGTTTAAGCTCGTTTACCGTATAGTGTACAAAAGGCTCGCCGTCATAATAAATGAGGCCTTGAATGTCGGACAAAGTAACGCCCATAGCCGGATTGTCCAGTTCTATGGATACGTTGGCCTCCAGAGAGCGCAGGCCGCGAAGGGCAACGGAGTTTACGCTCCAGCCGGTAGCCCTGATTTCCTTTAGCTTGTTAAAGTTGCAGCTGCTTGTGGCCATTAGCATAAAGATGCCTGCAAGTATAAGGATTGCTATATTTTTAGCTCTCATCGGAATGTTCTGTTTTGCATCAACACACAAAGATAATCAAAAAAACCTTATCTTTGCACGCTATGAAACGAAAGAAACTTTATATAGAGACATACGGCTGCCAGATGAACGTAAATGATACCGAGGTCATTTTCTCCATTATGGCAGCGGCTGGTTACGACAGGACGGAGGTTATCTCCGAGGCCGATGTTATCTTTGCCAACACTTGTTCTGTGCGCGATAATGCAGAGCAGCGCATTCACGGACGCATAGAAGTATTTGCGCACGAGAAAAAATCCCGTCCCGGGGTGATTGTGGGCATAGTAGGCTGTATGGCAGAGCGCCTTAAGGAGGCTCTTCTGGAAACCGGCAAGGTTGATATTGTGGCCGGTCCCGATTCTTACCGTAACATTCCCGCCCTTGTAGAGGCAGTGCGTCCCGGAAGCCCGCAGATAGACGTAATGCTTTCTCACGAAGAGACTTACGGGGATATTTCTCCCGTAAGGATAGACAAGAACGGAGTCTCTGCTTTCGTTTCAATAATGAGGGGCTGCAACAACGTGTGCTCCTACTGCGTAGTGCCATACACCCGCGGAGCAGAGCGCAGCCGTGATCCCAGGACCATAGTACGCGAGGTTTGCGACATCGCCGCCTCCGGATACAAGGAGGTGACCCTGCTTGGCCAGAATGTGGATTCCTATTTCTGGAAATCAGAGGAGGGAACGGTTGATTTTGCCGACCTTTTGCTTATGGTGGCCGATACTGCCCCTGCCCTTCGCGTCAGGTTCGCCACCTCTCACCCCAAGGACATCAGCGACAAACTGATAGAGGCAATGGCTTCCCGCCCCAATATCTGCCACTGCATTCACCTTCCGGTGCAGTCCGGAAGCGACAGGATGCTGGAAAAAATGCGTCGCCGTTACAACAGGGAGTGGTATCTTGAGAGAGTGGCCAAAATCCGCCGCGAGATGCCGGACTGCTCCATCACCACCGATGTCATTGCCGGCTTCTGCTCGGAAACAGAGCAGGATCACAAGGATACCCTTAGCATAATGGAGGAGGTAGGGTACGATTATGCCTATATGTTCCAGTACTCCGAGCGCCCGGGAACCCTTGCCGCCCGCAATTATCCGGACGATGTGCCTCCGGAGGTTAAAACCCGCCGTCTCAACGAGATAATAGAACTACAGAACCGCCTTAGCCTGGAGAGCAACAAAAGGGATATAGGAAAGAAGTTCTCCGTTCTGATAGAGGGCCC
>JBGVAW010000066.1:0-4059 GCA_045224955.1 Candidatus Cryptobacteroides sp.
ATCTCCGATGACAGCTCTTCTATCGTCTTGTTGCGTACCACGTACATAGCCCCCAGCATAAACAGGACAAAGCTTGCGGCAACCGCAAACCACCTAATTACGCGATGCGTCTTAAGCGCGAAGTTTGTTTTTCCCGATAGTTTCTTTTCTCTTCGGCCATACAGGGTGATTCCTTCGGAGATGAATTTCACCTGCTTGAATTCCTGCATCGCCTCCGGCCCCGATAGAAGCCAAGCCCCGATCTGCCGCTTTTCTTCCTCACTGGCCCGGCCATGGAAGTAGCGTTCCAAAATGTCTTGATTCATGGTAACATTAATACATCATACTATAATATGTCGTATCTGAGTACTAATGGTTACCGAAATTTTTAAAACATTTTAATAAAAAGTCTCACAACGGGTCAAATGTTGCGGTTCAGGGAGTTAAGAGCTGCTAAGAAATTAGCTTTAATGTTGTTCTTGGAGTGGCGGATTTCCGCTGCCTTCTGTCCGGCAGCATTCCCGGAAATTGTTCCGGAATCTCTGATTAAACCTTCCATAATTCCTGCAAGGGCGGCTGCGTCTCCCACCGGGAAAAGCAGTCCGGTTTTACCGTCCTCTATTATGGAAGGGATGCCCCCGGTTCTCGATGCCACTGCCGGGGCCCCGATAATCTGGGCCTCGCACACGCTGTTGGGGCTGTTGTCAATGTAGGAAGGGTGGACGTAGGCTGTGCAGCAGGAGAGTTCCGCGGCTATCACCTCCGCGGGGGCTGGCCCGCAAAGGGTAATGCCGGCATCGGCGCAGCCGATACCCGTTATCTTCTCGAAGAAGGCAGGATCGACATTGCCGTAAACCTTCCAGTCAAAAAGGAAACCATCGGCCTTTAGAATAGAGCCTGTCCTTAAAATCAGGTCCATCCCTTTATACGGGGCCTCCGATATCGTAGTTACGAATACCGGTTTGCCGCCGGAGGGTTTGCTCCAAGGTTTGCAATTATAAAATACATCCCGCAAAACCTCTTCGCAATGGAAAATTTTCGCATCGGGGTTGGCCTCCCTAATCTGGGCCTTGTCCCAATCGGTGCGGCAGAAGAAATTGCCCACGGTGCGCAGGATTTTCTTCTCTCTTTCTGCCGAGTAGCGCCAGCGGCGCATAAAGTAGAATCGCCACAGGGCCTTGGAAAAACCTCCGGCAGACAGAATGTACTTTCTCCAGGATGCTGTGGGCGGGAAATAGTTCTTAAGGCAGGGGCCCAGAAGGCCCTGAACGTGAAGGATTACAGGAATCTGTGTCTTTTCTGCCACAAGGCCGAAGGAATGTTCGCTTCCAAAGACCACTATGACATCCGGACGGAAGTCCTTCACAATCTCTAAATACTTATTCAGAAGATATTTATCCTCTCTTGCAAATCCGCCGGGAAGCAGTTTTTTCACCCTTCCTCTACGGCTGTCAAAGGGATTGAAGACAGGAAAATACTCTACTCCGCCAACGGTCTTGCGGCCATCGGCCTTGGAACCGGTGAAAAAGGCAAAGCCAACAGTGCACTCCTCCTTTATGAGTCCCAGTACGGAACTGACCCATCCGCCGCCGTGATACCCCGTTCCAAGGGTATCATTATAGTAGTCGGAGGGGTTGTTGGAGAAGAACAGTACTCTCATTTTACCTGGTTCCTTAGAAGTTTTTTAATCTCCGGGATGGAAAGCCTCTTTTCCAGATTTATAAAGTGGCAATGGTGTCCCGACACCCTCTTGTCAGCAGGGGGCGGGGTCATATAGTCTCCGTAAATCTGGGTGAGAAGGGCATCGTTTCCGCAGGGAAGTTTTGCCTTAAGGCCTTCGAAAGTCACCTCCCGGGTGCCTGCGAACAGAGATTTGTCGTACAGTACCTTGCCAAGGGGGTATATGTTGTCATAGACAATGAACCTGTCCCCCTCTTCTTTGGAGAGGGCGGACTCAAGGGCCAGAAGGCGGCTCAGGCTGCGGTTCTTCAGCGGCCTGTACCAAATTAAGTCCTGAACGGCGGCAAGGCGGTCGTGCAGCGAAGCGTGACACCAGGAAGCGAAGTCCGTGCGTCTAACGCCGCGCTTATAGGCGATCAGCCTTTGGGTAAAGGTCTTTCGCAGGCCCTCCGCCTTATCTTCCCTAACGCTGTCAAGAGGGAAAACATCAATGAATACTCCTGTTACAAAAGGGTATTTTTTCATTTCCCAGATACAGGAACCGGTGTCAGAGAATTTGGCGTATGTAAAGGGAAGGCCGCTTACCTTACGGGGGGTCAGAATTTCATAGCCCACGGGCACCTTGGCGCAGAGCAGTTTTTCAAAGTCCGGCCTTGGCATATAAACGTCTATATCGTCATCCCACGGGATGATGCCGCCGTGGCGCACCGCCCCAATGGCACTGCCAAAGGCAAGATACCAACGGAGGCCCTCCCGCTCGCAAAGAGCAGAGAAGGCCTCCAGAGTGGACGTTAATTTCTGACGATACAGCACGGCAGAATTATTTTGCGTTGTAGGCTTTAAGTGCCTCCTCAAGCACCTTGAGTGCTTTTGCAAGGTCTTCTATGCAAAGCACATAGGCCATACGAACCTGACGCTGACCAATGGTGCGGTCTCCGTAGAAACCTGCTGCGGGAGCCATCATAACTGTGCAACCGTCGTAGCTGAAGTCGGTAAGACACCATTTGCAGAAAGCCTCGGCATCATCGACAGGCAGGCTTACAACCGTATAGAATGCGCCTTCCGGCTTGGGGCTGTAAACTCCGGGGATTTTGTTAAGACCTTCGATAAAGAAATCTCTGCGGGCCTTGTACTCGTCAAAGCACTCCTTGGCATAGTCTTCGGTTCCCTCTATGGAAGCCTCTGCTACTATCTGTCCTACAAGCGGAGGGCAAAGGCGGCTCTGGGCAAACTTCATAACGGTAGAGAGAACCTCTTTGTTATGGGTTACCAGCATACCTACGCGTACGCCGCACTCGGAATAACGCTTTGATACAGAGTCAACTACTATTACATTATCCTCTATTCCCTCAAGGGTAAGGGCGCTGCGGTAAGGCTTGCCGTTGTAAACGAACTCGCGGTAAACCTCGTCGGCCAGAAGGAAGAGATTGTGTTTCTTGACTATATCCCTCAGACGGAAGAGTTCCTCGTCGCTGTAAAGATAACCCGTAGGGTTGTTAGGGTTGCAGATGAGGATTGCCTTGGTGGCAGGGGTGATGGCTTTCTCGAAGTCCTCTACTGAAGGCAGGGCAAAACCGTCCTCTATCCTGGAAGTAACGGTCTTTACATTAATTCCGGCGGTAACGGCAAAGCCAAGGTAGTTTGCATAACCGGGCTCAACCATAATAAGCTCGTCGCCGGGGTTAAGGCAGGCCAGGAAGGCAAACAGCAGGGCCTCGGAGCCACCGCAGGTTACCATAATCTCGTCGGCGCCAAGATTGATTCCGAACTTGGAATAATAGCCTACAAGCTTTTCCCTGAGAGAAAGAAGTCCCTGGGAATGGGTGTATTCCAAAGTCTTCCTGTTAATGTGCTTAAGAGCGTCCAAAGCCTTATGCGGGGTAGGCAGATCGGGCTGACCTATATTAAGGTGGAAAACCTTGGTGCCACGCTTTTTGGCAGCATCGGCAAAAGGAACAAGTTTGCGGATAGGAGATGCGGGCATCTGTGCGCCGCGAAGAGAGATGTTTGGCATAGTGTTATTTGTTTTTATTATTTGCCTTTTAGAAGGTTATGTTAAGTCCGCCGCTCATTGCAACCGTTCCGGAGCTGACCGGAATGTACTGAGGGGTAACCTTTGTGGGAACGCTGTCCATTCCAACGAACAGAGTAAGAGCCTTGCAGTCCAGAAGCACAGCCCCGCCGTAGCATACTCCGAAATCGTTCACGGCAACGCTGCCGCTCAAGGAGAGGAAGCCCAGAAGCTTAAGGTTGGCAGAGCCGCGGAGTTCAGAGAGCGATACCATTCCAAAACGGTGTTTTCCCAGAACGCCAAGAGACAGGCTCTTGTTCAAGTTCAATTCCGCGCCGATGCGGGCCGTAGCGTTAAGAGTCCTGAACTCGGCAGAAGGATTAACCGCG
>JBGVAW010000067.1:0-6739 GCA_045224955.1 Candidatus Cryptobacteroides sp.
ATTCTTCCTGAGTGTCGTACATATCGTATGTGGCCATCCAGAATGGAATGATAGCCTTGCGGGTTCCGCCTCTCTGCATTCCATAGACGATGTTGTAAAGTCCGGCGTTCATAGTACCCAGTCCGGCCATCTTGGGGCCGTAGTAATAGGCCTTGTTGTAGGTGCCAAGCTGTTTTGACAGGGCCTCGCTATAGGTAGATGAGATGTTGCCCTTGATGTCGGCAACGGTTATTTCTGCATAGAAATATTCTTCTCCTGTGTAGGGGAGTCCTACTCCGGTTGATTCTTCAAGAAGATAGATTCCGTTAGACTGAGGCTCTACTCCGGGATGATTGGCTGCCATCCAGGCAAGGAAATAATCCCTTAACTCTTTTTTGGAATCTGTTGTGACTTCTTTTGCACAGGAAGCGGCAAATAAACACGCTGCCGCAGCGATAACAAGATATGTATAAATTCTTTTCATATTCTACTTATTGCGAGACGTCCGTAATCTTCAAATGATATGCCAAAGCAGCGTGTGAGGGAACTATGCCCATACCGCTGCCGCCAAAGCCATATTTGCCTGAAAACAGTATATAACACTCCTCCCCGGCCTTTACGCCTATAATGCCGTTATACAGGCCTTTTACAAGGTTCTTGTCCGACAGTTTTTCTGTTACGGGCTCGAAGGCGTCAGGGTCCGATGTATCCCGGCCGGCCGATTCTGCCGTCTCTAAAACATTGGTCGCGAACAGGTTGGATGCCGATATGCTTGTTGAAGGAATGGTGTAAGCCTCGTACATAAAGCTTACTGTCCCGGAGGCTGTCAGGGGCTCTCCTTCTCCTTCTGCTACTACAAGCCTTTGGCTTCCGCCGTTGGTCACAACGTACATTGTGCCTTCCTGGTCTGAATTCAGCATGGCGTTCAGGATGGATTCTATCCTGGTCTCCTGCGATGCGTACATATTTTTTATGCTTTCCTTGTTGCAGGACGCGGAAAGAATAAGGGCTGCCGCAGCCATTGCTATGAGACTTTTCCTTATCATCCTAAATATGTTTTTACCAGTTTTTCTATGTATTCTTCTGCGTGGGCGGGGCTGGGTATGTCCTGAGGAATCAGCACCTTGCCTCCGGCTGCGTTCTCATGGCCGCCGCCGTGGAAATACTGCCTTGCCATAATTTCTGCGGAGGTGCCCTTCTTGGAACGGATAGATACCCTGAAAAGGTCTCCTTCCTCCTTCAGGAGTATGCTCAGGCGCACGTCCCCAACTGTAAGAGGAATGTTTACAAAGCCTTCAGTGTCTCCCTCCCAAAGGTCGAACTTTTTAAGATCTTCCTTGTAGAGAATGTTCCAAGCTGCGCCGCTTTTTGTGATTTTCATCCTGGTGTAGAGCAACATACCAAGGGCACGAAGGCGGTTTTCCCTGTATTTTTGGTTGATGTTTTCAACTATCGAGTCCCTGTCAACCCCAAGGGCCAGCAGTTCGGAGGCCATTTTTAGGGTTTGGGGCCTGGTGGAGTTGGAAAAGTTGTTGGTGTCGGTGGTCATACCGGTCATAAGGGCGGTGGCGGCCTCCGGTGTGGGAACTCCAAGCTCTTTAATCAGGTAATAGACTACTTCTGCCGTGGACGATGCTTCCGGGAAGGATATGGCGTGGTCGAACTCTTCCAGTTTTGGATAGAGGTGGTGGTCGATGAGTACTTTTTTGGCTTTGCTCTCTTCCAGCGAGGTCTCCAAACCATCGGCCCTGGAAAAACAATTCATATCCAGGATTATTATAAGGTCGCAGGCCTTTATCCAATCTTCGCAGGCCGATGGACTGTCGGCATAAACAAGGATTTTTTCTTTCCTCTGAGGGTTGATTGCGAAGCGGATAGATTCCGGAACGGGATCCGGGAAGAGGCATCTTACCCGCTTGCCAAGGCTTTCCAGCCAGGAGGCTACGGCAATGCTGCTGCCCACCGCATCCCCGTCAGGATGCACGTGTGCTACGGTCGCAACTCGGGTTGCTTGGGAAACTATCGACCCCAAAACCTGTCCGTGATATGAGTAATCCTCTGTCATTTTTACAAATCGCCGATGCAAAAATACAAATTATATTGCATTTGATAAATCAATTTTTTAACTTTGTCCGACAATTGTTCAAATTTTGAATAAATAAAAATAATCTATAATGAACGAGAAACTTCAAAAAGTACTTACGTACTGCGTTTTGCCACTTCTGATAGTGGTTCTTATTCTGGCTTGTGTAAATGGCATTCAGAAGCCTGTTAAGTTCAATGAGGCAAAAGATGCCCGTTCAGAGGTCGCTATCCAGCGTTTGAAAGACATCCGTACACTTCAGGTTGCTTACAAGTCTGTTCACGGAAAGTTCAATTCAAGTATTGATTCCCTCATTCTTTTCTACAACACCGGTAAGATGGAGATTATTCTCCAGGTTGGTTCAAAGGATGACTCTCTTGCTGTAGTTAACACAGAGCGTCTCAAGAAGGCTAACAAGAAGATTACCCAGCAGGAACTCTACGAGCGCTATCTTAAGGGAGAAAAGGTTATCGCTTCCATCGTTCAGAAGATCGATGTAAAAGATACCTTGTTCGCCAGCCGTAAAGATTTTGTGGTTGACTCCCTCAAGTACATTCCTTTCTCAGGTGGAGAGGAGGTTCAGATGGAGGCAATTGTAAAGAAGGTTTCCGGTGTGGATGTTCCTCTGTTCGAGGCTTGTATGCCTTACAAGTCCCTCCTCAAGGGCCTTGACAACCAGCTCAGAATCAATCTTGACGACCAGCGCCGCACCAGCAATCAGTACGAAGGCCTTATGGTAGGTAGTGTAAATACACCTAACAACAACGCCGGTAACTGGGAGTAATAGCTTTGCCGCCTATATGGACAAATCGGCAAATACAAATAAAGAAATATCCATTCAAGATAACTTGAGTGGATATTCTTTGTTCACCCCCAAGGTTACTCTGGTTCCTACCCAATTCTTCAATGAGTCGCAGGCCCGTGCTACCCTGGAGGATGTGGCTGCGGTTCAGCCGCAAGACAGGGTGGAATTCGAGCCCGTGCCTGAGTATGGAGCCATAATGGTGTATGCCCTTCCTGGAGGCGAGCCTGCCGGCGAAACCGGCAAGGTGCTCCCTGAACTTTGGTACGTGCTCAGGGATCTTCCTTCCTGCGGAGACTACAATAAAATTCTTTGCTCCTGGCGTGAAGGCTGGCTTAACATTGCCGTGGCCCGGGGATGCAGCCTGCTTCTGGCCAATGTGTTCCGTGCGGCAGATTTTACTACGGCCCAGTATTATATCTTTATGGTAACAAAGAAACTCCAGCTTAATCCGGATCAGTCCTCCATTTGTTTCAGGACTCCTCTTGAGCACGAGCAGGAGATGTCTCTTTACCGGTATTTCAAGGCTGTTGAGTTCCTTTCTGTATGAGGATAATCGGGGGAAAACTTAAGGGGAAGGTTATAACACCGCCTTTGGCATACAAGGCCAGACCAACTACTGACTTTGCCAGGGAAGCCCTTTTTGATATTCTGTCCAACGAATACGAGTTCGAAGATCTTAAGGTGCTTGACCTGTTTGCAGGTACGGGCGCCATTTCTTTTGAGTTCATATCCCGCGGGGCCGGGCACGTTTGGTGCGTGGAGATGGCTCCCAAAAATGCGGCCTTTATTTCAAATACCGCCCGTGAACTGGGTATAGCTCCTTCTCTTACCGTGGTAAGACACAATGTGTTTGAGTTCCTGCCACTTTGCCGGGAGAAGTTCGACATTGTTTTTGCAGACCCGCCTTATGCCCTGGAGGGACTTGAGACCATTCCGGACCTCATTTTTGGCGGGGATATTCTATATCCGGAGCGCTACTTCATATTGGAGCACGGCGCAGAGCATTCCTTTGCCAATCATCCTCGTTTTGTAAAGGAAAAGGTTTACGGAAGAGTTCATTTTAGTTTTTTTGAGTAGAGAGAATTATGATTTCGTTTATCCTATGTGTTGTTGCCCTTGTCCTTGGCTACTTTATTTATGGCCGCTTTGTAGACAGGGTATTCGGATCTGACAGTTCCCGCCAGACCCCGGCCATTACCAAGGCCGACGGCGTAGATTTCATAGCCCTTCCCACCTGGAAGGTGTTTATGATCCAGTTTCTTAACATTGCCGGAACCGGACCTATTTTCGGTGCCATAATGGGTGCCAAGTTCGGTCCTTCTTCCTATCTCTGGATAGTTCTGGGCTGTATCTTTGCCGGTGCTGTCCACGATTATCTTTCCGGAATGCTGTCGCTGCGCTGCGGCGGAATAGGACTTCCGGAACTCATAGGCAAGTACCTTGGAAAGGGGACGAAATCTGTAATGCTGTGCTTCTCCGTGCTGCTTCTTCTCCTTGTAGCCGCGGTGTTTGTATATTCCCCCGCAGAAATCCTTAAGACTCTTGCGGGCGATGGCTCCAATTCTGCATTTATGATTTGGGCGGGTGTCATCTTTGCCTATTACATCATAGCCACTATGCTGCCTATAGATAAGATCATAGGCAAGATATACCCTGTTTTTGCAATTGCGCTATTGTTTATGGCGGCCGGACTTATGGTGGGTCTCTTTGCCAAATGGCCTGCAATCCCCGAGCTCTGGGACGGCCTTGGCAACAGGACATCCCCTGCAACTCCCATCTTCCCCTGCCTGTTCATTACTATAGCCTGTGGCGCAATCAGCGGTTTTCACGCAACCCAGAGCCCCCTTATGGCCCGTTGCCTCAAGAATGAGAAACTTGGCCGGCCGGTATTTTATGGATCGATGATTACCGAGGGCCTGGTGGCCCTTGTCTGGGCAGCCGTGTCTTCATATTTCTTCTATGCCGATGGTTACGTGGATGTCGGTCTTGACGCTCCTCAGGCATCAGCGCCTCGCATCGTAGAACTTATATCCGGCAATTGGCTGGGCGTGGTCGGAGGCGTTTTGGCTATCCTTGGCGTTGTTGCCGCTCCTATTACCAGTGGCGATACCGCCCTTCGCAGCACCCGACTTATTATTTCCGATGCCCTGCATTTTGACCAGAAGCCCATACGCAACCGTCTTACCATAAGCATTCCTTTGTTTGTGCTTGTGGCTTTGCTTCTTTGGTTCAATATTTCTGACAAGAACGGCTTCGAGAATATCTGGGGTTACTTTGGCTGGGCCAATCAGACCCTTTCTGTGTTTACGCTTTGGGCCGTAACGGCATTCTTTACAAAGGAAAGGCGCGGACTTTACTTCCTGATTACTCTTATTCCGGCCGTATTTATGACGGCAGTTTGCTCTTCCTATCTGCTTTGCGTGAAGATTCCGGTCATTCCTATCGATGCCGCAAATTACTTTGGCGCCGGGATGGGCTTATTGTCACTGCTTGTATTCTTCTGGCTTAAGAGAAAGTAAAAATGGGGAAGGCCGGCTTCTTAAAGAATTACTTTTCCACTCTTCTGCTTCTGTTGGGCTTGATTGCGGGAGGAGTTCTTGGAGCCGTGCTTGGAGAGAGGGCAGGTGTGCTTGAGCCTGTCGGGAAAATCTTCCTGAATCTTATTTTTGTGCTGGTTGTGCCGCTGGTTTTCTTTTCCGTGGCGCAGTCTATGGTTGTGCTCCGGCGTAACGGGATGATTGGAAGGGTTCTTGGAACAGCCTTTGGCGTTTTCCTTTTTATGACGGTGCTTTGCGGCATACTGGCCTTCCTGGTTATGACCGTTTGGAATCCTTTTTCCGGAGTTGCTTCCTTGGGCGGTGACGCTGCGGTTGCCGGAGGTTTTCTGGGCGAGGGAGTGAACGTGGGCGATGCCATTGTGGGCACATTTACCGTGAGCGATTTTCCTAGGCTTCTTTCAAGGGAGCATCTTTTGCCGCTAATTATATTTTCTGCCTTGTTTGGCCTTGCGGTGGCTTCTCTCGGGAAGGCTGTCCCGACCGTGGAGAAGCTGGTCTTTGAGGGCTGCGGGGTTGTTATGAAGATAATGGAAGTGGTAATGAAGCTGGCGCCTATAGGCATCGGTTGCTATTTTGCCCATACCATAGGGCAGCTCGGGGGCAGGATCGTGGGCGATTATCTCAGTGTTTTCCTTGCGGTTTGCGTAGTATGCGCGCTTGCCTATGTGGTGCTCAATTCTTTGTATGCGCTTTATTGCAAGGTTCCGCTCGGAAAGTTCTGGAAGGAGATGATTGTACCATCAGCCACGGCGGTAGGTACCTGTTCTTCTGCTGCCTGCATTCCTGTAAATATTGCTGCGGCACAGAAGATTGGGGTAAGCGAGAAGATTGCTAATGGGGTTATTCCTCTTGGAACCAATCTGCACAAGGATGGTTCGGTCATTACCGCTACGGCCAAGGTACTGTTTACCTTATATTTCTTTGGAATGATGCCTTCCGGGATAGGTGATGCTGCGCTTGTTATTCTATTGGCGATTGTCGTCAGTATTGTGGTCGGGGCCATTCCTGTCGGGGGAATGACGGGCGAGATTCTTATTTGCGCTGTGCTTGGGGTTGATCCGGCTTTTGCGGCTACTCTTATGATTATCGGTACTATCTGCGATATTCCTGCTACGCTGGTAAACTCTACTGCCAACCTTGTCGCTTCTCTTCTGATAGATCGCTTTACACAAAAAGGAAGGAAGTTCTGCTAAAGATTACTCCCTCCCTTGATAGCACGGACAAGACTATATACGAAAAAGCCACCTACTTGCGTAAGTGGCTTTTTGCGGTGCGGAAGGGACTCGAACCCTCGACCTCCGGCGTGACAGGCCG
>JBGVAW010000068.1:0-3570 GCA_045224955.1 Candidatus Cryptobacteroides sp.
ACCCGCAGATATACTGTACGGCAATTTCTTATTTGGAATAACTCTAAAATAATAAAATACGGATTTTTGGGCGTTTGAGGCCCCTGATTTAGCTAAAAATCCCCTTTCTTATTTTACGATTTCTACACTTTCCCCATCGGTCTTTACAAGAAACGCTTGGGGAAACGTTTTTTTAATCCGTTTGAAAGTTTCCTTCGCTTTTTGAAGGTCACCATCGACCCCAGCAATATACTTGTAAAGATTGCCTACTTTTACCGTCATCACCTTGTATCCCTGGAAGGCATTGTGGTTGGAAGGCAGCAGCTTGCTGCCGGCCATAATCTGGGTGCCATAAAGTACCTGGGGTTCTTCAACTGCCTGGGGTTCGGAGGAAACGGGTTCGTCGGACTCGGATATGGAAATCGGCGATGATATCATATTCTGGTCAAAACTGGTCTTATAGGACTTGAAGGCCCTGAAAAGACATCCTGCTATCTCCTTGCGTCCAGCCTCCGTGGTAAGGGTGGCCATATCCTTTTCATTGGTGATGTAGCCACATTCTATCAGCACTGCCGGCATCGATGTAACCTTGAGCACGAAGAGGCTCTGCTGCCATATACCGCGGTCCTTTTTAATAGGCCCTT
The DNA here is from genome assembly GCA_045224955.1 of Candidatus Cryptobacteroides sp. Classification (GTDB taxonomy): domain Bacteria; phylum Bacteroidota; class Bacteroidia; order Bacteroidales; family UBA932; genus Cryptobacteroides. The sequence continues at coordinate 624 of JBGVAW010000068.1, forward strand.
TTTTCATTTCCTTTTGAACCCTTTCTCCAAAATCAAGACTCTGCTCCAGGTGGACATTCTGGGCCAGGGTGAAAATCATTGTGGACGATGGGTCGTCGGGGTCTATGTTAAGTGCCTCCCCTACTTCTTCTGCAGAGAAGGCGGCGTTCTCCCTGCGGCAGACCTCCATATTCTCCTTGAAGTTGTCGCGTGAAGGGTCTCTGGACTCTCCAAGACAGTGGACGGAAAATCCGGAGGCATCCTTTTTGCCTCCGATGGCATTTATATGAATGGATATGAACAAATCGGCCTTGGCATTATTGGCGATATCGCCCCTGCCCTTAAGGCTTACATACACATCCTTGGTCCTGGTCATTACCACTTTTACATCGGGATAGGCATCTTTTATCTTCTTTTCAAGAGCCTTGGCTATATCCAGGGTGAAATCTTTTTCGTTGTATCTCTTACCTTTATATTTACGGGTTGCGCCAGGGTCCGTACCGCCGTGGCCTGCGTCTATGCAGACTACCTTAAGGCCGGATGTCCCAGATTGAGCCGCTGCGTCAGAAGAAAATATCATTGCAACGGCAAGAAAAGATAGCAAGAATGTCTTATGGATTTGTGAAATTCTCAAAATGGTAATATCTTTGTTGATTGCAAAATTAATAAAAATCCTGTTTAGGATGCAAGTATCGGATAGGAAATACATAAAAACCTGCTTGAAGGGACTTTTGACCGTGGCCTTCTCGCTGCTCTTTATATTTGCAGGGCAGGGAGTTTCCTATTCCCAGAACAGGAAGAAAGACAAGAACAGGTTCAATCAGGCCGTAGAATATAAAAAGGACAGCATCGTACTGTCAGATTCCCTCAGAGCCATAAGAGACTCTCTTCACAGGGCGGATTCCTTATTTAAGATAGATTCTGCAGAAATGCAGAAGCACAGTTCGCTTGACTTCCCGGCCTTTTCTACCGCCAAAGACTCAGTAGTTGATGTATTCAGCAACGGCAGGCGTATCAGAAGGTATTATGGCGATGTTTCCGTGACCTATGGCGATATGACCTTGAAGTCTGAGTTTATGGAGTACGATATGAAGACCGGTATCGTCTATGCCGCGGGTATTTATGACTCCATAAAACAGGAATGGAAGGGCTTGCCGGAGATGACTCAGGGCCGCGATACTTATAAGATGGAAGAACTGCGCTACAATTTTAACACGCGCAAGGCCCGCATCACCAATATGATTACCCAGCAGGACGAGGGTCTGCTCCAGGGTACCAAAATCAAGATGCTGCCGGATAAATCCATCAACATCAGGGGTGGTCAGTACACCGTATGCGACCTGGAAGAGCCTCACTACTACCTGTATCTTACATCTGCAAGAACCCTCACCAAACCAAGCAGAAAGACCGTTTTCGGCCCGTCCTGGCCTGTTATCGAGGGTGTTCCCCTACCTATTGCTATTCCCTTCGGTTTCATACCCAAGAGGCCCAGCAGGGCAACAGGTCTGCTTATGCCTACGTTCGGAGAAGAGAGCGCCCGAGGCTTTTATCTAAGGGACCTTGGAATGTACTTTGTATTCGGCGACCATCTGGACCTGTCGGTCACCGGAGATTACTATACCCTGGGGTCCTGGGGTCTTGACATAAATTCCAGATATAAGGTAAATTACAAGTTCAACGGTAATTTCTCCATCATACTGTCAAATGACCAGACCGGCCTTAAGGGAAGTACTGACTTCTTCCAGACGCGAAACTTCTCTGTAAAGTGGTCCCACAGCCAGGATGCCAAATTCATTCCGGGAACCACGTTCAGCGCATCTGTGAACTTCTCCAGCCCTTCCAACAACAGGTATAACTCCAGGTCTATTACCGAGGCCCTTCAGAACCAGGCATCATCGTCCGTGTCATTCTCCAGGAACTGGAACGGTAAGTACAATCTGTCCGTGAATATGTTGCACAGCCAGAATTCCAGGGACAGTTCCTATACCTTCACCCTGCCTAACATAACCTTCTCTGTGTCAAGGTTCTATCCTTTCAAGAGAAAGGTTCGCGCGGGTAAGGAAAAGATTTACGAGAAGATCTCCTTCGCATACAATACCACCCTGCAGAACAAGGTTGCGTTTAAGTCTTCAGAGTTTATGAAAGATGACTTTATGAACAAGTTCCAGAATGGTATGACTCATTCCTTTAATATAGGTCTGCCTAGTTTCTCGGTGCTCAAATACCTTAATGTGAACCCCAGCGTGACCTATGGAATGAACTGGTTCTTTAAGAAGAACGAGTACGAGTATAATCCTGAAACAGACAAGGTAGAGCTGGTTGAAGGCAAGCAGTTCGGGCACTTTGGCGCAACGCACAACTATTCCTTTGCGATGTCGGCAAGTACCAGGATATACGGAACCCTGAACTTTGGCAGGAATAAGAAAATCCAGGCCATAAGGCACGTTATATCGCCTTCGTTCTCCCTGTCCTTCAGTCCGGATAAGGCCAAGTCTTTCAACGGTTACAGGACTCTGTATTATACCGATGCTTCCGGAGCGGACAAGGAATACCAATACAATATATATTCCGGCCAGCTCTACTCTCCCCCGGGCAAGGGCAAGTCTGCCACGGCCAGCATTTCCATCGGAAACAACTTCGAGGCAAAGGTCCGCGATTTGCGCGATACTACGGGTAAGGGCGTAAAGAAGGTAAAGCTGATCGATCAGCTGAATATCTCTACCGGTTACAACTTCCTGGCCGACTCCCTCAGGCTTAACAACATCGGCGTAACGATGTCCACCAACATATTCGAGAAAGTGGGAATCAACGCCAATGCCAACTTCGACCCTTATGCAATAGATTACAGGGGCCGCAAGTACAACAAGCTCTACGCGGCTGAAAAGGGCCTCCTGCATCTTGCAAGGCTTACTTCCCTCAGCGCATCGGTTAGTTTCTCGCTTGCCGGAAAGGGAGAATACAAGGGTAA